>NZ_CP088023.1 GCF_013373795.3 Bradyrhizobium quebecense
CAGCTGCACCGCCAGCAGCGAGTGGCCACCGAGTTCGAAGAAGTTGTCGTGACGCCCGATGCGCTCGACACCGAGAAGCTCGGCCCAGATCCCGGCCAGCATCGTCTCGACCTCGCCGCGCGGCGCCTCATAGGCCGCCAGCGCATAGGCCGCATCGGCCGGCCCCGGCAGCGCCTTGCGGTCGAGCTTGCCGTTCACCGTCAGCGGCAGCGCCGCCAGCCGCACGAACGCCGCCGGCACCATGTAGTCCGGCAGCCGCGCGCTCAGATGCGCCCGCAGGGCGCCGGCAAGCCCGCCTCCATCGTCCTCGTCCGATCCTGCCTCGGACGCACATACCACATAGGCCACCAGCCGCTTCTCGCCGGCGCCATCCTGCTGCGCCACCACCACCGCCTCGCGCACCCAGGCGTGCTCGCAAAGCCGCGCCGCAATCTCGCCCGGCTCGATCCGGAAGCCGCGGATCTTCACCTGCTCGTCGTTGCGGCCCAAAAACTCCAGATTGCCGTCCGGAAGATAACGCCCCAGGTCGCCGGTCCGGTACAGCCGGTCGCCGTCCACAAACGGGCTGGCGATGAACCGCTCCGCCGTCAGCTCCGGACGGTTCAGATAGCCGCGCGCCACCCCTGCCCCGCCGATGTAAAGCTCACCCGCCGCTCCGAACGGAACCGGCGCACCATAAGCGTCCAGCAAGTACACCCGCGCGTTCGCGATCGGGCGACCGATCGGGACGATGGCTCCATCAATTCATCCGGGCAGCTCCACGTCGTCGCACAGACTGTCCCTTCGGTAGGTCCATAGCGTTGACAATGGATGCTGCAGGCAGGCGTCGGATGAGTTCAGCCTTCGGCAGCTCTCCAGCAAGAATGAGAGCCTGCGACGCCAAATATTCCACATTCTGCCTTCCTGAAGCAATGCTGGAGGCAACGTCGCATGGGTGATGGCTTCGCTTCGCAGATAATCCGATAGCTTGTTACCTGCTTGACGGAGCTCATCCGCAGGCAAATGCAATGCGGCTCCTGAGCCAACGCCATAATCAGCTCCAGGCGCTGGCATCAAAACCGAAGGAGGCGAACTGCACCACGCGACTGTTTGAACAAACGCTCATAAAGCCTGATCTGAGCCAGCCACAGATAGTTGACCAAGCTCCGATGCTCGACCATGACGCCCTTTGGTGTGCCGGTTGAGCCGGAGGTGTAGATGACATAGGCGAGATGGCGTGAGGTGAGGCCGAGCGCGCGCGGGTCCGGATCGGTGGCCGGCAGCTCCGCCCAGGCCGGCGTCGCCGTCTCCAGATCCAGCACCGTCACGCCGGTGAGCCCGTCGCCGCCCAGCGCGGCGCGTCCGGCCGCATCGGCCAGCAGCAGCGGCGGCGCCGCATCCTCGAGCACCTGGCGCAGCCGCGCGCTGGGATAGGCCGGGTCCAGCGGCAGATAGGCCCCTCCCGCCTTGAGGATCGCCAAGACCCCCACCACCATCGCCGGGCTGCGCTCCAGGCAGATCGCCACCGGCAGGTCCGGCTTGACCCCGAAGGCGATCAGATGATGCGCCAGGCGGTTGGCCCGCGCATTGAGCTCGCCATAGCTCAACCGCTCGTCCGCGCAGACCACCGCCACCGCCTCCGGCGCCTTTTGCACCTGCTGCTCGAACAGTTCGTGGATGCACCGCTGCGACGGATAGGCCGCCGCCGTCCGGTTCAGCTCCTCCAGCAGATAGCTGCGTTCAGCCGCCGGCAAGATGTCCAGCTCCCGCACCGGTCTGTCGGGAGCCTGCTCCAATGCATCTGCTAGCTGCTCGAGCGTGTGCTGCATGTAGCCGCAGACCCGATCCGCAGAGATTGGCTCCGCCACCTGCGCCGTCAGGCCGAGCGCCTCGCCAAAATCCTCCACCGATAGCGTCAACGGATAGTTGGTGCGCTCTTCCCCGCCCAGCCGTTCGATGCCGGCCAGGACATCATCCGTTCCTGAGCCGGACTTGGCCGCCGGCGTGTTGTGGCGGTAGTTCAGCAGCGCGCTGAACAGCGGCGCCGGCGCCGCAACGCCGCTGCAGCGTTGCGCCAGCGCCAGCGAGGCATGCTCATGCGCCAGCAGCTCGGAAAGCCGCGCATGCGTGGCCTGCACGCTCGCCTCGACACCGGCTCCGTCAAGGTCGAGCCGCACCGGCAGGGTGTTGATGAACAGGCCCATCGCACGGTCGGCGCCCGCACCCGCATGCATGCGGCCGAACAGCACCGTGCCGAACACCGCCTGCTCTCGGCCGCTGCTCAGCGCCACCACTTGCCCCCAGGCCAGATGGCACAGGCTCGCAAGGCTCACCCTGAGCCGCCGCGCCTGAGCGCGCAGTCGATCGTTGAGCGCCTGCGGAAGCATCCGATGCGCCTCGCCGATCCCGCTGCCGTCGCCATGCACCTCGCGAAGCCCGAACGGCAGCGTCGGCTCGTCGATGTCGCCCAGCATCTCCTGGAAGAACGCTTCATGCGCCTTGGCATCGATGCCAAGCCGCGCCTGCGCCACCAGATTGCGGAACGGCTGCGGTACAGCAAGCTCATGCCCGCGTCCCGCCAGCACGGCCCGCACCTCGGCATGCATCACTTCCAGCGTCGTGTGATCCCCTGTCAGATGATGCAGCAACTGCAGCAGCAGCCAGCGCCCGCTGCCCGGCTCGCGCGCGATCACGAAGCGCATCAAGGGCGCCCGGCCAAGATCGATGCGGTACTGACGCGGATCGAACCGCCGCTTCAGCTGCTCGCGACCGGAACCGCCATTCTCGTCCAGCTCGACCTCGAGCACATCCAAGGCCGCCTTGCGCCACACCACCTGCGCCGGGCTCGACAGGCCCTCCCAGACAAAGGCCGTGCGCAGAATGTCGTGGCGGTCCACCACCTCTTGAACCGCACCAAGATAGCCATCCAGCAGCCCACGCTTGGCAAACGCCATTTGACTGACCAGCAGATAGGGATCGCCCCGGCTGGCCAGAAGATGATGGAACAGAATGCCGTCCTGCAGCGGCGACAGGCCATAGATGTCCTGGATGTTGGCGACCCTGCCCGGCACCGTGGCGACGACCCGGTCGATCTCTTCCTGCGTCAGCTCGATCAGCGGCAGCATCCGCGGCGTGATCGCCGTGCTGTGCTCGTCGATCAGGTTGGCGGGCACCGCCACCTCGCGATGGCTGCCAAGGCTTGCGGCCAGATCGCAAAGCACCGGTCTGGCGAACAGGGTGCGCACCTCCACCCCGAGCGACAGCCGCCGCAGCCGCTCCATCAGCTGCACCGCCAGCAGCGAGTGGCCACCGAGTTCGAAGAAGTTGTCGTGACGCCCGATGCGCTCGACACCGAGAAGCTCGGCCCAGATCCCGGCCAGCATCGTCTCGACCTCGCCGCGCGGCGCCTCATAGGCCGCCAGCGCATAGGCCGCATCGGCCGGCCCCGGCAGCGCCTTGCGGTCGAGCTTGCCGTTCACCGTCAGCGGCAGCGCCGCCAGCCGCACGAACGCCGCCGGCACCATGTAGTCCGGCAGCCGCGCGCTCAGATGCGCCCGCAGGGCGCCGGCAAGCCCGCCTCCATCGTCCTCGTCCGATCCTGCCTCGGACGCACATACCACATAGGCCACCAGCCGCTTCTCGCCGGCGCCATCCTGCTGCGCCACCACCACCGCCTCGCGCACCCAGGCGTGCTCGCAAAGCCGCGCCGCAATCTCGCCCGGCTCGATCCGGAAGCCGCGGATCTTCACCTGCTCGTCGTTGCGGCCCAAAAACTCCAGATTGCCGTCCGGAAGATAACGCCCCAGGTCGCCGGTCCGGTACAGCCGGTCGCCGTCCACAAACGGGCTGGCGATGAACCGCTCCGCCGTCAGCTCCGGACGGTTCAGATAGCCGCGCGCCACCCCTGCCCCGCCGATGTAAAGCTCACCCGCCGCTCCGAACGGAACCGGCGCACCATAAGCGTCCAGCAAGTACACCCGCGCGTTCGCGATCGGGCGACCGATCGGGATCGAGCTCAACTTATCGACGGCCTCAGATATTGCGAATGTGGTACTTCCAACCGTCGCTTCTGTCGGACCGTAATGATTGATCAGACGCACGGTCGGAAAACGCTCTTGCCAAAACTGTATATCCGCCGGATTAAGGCTTCGCCTCCAAGCATGAGCACTCGTGTTGGAGCTGGTCCTTTATAGCCGTCAAACCGATTGGTCAGCGTGCTTAAATGCGAAGGCGTCAGCTTAATCAGATCATAGGTCTGAGCCTGCCGACGGCCGCACACCAATCTATTGGAAAGCTGGTTTAGAATGCGGAGCTGGGTACCGGCCAGCAGTGGACCGAACACGGTCGTAATGGTGCCGTCAAAGCTGAACGACAGCAGCATCGGCGAACCGTTCAACGCTCCTTCGTAATGGCTGCGATCCGACCAATACAAATAGTTCACCAAACTTCCATGCTCGACCATGACGCCCTTTGGTGTGCCGGTTGAGCCGGAGGTGTAGATGACATAGGCGAGATGGCGTGAGGTGAGGCCGAGCGCGCGCGGGTCCGGATCGGTGGCCGGCAGCTCCGCCCAGGCCGGCGTCGCCGTCTCCAGATCCAGCACCGTCACGCCGGTGAGCCCGTCGCCGCCCAGCGCGGCGCGTCCGGCCGCATCGGCCAGCAGCAGCGGCGGCGCCGCATCCTCGAGCACCTGGCGCAGCCGCGCGCTGGGATAGGCCGGGTCCAGCGGCAGATAGGCCCCTCCCGCCTTGAGGATCGCCAAGACCCCCACCACCATCGCCGGGCTGCGCTCCAGGCAGATCGCCACCGGCAGGTCCGGCTTGACCCCGAAGGCGATCAGATGATGCGCCAGGCGGTTGGCCCGCGCATTGAGCTCGCCATAGCTCAACCGCTCGTCCGCGCAGACCACCGCCACCGCCTCCGGCGCCTTTTGCACCTGCTGCTCGAACAGTTCGTGGATGCACCGCTGCGACGGATAGGCCGCCGCCGTCCGGTTCAGCTCCTCCAGCAGATAGCTGCGTTCAGCCGCCGGCAAGATGTCCAGCTCCCGCACCGGTCTGTCGGGAGCCTGCTCCAATGCATCTGCTAGCTGCTCGAGCGTGTGCTGCATGTAGCCGCAGACCCGATCCGCAGAGATTGGCTCCGCCACCTGCGCCGTCAGGCCGAGCGCCTCGCCAAAATCCTCCACCGATAGCGTCAACGGATAGTTGGTGCGCTCTTCCCCGCCCAGCCGTTCGATGCCGGCCAGGACATCATCCGTTCCTGAGCCGGACTTGGCCGCCGGCGTGTTGTGGCGGTAGTTCAGCAGCGCGCTGAACAGCGGCGCCGGCGCCGCAACGCCGCTGCAGCGTTGCGCCAGCGCCAGCGAGGCATGCTCATGCGCCAGCAGCTCGGAAAGCCGCGCATGCGTGGCCTGCACGCTCGCCTCGACACCGGCTCCGTCAAGGTCGAGCCGCACCGGCAGGGTGTTGATGAACAGGCCCATCGCACGGTCGGCGCCCGCACCCGCATGCATGCGGCCGAACAGCACCGTGCCGAACACCGCCTGCTCTCGGCCGCTGCTCAGCGCCACCACTTGCCCCCAGGCCAGATGGCACAGGCTCGCAAGGCTCACCCTGAGCCGCCGCGCCTGAGCGCGCAGTCGATCGTTGAGCGCCTGCGGAAGCATCCGATGCGCCTCGCCGATCCCGCTGCCGTCGCCATGCACCTCGCGAAGCCCGAACGGCAGCGTCGGCTCGTCGATGTCGCCCAGCATCTCCTGGAAGAACGCTTCATGCGCCTTGGCATCGATGCCAAGCCGCGCCTGCGCCACCAGATTGCGGAACGGCTGCGGTACAGCAAGCTCATGCCCGCGTCCCGCCAGCACGGCCCGCACCTCGGCATGCATCACTTCCAGCGTCGTGTGATCCCCTGTCAGATGATGCAGCAACTGCAGCAGCAGCCAGCGCCCGCTGCCCGGCTCGCGCGCGATCACGAAGCGCATCAAGGGCGCCCGGCCAAGATCGATGCGGTACTGACGCGGATCGAACCGCCGCTTCAGCTGCTCGCGACCGGAACCGCCATTCTCGTCCAGCTCGACCTCGAGCACATCCAAGGCCGCCTTGCGCCACACCACCTGCGCCGGGCTCGACAGGCCCTCCCAGACAAAGGCCGTGCGCAGAATGTCGTGGCGGTCCACCACCTCTTGAACCGCACCAAGATAGCCATCCAGCAGCCCACGCTTGGCAAACGCCATTTGACTGACCAGCAGATAGGGATCGCCCCGGCTGGCCAGAAGATGATGGAACAGAATGCCGTCCTGCAGCGGCGACAGGCCATAGATGTCCTGGATGTTGGCGACCCTGCCCGGCACCGTGGCGACGACCCGGTCGATCTCTTCCTGCGTCAGCTCGATCAGCGGCAGCATCCGCGGCGTGATCGCCGTGCTGTGCTCGTCGATCAGGTTGGCGGGCACCGCCACCTCGCGATGGCTGCCAAGGCTTGCGGCCAGATCGCAAAGCACCGGTCTGGCGAACAGGGTGCGCACCTCCACCCCGAGCGACAGCCGCCGCAGCCGCTCCATCAGCTGCACCGCCAGCAGCGAGTGGCCACCGAGTTCGAAGAAGTTGTCGTGACGCCCGATGCGCTCGACACCGAGAAGCTCGGCCCAGATCCCGGCCAGCATCGTCTCGACCTCGCCGCGCGGCGCCTCATAGGCCGCCAGCGCATAGGCCGCATCGGCCGGCCCCGGCAGCGCCTTGCGGTCGAGCTTGCCGTTCACCGTCAGCGGCAGCGCCGCCAGCCGCACGAACGCCGCCGGCACCATGTAGTCCGGCAGCCGCGCGCTCAGATGCGCCCGCAGGGCGCCGGCAAGCCCGCCTCCATCGTCCTCGTCCGATCCTGCCTCGGACGCACATACCACATAGGCCACCAGCCGCTTCTCGCCGGCGCCATCCTGCTGCGCCACCACCACCGCCTCGCGCACCCAGGCGTGCTCGCAAAGCCGCGCCGCAATCTCGCCCGGCTCGATCCGGAAGCCGCGGATCTTCACCTGCTCGTCGTTGCGGCCCAAAAACTCCAGATTGCCGTCCGGAAGATAACGCCCCAGGTCGCCGGTCCGGTACAGCCGGTCGCCGTCCACAAACGGGCTGGCGATGAACCGCTCCGCCGTCAGCTCCGGACGGTTCAGATAGCCGCGCGCCACCCCTGCCCCGCCGATGTAAAGCTCACCCGCCGCTCCGAACGGAACCGGCGCACCATAAGCGTCCAGCAAGTACACCCGCGCGTTCGCGATCGGGCGACCGACATGTGGCACAGCGTTGTCGCTGAAGAGCCGTCCTGAGGTCGCCACGACCGTAGCTTCAGTAGGCCCATAGTTGTTGATTAGCTTCAGAGGCGACAGAGGCCCAGGCACACGCTGAAGACGATCCCCGCCAACAAGCAAGTACTCCAATCTGGAATTGATGAGCTTATCGTCCAGCGCGAGTGTAGCCAGTGGCGTGCTCAAGAAGGCAACGTCCAGCGATTGATCTCGCCACCATTGCAGCAGATGTAAGGAATCTGCGGCTGCCGCTCTGGGCGGCAGCTGCAATGTGCTGCGGTTACATAACGCAGACCATAGCTCCCAAGTGCTGGCATCGAATGCCACTCCAGCCGCGAGTGCGCAGCAGGCCTCTGGTTGCGGACAAAACGTTTGCACATGCCATGTGACAAGATTGACCAATCCCCGATGCTCGACCATGACGCCCTTTGGTGTGCCGGTTGAGCCGGAGGTGTAGATGACATAGGCGAGATGGCGTGAGGTGAGGCCGAGCGCGCGCGGGTCCGGATCGGTGGCCGGCAGCTCCGCCCAGGCCGGCGTCGCCGTCTCCAGATCCAGCACCGTCACGCCGGTGAGCCCGTCGCCGCCCAGCGCGGCGCGTCCGGCCGCATCGGCCAGCAGCAGCGGCGGCGCCGCATCCTCGAGCACCTGGCGCAGCCGCGCGCTGGGATAGGCCGGGTCCAGCGGCAGATAGGCCCCTCCCGCCTTGAGGATCGCCAAGACCCCCACCACCATCGCCGGGCTGCGCTCCAGGCAGATCGCCACCGGCAGGTCCGGCTTGACCCCGAAGGCGATCAGATGATGCGCCAGGCGGTTGGCCCGCGCATTGAGCTCGCCATAGCTCAACCGCTCGTCCGCGCAGACCACCGCCACCGCCTCCGGCGCCTTTTGCACCTGCTGCTCGAACAGTTCGTGGATGCACCGCTGCGACGGATAGGCCGCCGCCGTCCGGTTCAGCTCCTCCAGCAGATAGCTGCGTTCAGCCGCCGGCAGAATGTCGATGCGGCCGACCGGCCGCCCCGCATCGGCCATCACGCCATGCAACAAAGTTTGCAAATGCTGCGTCATGCGGTCGATCTGCTTCGGCGCTAATCGACTGGCATCAAAATGCCAGCGGAAGCTCCCATCCAAAGCGCAAACCTCAAAGGTCAGCAAATCGCCGCATAGGCCAGCTCTGTGGCTCGTCATCAGATCGCCAGCGCCGGAACAGCTCTGTGTCATGATTCTGATGCCAACCGGCCAGGGCTGGTGCGACCGTAGAGCCTCCACACCTCGCAATGTCGGGCAGCGCGCGACAATATCCCGGGCAAAGCTAGCGTGCGCCCTCAGCTGGGCGCATTCGGCCGCTACGGTTTTGCGCACGTCTTCAAAGTCATGTGCAAGATCAATGGTCACTTCCATCGGAACGACAGAGGCGATCAACACCTCGATCGCTTTCGAGCCGGTTCGCCATCCATCCGGTTCACGCATCCATCCCAGTTGAAGCTCTGTTTCCCCGGTGATGCGGGCGAAATAGATAAGCCAAGCCGTTACCAAGGATTCCGAGCGATCGAGTGGGGACAGTTTAGCCAAAGCACTTGGACTGAACCACGAACTCGACTGCCATTGGTGCGGCGCCGTAGCTAGGAACGACGACACGAAAGGAGGATGCAATACTCTAAACTGCCCGAGCCGCTGTCGCCAAAAATCCTCCCAAGGCGCCAGCAACTCATGGGTGGCAGTTATGCTCCGTGCCTCCTCATCGCTCAAGATCGGAAGGCGACCACCTTCTTCCAGATTGGAGTGCCTAGCGAGGGCGCGCGCGTCCAACACCTGACCATCGGAGTTGCCAAAGCAAACATCAACATCCTGCGTACCCGTGGCCACACGCCAATGGCTGGAGTGGACTTCAAGCAGAGAACCTGCCGGAACGCCCGATTGTTGAGGCAACACCTCCACGCGCCTGACTGTGACAGCCTCATCGCCTACGAGCGCCTTGGGCAGACACAATGGATTGGGATGATATGGCCCAAAGCCTAGGGCCCGCGTCATCGCCGACAACTCTTGCGCGGATTGATCCCATCGCAGACAGCCTGCCGCATCTGGGCGTCGACGTCTCGGAAAGTAGCTCCGGCCCACCAGCGCCTGCGGGTAGGCAGTAAGCTTCCCGTTTTCGAGGCCAGTTAAGAGCTCGCGGAAGCCCTCAATCGCGGCTTCATAGCATTTAAGGTTCAGGGTCAGTGCCGTATCGGTGGGCGCAATCAGCACTTGGCGCTGAACCACGACGTCGCCGGTATCAACACCATCATCGATCCGATGCCACGTGATGGCATATTCGGTCTCTTGCGCCAGCAGCGCCCAAGACGTCGCGTGCGTTCCCGCGTATCGTGGCAATGGTCCGTCGTGGTAATTGAAAGCACCTCGATGCACTCGCCCAAACACGTCCGGTGGCAGTATGAACGGATTGGCAACGGAGAAAATCCAATCCATCGGCTCAGCCTTCAAAAAAGAAGAGAGCTCTTCAACGCTTGCTACAGACGGGATGTTCGAGCGAACGGCCCAATCGCGGAATACGCCGCCGGCACACAACGCCGCACCAATGACGTGGCCCATCTCAATTGCCAGCTGCGCGCATCTGATAGCGAGCGTACCACTGCCGACAATGACGGTAGGGGAGATCGATCGCGCTTCAGGTGGCCTGTTCTGATCGCCTGGTTGGCAGGCGCTCCCGCGCGCCGGAGATGCCCGATATGTCATCTTCACCGCTCCTGCAGTCCATCCATCAGCTGGGCATTCCCACCAGTCGCGCCACGTAGTGACTCAAACCAGCCACATTGGTTCGAATTTGCTCGGGATAACCGCGCCCACAGTCGCTTGCGCAGTATGGGGGAGGTATTGGCGGTGCCGAAATTCTTGCCCGCCGCGCAGATCTTCCACGTCGCGGGCAGACCCCGCGCCTTCAGATATCGTCTCCGGAGGAGACTGGGCATGTATCGTGCCAAAGGAGAAATCGTTCTCTGTCAGTATGCTAGCCCTAGCTGTTTAGTCCCACGCTTTGATGGTGCATTTTTGTCGCACGATTCGAAGGATGCGCTATGGATAAGTTTTACACGGCTGCACCAGTACGACGGAGGCAGTCCGTCGAGCAATACAAATAGTCAAGAGAACCTGAGAGGTCTCGCCAAGCGCTACGGGATCAATCAGAAGACTGTCGCGAAGTGGAAGCAGCGCGAGACCGTCGCCGATCGTTCGACAGGCCCCAAGGAAGTCAAGTCGACTGTCCTTTCCATCGAGGAAGAGGCGATCGCCGAAATCGTCAATCGCGGCGCGAAGCCAGTTATTCCAAACAAATCCAACAGGGTAACCCTCCACAGCTTCAGCAAACGCGTCTACAAAGGGCGCAACGTTATCGAGCGCTGTTTCTGTCGGGTCAAGGATTTCAGGCGTGTCGCAACTCGCTACGACAAACTTGCAAGAAATTTCTTGGCTGCCGTCCACCTTGCCGCCATGTCGCTTATTGGATCAATTGAGTCTGAACCCTAACACTGCTATGTCACTTATCCGACCTCGCCGGATATCGTACACAATCGGCACAAGGCTTCTGAAAGCTCGCCTGATGTGTTCCGGGCAAAGAAAAGCGGAGCCTGGAACGTCAAAGTGATTTTTCCGGCCCGGCCCCACCGCCTTGTCGGGTGCGACTCTCCTGAAAGAGCTATGCGGGTCGCCGTTGCGCCCGCTCTCGGCAACCGCAACTGCATGGCGACATGAGAGGCCCGACCGGCTCCATTGGATTGGTCTCCAGTGGGACAGCGACAAGGCACTGCCAGAGCCGCGGTCCGAGCTGAGGTTGAACCGCCCCGGGATTGCCGGAGGCCATTTGGTTTAAGTTATGCCGCCATGGCGGGTTGTTCCAGCATAGCGTAGTAGCGTTGTTCGGCTTCGGCCGGCGGGACGTTGCCGATGGGCTCCAGGAGCCTTCGGTTGTTGAACCAATCGACCCATTCCAGGGTTGCGAACTCGACGGCCTCGAAGCTTCGCCACGGTCCGCGCCGATGGATCACCTCGGCCTTGTAGAGACCGTTGATGGTTTCGGCGAGAGCATTGTCGTAGGAATCTCCGACACTGCCGACAGAAGGCTCAATGCCAGCTTCAGCCAGGCGCTCGGTGTACTTGATAGAGACGTACTGGCTACCCCTGTCAAGGGCGGCGGAAAAGCTGGCCACGTGGTCGGCGCAAAAGTAGGCCAGATGCACCGCGCGCATGGGAGCGCCTGGAGAAGCTATGGGGGGCGGCGAGGCTGAGGCACTATCGGCGCTGGACCACCAAAGATGGATGTAGATCATGCCCGCAGTCGATGATTTGAGTCGTTCCCTCACCGCGCTGAATCAACATAGCACGTTGATGACGGTTATCGAAATGAGCAAGTCAAGTTGGCTCGTCGCCGGGATGGTGCCTGGTATTGAGCGGCATCCCATGAAGAAGCTCGATCCCGATCCGGTGGCGTTACTCAACCTGGTCAGTCGCTGGCGCTGCGAAGCGGAGAGGAAACAGCGGCGGATCGACCGGGTCGCGGTCGCCTTCGAGGCAGGCCGCGACGGCTTCTGGCTAGCGCGATGGCTGCAAGAGCGCGGCATCGAGGCGTATGTGATCCATTCGACGAGCGTTGCGGTCACGCGCGAGCACCGGCGGGCGAAGACCGACCGGCTGGATACGGCGATGCTGATGCGAGTCTTTCTCGGTTGGCTACGCGGCGAACGCGGGCATTGCCGAATGGTCGCGATTCCGACCTTCGAGGAGGAAGACGCCAAGCGGCCGAGTAGAGAGCGAGAAAGTCTGGTTGGCGAACGGACTCGGATCATCAATCGAATGAAGGGCGCGCTGGCACGGCTGGGGATTCGTGGCTTCAAGCCAGAACTGCGGCGGGCTCCCAAAGAACTGAGCGCCTTGCTTACTCCGGAAGGTCAGCCGCTTCCCCCAATCTGCTGGAAGAGATGCGGCGCGAGATGATCGTGGCGCTTGCCAGAAAGCTGCTGATCGCGCTCTGGCGCCTGGTGACAATCGGCGAAGTCCCAACCGGTGTCGTGCTGCGACCGGGAATGTGAGCAAGAGGTCCAACAGGAGACACGTCTTTGACGGCCGGTAACGACGTTGCGACAGGCGGTCAATGCTGATCCGAGGTGGCGGTGACCCGAGCTACGCCCTGGCTTCGACGCCGTAGGGAGAATGGGCCTGCCGCTTCGGAGCCTCGCCCCCGAAGCGAATGTCTGCTTCATGGTTTGGATCCCGTGAGGACCCAACCGAATACAAGGTTGCGGCGCGAGGCATCGCGTCTCATGGCGGGCTCCCCTCGGCTCAGAAAATATCGGGAGAACCGACTCGATAAGCCTTGACAGAACAACTCCCATACAAGGGCGTAGCCCGCAAGGCGGTCCCATGCGCGGGCGGCCTAAATTTCGGGGATGATCAGGCGGCGGGCGTGGCCTGCCGAGCGCGGCTTTGAGCCAGGCGGTAGCTGTCGCCGTTCATCTCGAGGATGCTGACGTGGTGGGTCATGCGGTCCAACAGGGCGCCGGTGAGCCGCTCGGAGCCGATGACTTCATGATGCGTCCTTCTTCGAACGCTTGGTGCGTCGTACCCGATTGCGAAGCTGACGGATTTGGTCGTCTGAGAGCTCGATCTGCCATGGCTGGCCTTTGGCTAACTGACGACCTGCCAGCAATTCCCGCGCGAGATAATCGAACACCGTCTGCGGGGTCACTCCAAGCTCAGCCGCTGCGCCCTGAATTGAGAAGCTTCCATCGGGCCAGCGCATCGGATTCTTGTCCACGCCGTTGATTTTGACGGTGGGAATGCCCCAGCGGGTACGCAACAGCCAGACATTCTCGCCTTTGAAGGCGCAGCCTCGAGCCGCGACGAAGCCTTCCTGATTGAGTATTGCCGCGATCTCGGCATCCATTTTGTGTTCAGCATTCAACTCGACGATCCGTTGCCGCAACCGATCAATGTCGATGTAATCACGGTATGTCTGAACGCGCCGTTGCACGTGATGCTCGCTGGTTGCACCGGTCTGCCAGACGATCTTGAGCCACACCTGACCTCGGGTCCGCTTCTGATCAAGAACGACTTCGCGGATCACAAATCGCAGAATGCGCTTGCGATCGGCTGCCGACGTGGTGGCCGCGTTCCAAATCCGCGGCAGGTTCTCGCCGAGCGCTTGTAGCCCTGCGCATTCCGCCGGGCCAATCAGAAGCGGCTCTTGCCCGCGCCAACGCGCATGCTCCTGCTCGACCGCCTCTGCGACACGCAGCCTCTCTTCCCAAGCCCGCTCAAGTGAGCGCGCCACAAGACGGTTCTCGGGCTCTACGGCGTCATACTGGCGCCGAGCGCGCTCGGCCTCGTAGCGGGCGCGCTCCACGCGAAGCGCCCACTGGCGCTCGAGCTGACGGCTCTCCTGCTCCAGTTGGCCCGCGGCTGCGAGTGCGATCTCAATCTGATCCGGCACCAGGGCGTCGAGGACTATCCGCTCGACCAGCGCGTCAACCGCCAAGGCCCGGACTTCCTGGCACATTGCACTGCCTTGCTGGTCCCGATCCGAGCGGCAGCAATAGACCGGATAGTCGGCATTCGGGCCCGTGTAGCGCATGCTCATGCGCCGTCCACAACGACCGCAGACCGCAATTCCTTGTAACAGGGCTGCCCCCTTGCGCGGTACGCCAGAGTGACCTGCCTCATAGCGGCAGACGTTATCTGCCAATCGCCCCTGGTTGGCCATGAACTCCTCCCAGCTGATATAGCCTGGGTGAGCGGCGTGGAGGCAAACCGCCCAATCCGCGATCGCTACCTTGACCGTTCCCGTCAGCGATCCCCGCCGGCATCGGCTCGGGTCCTTTTGCCGGCGGCCATAAACATACGCCCCAGCATAGGCCGGATTCTGAAGGATATTAAGGACGCGTGTGCTATCTGGCGCACGCCAGACGATCTCGTGTGGAGAAGGTCCAAGCAGCGGCCGAACCGGCAAGGACAATCCATTCCTGTCCAAGTAGCGCATCACACGGCGCGCACTTTGCAGTTCCCGGAATTTAGCAAACACGAGATGAAGACGGGCGCGCACCTCCTCATCCGGATTGAGAACAATTGTGCCCGCTCGATCGTAGGCGAGCCCGGCCGGCAGCGGCAGCCGCAGTTCGCCCCGCGCCGCCTTCTGCCGTTCCCCTTGGTGAAGGCGCATCCGAAGCTGATGCAGCTCCGCCTCGCTCATGATGCCGGACAGGCCCAACAGCAGGCGGTCGTGATAGGCGCGCGGATCGTAAAGCCGCTCGCCATCCGCAATCAGCACGCCAAATACCGAGCACAGTTCGAGAAGCTGATGCCAGTCCCGGTTATTGCGGGCCAAGCGCGAAGCGTCGAGACTCACCACGAGACCGGCGTTGCCAAGGCCGATCTCGGCAATGAGCTTCTGGAAACCATGACGGTCCACGCCGCCAGCACCGGATTTGCCCAGATCCTCGTCAATCACCTGGACGCGCTCGGGCGGCCAGCCCAGACCGATGGCGCGATCGACAAGGCGGTACTGCAGCTCGGTGCTCTCCTGATGCTGGCGCACCTGGTTCACGGATGACTGCCGCACGTAGACATAGGCCAACTTGGCTCGGTGAGCCGTCGTGAGCCGCTCGTCAGCGACGGTCGAGCTGATCAGCACGACCCAGTCCCCTTCCGGGCGTGCCGGGGATCGCTTGCATTCGCCGCATCAGCGCGGCGATCGTTTGAGCAATCTGGGTTTGCGTCGCGGTCGACAGATTCGGCCAGAGGCGCGGAATGTCGGCCATCGGACGGCCGGATGGATTTGCCAACGTTGGCAGGGGTCGATACGCAACGCGACCTGGGAGCGGTCGGTGGGTCATCGCGAATCACCTTCTCGTCGAGAAGGCTCAGACTCGCGCTCAAATGTTGCATCAATGGGATCAGCGTCCGTACACTGATGCGCGGCAGGTCGGCCGCGTTCGGGCGGAAAGCGATCGACGTCTCGGTAAGATCCGTCGACGCGATCCGAACCCCCCGCCGCCGTCCGTCCGGCAGCGCGACAACAACGTAGGCGGGACCGCGTCCCGACCGCTCCTTCAGCACCTCAAGCCGGTGCCCAAATAGGAAATGATGCGGGTCAGTGATCGTGACGTGAGACACGACCCGTTCAAGAATAGGGGTACTCTGCCGTGTTCGGCGATCCCACGCTTGGCGATGCCATCTTGGATCGCATCATTCACAATGCACACCGCATCGAGCTCAAGGGCGACAGCCTGCGTCGGCGGGCCGACGATAGGACAAACGCGTGACCACCGCACGCCCGATCGCCCCACCGGCCCACAGGTCCCTCCCGCGCGCGCCGCTGCGTCGCTCGTGGGGCCACTCCGCGCCGCGCGCGGGGCCCTCCCATGGACCGCCGGACCGATCTCCAAACCCTCCCGTCTGTCTTGACCAGAAAGACCATTTCCAGCACACATTAAACACGTCAGTCGTGTTCGCCTCCGCAAGTGATCACCATCGTCTGGAATCCGTGATCACGATCGCCTGCAATCGCTGATCACTATCCGTGGAATACGCATCAGAGGGCGCCCGAGAGGCTGGCGAGCGTGGTGTAAAGCGCTGAAGCGGCGTAGGATTCGGTTGCAAAGCCAACCCCATCACCTTCAGCCGCGAACACCACGCCCGCCATGACCGATGATACGATTCTGCCCTTCTCGTTTCCTGCCGTTCACGCCAAGAAAGTCACAGCTGCCTTCGATGGCGGTCGGCTGACCTCGAACGGGGGCGTGATGCTTCTGGCGATGGCCGAGCGGCGCCTCGGCTTGGCCGACAATTTGGCCCGCGTGTTCCCGGATCGGCGCGATCCGACGCGGGTCGTGCACAGCCTTGTCGATATGTTCCGCGCGCGCATGTTCGCGATCTGCTGCGGCTACGAGGACGCCGACGACCTCGATCATCTGCGGTCCGATCCCGCATTCAAGCTGGCCTGCGGACGGCTGCCGGACACTGGCCGGGATCTGTGTTCGCAGCCGACCCTATCGCGCCTGGAGAATGCACCACACCTGCGCGAGGTGATCCGGCTGAGCTCTGTGCTGGTTGACCTATGGATGGACAGCTACGCGCGAGCGCCGAGCGCAATCACGCTCGACATCGACGACACGGTCGACGTGGTGCATGGCCGTCAGCAACTCTCGCTGTTCAACGCCCATTATGATGAACACTGCTTCCTGCCGATCCACGTCTACGACACCGAGCACAGCCGGCCTGTTGCGGTCATCCTGCGCCCCGGCAAGACGCCGAGCGGCCGCGAGGTGCGGGCACACCTGCGCCGCCTGGTTCGGCGCATTCGCCGGCGCTGGCCCGATACGCGTATCACCTTCCGCGGCGACAGCCATTACGCCGGCCCCGAGGCGATGACTTTTTGCGAGCAAAACGGCGTCGATTACATCTTCGCGCTAGCCGGCACGAAGCCGCTCGCCAGAAAGGTCGACGAGGTCTGTGATGCAGTTCGAACCGAACGTGCGATCGAGAACAAGATCGTGGTTCGCGGCTACACCGAGACCCGCCACGCGGCCGGCTCCTGGCATCGTGAGCGCCGCGTCGTCGCCCGCATCGAGGCAACCCAACAAGGGCTCGACGTCCGCTACGTCGTCACCAGCCTGGATATCGGCTCGGCTGAGTGGATCTATGACAGCCTCTATTGCGCTCGCGGACAGGCCGAGAACCTGATCAAGCTGCACAAGACCCAGCTCGCCTCCGATCGCACCAGTTGCCGCTCGGCGCTCGCCAACCAGGTCCGCCTCGTCTTCCACACCGCCGCCTATTGGCTCATCCTCGCCGTGCGCGATGCCATCCCAAAGCCGCGCGATCTGGCAACGGCCGAGTTCAACACGATCAGGCTCAGGCTTCTCAAGATCGCAGCCCGCGTCATCGAGACCGCCACCCGCGTCCGTCTCGCCTTCGCTGCGGCGTGCCCCGACGCCGACCTGTTCCGCGGCTTGGCAAACGCTCTGGTCCCGCAAGCACCCTGACGCGCGGTGTCAATCGGCGTTCGACTGGGACCCCCTATCGGCATCCAAAAGGGACCCCTTTGATCGGCGTGCTCTGCTGGTAGCGCTCGGGTCGTCGGAGCTGGTCGGGGTTGCGGAGACGGCGCGAGCGCGGGTTGTTTGAACATCGTCGCGGCTTTTGAATCGCCAGCTGTCGTTGCCGGTCTCGACGATGTCGCAGTGATGGGTCAATCGGTCGAGTAGCGCGGTGGTCATTTTGGCATCGCCGAACACGGCAGAGTACCCCTATTCTTGAACGGGTCGTGTCTCACGTCACGATCACTGACCCGCATCATTTCCTATTTGGGCACCGGCTTGAGGTGCTGAAGGAGCGGTCGGGACGCGGTCCCGCCTACGTTGTTGTCGCGCTGCCGGACGGACGGCGGCGGGGGGTTCGGATCGCGTCGACGGATCTTACCGAGACGTCGATCGCTTTCCGCCCGAACGCGGCCGACCTGCCGCGCATCAGTGTACGGACGCTGATCCCATTGATGCAACATTTGAGCGCGAGTCTGAGCCTTCTCGACGAGAAGGTGATTCGCGATGACCCACCGACCGCTCCCAGGTCGCGTTGCGTATCGACCCCTGCCAACGTTGGCAAATCCATCCGGCCGTCCGATGGCCGATATTCCGCGCCTCTGGCCGAATCTGTCGACCGCGACGCAAACCCAGATTGCTCAAACGATCGCCGCGCTGATGCGGCGAATGCAAGCGATCCCCGGCACGCCCGGAAGGGGACTGGGTCGTGCTGATCAGCTCGACCGTCGCTGACGAGCGGCTCACGACGGCTCACCGAGCCAAGTTGGCCTATGTCTACGTGCGGCAGTCATCCGTGAACCAGGTGCGCCAGCATCAGGAGAGCACCGAGCTGCAGTACCGCCTTGTCGATCGCGCCATCGGTCTGGGCTGGCCGCCCGAGCGCGTCCAGGTGATTGACGAGGATCTGGGCAAATCCGGTGCTGGCGGCGTGGACCGTCATGGTTTCCAGAAGCTCATTGCCGAGATCGGCCTTGGCAACGCCGGTCTCGTGGTGAGTCTCGACGCTTCGCGCTTGGCCCGCAATAACCGGGACTGGCATCAGCTTCTCGAACTGTGCTCGGTATTTGGCGTGCTGATTGCGGATGGCGAGCGGCTTTACGATCCGCGCGCCTATCACGACCGCCTGCTGTTGGGCCTGTCCGGCATCATGAGCGAGGCGGAGCTGCATCAGCTTCGGATGCGCCTTCACCAAGGGGAACGGCAGAAGGCGGCGCGGGGCGAACTGCGGCTGCCGCTGCCGGCCGGGCTCGCCTACGATCGAGCGGGCACAATTGTTCTCAATCCGGATGAGGAGGTGCGCGCCCGTCTTCATCTCGTGTTTGCTAAATTCCGGGAACTGCAAAGTGCGCGCCGTGTGATGCGCTACTTGGACAGGAATGGATTGTCCTTGCCGGTTCGGCCGCTGCTTGGACCTTCTCCACACGAGATCGTCTGGCGTGCGCCAGATAGCACACGCGTCCTTAATATCCTTCAGAATCCGGCCTATGCTGGGGCGTATGTTTATGGCCGCCGGCAAAAGGACCCGAGCCGATGCCGGCGGGGATCGCTGACGGGAACGGTCAAGGTAGCGATCGCGGATTGGGCGGTTTGCCTCCACGCCGCTCACCCAGGCTATATCAGCTGGGAGGAGTTCATGGCCAACCAGGGGCGATTGGCAGATAACGTCTGCCGCTATGAGGCAGGTCACTCTGGCGTACCGCGCAAGGGGGCAGCCCTGTTACAAGGAATTGCGGTCTGCGGTCGTTGTGGACGGCGCATGAGCATGCGCTACACGGGCCCGAATGCCGACTATCCGGTCTATTGCTGCCGCTCGGATCGGGACCAGCAAGGCAGTGCAATGTGCCAGGAAGTCCGGGCCTTGGCGGTTGACGCGCTGGTCGAGCGGATAGTCCTCGACGCCCTGGTGCCGGATCAGATTGAGATCGCACTCGCAGCCGCGGGCCAACTGGAGCAGGAGAGCCGTCAGCTCGAGCGCCAGTGGGCGCTTCGCGTGGAGCGCGCCCGCTACGAGGCCGAGCGCGCTCGGCGCCAGTATGACGCCGTAGAGCCCGAGAACCGTCTTGTGGCGCGCTCACTTGAGCGGGCTTGGGAAGAGAGGCTGCGTGTCGCAGAGGCGGTCGAGCAGGAGCATGCGCGTTGGCGCGGGCAAGAGCCGCTTCTGATTGGCCCGGCGGAATGCGCAGGGCTACAAGCGCTCGGCGAGAACCTGCCGCGGATTTGGAACGCGGCCACCACGTCGGCAGCCGATCGCAAGCGCATTCTGCGATTTGTGATCCGCGAAGTCGTTCTTGATCAGAAGCGGACCCGAGGTCAGGTGTGGCTCAAGATCGTCTGGCAGACCGGTGCAACCAGCGAGCATCACGTGCAACGGCGCGTTCAGACATACCGTGATTACATCGACATTGATCGGTTGCGGCAACGGATCGTCGAGTTGAATGCTGAACACAAAATGGATGCCGAGATCGCGGCAATACTCAATCAGGAAGGCTTCGTCGCGGCTCGAGGCTGCGCCTTCAAAGGCGAGAATGTCTGGCTGTTGCGTACCCGCTGGGGCATTCCCACCGTCAAAATCAACGGCGTGGACAAGAATCCGATGCGCTGGCCCGATGGAAGCTTCTCAATTCAGGGCGCAGCGGCTGAGCTTGGAGTGACCCCGCAGACGGTGTTCGATTATCTCGCGCGGGAATTGCTGGCAGGTCGTCAGTTAGCCAAAGGCCAGCCATGGCAGATCGAGCTCTCAGACGACCAAATCCGTCAGCTTCGCAATCGGGTACGACGCACCAAGCGTTCGAAGAAGGAGGCATCATGAAGTCATCGGCTCACCGAACACACTGGGCCATTCGCCGAACGCAAGATTGGTGGTGACAATGATGGAGGTGCGCTCGTAGAGCCGGCTGATGAGATGGAACAGGAGCTGACCGCCGGATTGCGCGAACGGCAGATAGCCCAGCTCGTCGAGAACGATGAAGTCCATGCGGGTCAGATGCTCGGCGAGCCGTCCCTGCCGACCGTTGCGGGTCTCGGTCTCGAGCCGGTTGACGAGGTCGACTACGTTGTAGAAGCGTCCTCTGGCGCCATCGCGGATGCAACTTCTGGCGATGGCAATGGCCAGGTGGGTTTTGCCTGTACCGGTGCCGCCAACCAGCACGACGTTGCGTTGTTGGGCGATGAAGCCGCCGCCAGCGAGATCATTGACGAGAGTCTGATTGATCGGCGTGCCGTCGAACTGGAAGTCGGCGATGTCCTTGGCGAGCGGCAGCTTGGCAATGGTGAGCTGGTATTTGATCGACCTGGCTTGCTTCTCGTTGATCTCGGCGTTGAGCAGGTCGCCGACAATGCGTTGAGGCTCGTGCTGGCGCTTGACGGCAGTTGCCATGATCTCGTCGAAGGCAGCCTTCATGCCGTAGAGCTTAAGTTCGCCCATGAGGTCGAAGATTTGGGTTCGTTCCATCAGATGGTCCTCCGGAGGTTGTCGTAGCGGGCACAATCGGCGATCGGTGCATGACGGAGCGTCAGTGCGGCCGGCGTCATGATGTTGGCCGGTGGGGCGGGTTCACGTTGACGGGCCAGGATATTGAGAACGACATCGGCGGAATGGACGCTGTGACTGAGCGCTTCGGCACAAGCCGCTTCCACCGCGGACAGACCGTCAGTCAGCACCGCGGTGAGGATGTCGACCATCTGCCGATTGCCATCGTCGGTGCTGGCCAGCTTGCGCCGGATCCGCTCGATCGCGGCCGGCAGCACCCAGTCTTTGAAGGGAGCACCGTTGCGCAAGGCGCCGGGTTTGCGGGCGAGCACCGGCACATAATGCCAGGGGTCGTAGACGGTATCGCCGCGGCCAAAGGATCGCGGGTGCTCGGCAACGATACGTCCATCCTGACGGATCACGATGCGATCGGCATAGGCTTGAACCTCGACCGGTCGTCCGACTGCACTGGCTGCGACCGAGTACTTGTTGTTGTCGAAGCGCACCAGGCAGGTCTTCGAGACCGATGCTGTCACCGCATGGAAGCCGTCGAAGCGGCCGGCATAGGGAACGAGTTTGGGGCGTTCGGCTTCGAACACGTCCCAGATCGTCTGATCGACCAGCTCCGGATGGCGATGAGCCTTGGCGTAGGCGATGCACTTGTCGAGCAGCCAGGCGTTTAACTCGTCGAGGTTTTTGAACCGCAGCCGCGGCGTGAAGAAGCGCTCCCGGACCAGCCCGACCTGGTTCTCGACCTGCCCCTTCTCCCAGCCCGACGCTGGCGTACAGGCGACCGGATCGACCAGATAGTGGCTGCACATCTGCAGGAAGCGGCGATTGTAGAGACGGCCTTTACCGACAAAGATCGTCTCCACCGCGGTCTTCATGTTGTCGTAGATGCCGCGGGTGCAGGTGCCTTTGAACAGGGCGAATGCCCGGTCGTGGGCGTCGAACACCATCTCCTGCGTCTCCCGCGGATAGGCCCGCACGAACAGCATGCGACTGTGACAGAGCCGAACATGAGCAGCCTTCACCATCACCGTGGTGCCGCTCAGCAGGACCACCTCGTGGCTCCAGTCGAACTGGTAGGCTTCGCCTGGTGCAAAGCTCAGCGGCACATAAGCCGACGCTGTCGAGGTGCCGCGTTCCTTGGTCCACCGTCGGGCGTATCGACGAACCGCATCATAGCCGCCGGCATAACCCAGGCCGCGGAGTTCCTCGAATAGCCGGATCAGCGTCAGCCGTTCCCGCGCCGCCTTGCTCTCATTCCCTGCCAGCAACCGATCAAGCTCGGCACTCCAGGCACCCATCTTCGGGAGCGGCTGCGTCTCGCGCTCGTACCGGAACTCCGTCGCTTGAGAACGAATGACCTTGCGAACCACCTTCCGCGATACGCCAAGTTCTCGGCAGATCGCCTTGATCGGACGACCATCAACAAAGTAGGCGCGACGGATCTTACCAATCGTCTCCACCACCAGCATCCCAACCTCGGCTTCCATGACTCGATGGAAGCCACTGTGGACCCTTATCCCGGGGTCCCGATTGGATGCCGATCACCCCGAAACGGGGGCGCATTGCCTCATCCAGAATGTTACTGGACAACTTCTCGCCGATGACTGGGTCGGCGCCACCGAATCGGTTCGGTGGCCTCTATGGCGGGAAAGATCAGCATGGGCGCGCGGCGCGAAGTGGTGTCGGCGGTGATGGAGCGTTACCGATCGGCCGGACGGGCGGAGAAGGGACGCATCCTCGACGCGCTATGCGCGACGACAGGCTGGCATCGCAAGCATGCGGTGCGTGCACTTCGGCCACGCGCGACGGTTGGGCCGCGCAAGGTCGAGGCGCCGCGAGAGCGCAAGCGTAGATATGGCGCGACGGTCAAGGACGCGATGACGGCGCTGTGGGAGGCGTCGGATCGGGTGTGCGGCAAGCGGCTCAAGGTGATGATCCCGACCTTGCTGCCAGCTCTCGAGCAACATGGCCGATTGCAGCTTGGGCAGGCGGACCGTGATCGTGTTCTGGCGATCAGTGCCGCTACCATTGACCGCCTGCTCGTCGATGTGAAGCTCGTGGCGAGCGGCGGCAGGCGGCGCCGTGCCGGCTTCTATTCGGCAATCCGGCGCGAGGTCCCGATCCGCACGTTCAATGACTGGAACAGCCCGGTGCCCGGCTTCTGCGAGGTCGACATGGTCGCCCATGGCGGCACGTCGGTGGCTGGCTCGTTCATCCAAACCCTGACGATGGTCGATGTCGCCACCGGCTGGACGGAGTGCCTGCCGTTGCTGACGCGGGAAGGTTCGCTGGTCGTCGAGGCGATCAACAGCGCACAGAGCCTGTTCCCCTGGCTGTTGCGCGGCGTGGACTTCGACAACGACAGCGCCTTCATGAACGATGTCGTCGTGCCATGGTGTCGCGAACAGAAGCTCGAAGTCACTCGCTCGCGCGCCTACAAGAAGAACGATCAGGCGTTCGTCGAACAGAAGAATGGTGCCGTCGTCCGCCGCCTCATGGGCTATGGCCGCTTCGATGGCGTCGAGACGGTGCGTGTGATGGGCCGCCTCTATGCGGCGGCACGGCTCTACGTCAACTTCTTCCAGCCGTCGTTCAAGCTGAAGGAGAAGCGTCGCGAAGGGGCTAAAGTGATCAAGCGCTATCATCCCCCGTCGACGCCCTATGAGCGTGCATTGGCGCATCCCAAGGTGACCGCGGCCGTGAAGAAACGGCTACGCGATCAGTATCGCTCGCTCGATCCGGTCGCGCTGTTGGCGGAGATTCGCGTAACCCAAGAGGAACTCGGCAATCGCGTCGATCGTCGTGCCGGACAGGCGCGCGGCCTGCAACCCGCTCACACTAGCACCCTGCCAGCGACCGCGGCGACGTTCGCGAAGACGCTCGGCAAGACGGTGACGGTCGGCGAGCCGCGTGCCACGCACCGGCGAACTCGTCGGCCCTATAAGACCAGAGTTCGCATGCCGTCCAAGCTCGACCCGCATATTGCTGCGATCGAAGGTTGGCTCGCAGAGCAGCCGCAGCTGACGGCGCTCGCAATTGTCGGCCGGCTGAGCGAGAAATACCCCGAGGAGTTCGGGAAGAGACAGCATTCGATTGTGCAGCGTCTGCTGAGGGCGCTCAGACGGAGGGCTGCCGAACAGTTGGTCGCCCAGGGTCCGTTCGGCGACGCCACGACCGCTGCCCCATTGCCCGGGGTTGTGGACGGCTCGGGCTATTTAGGGCCCGACCCGCCCACAGCCCCTCTCGTCGAGCAAGCCGGGAAAGTCACCTGGCGCGGCCGATCAATCGACATCGGATCGTCATCGGCAATGGCGCCATCAGGGTAACGTTCGCAGATGCGGCAATACGGGGGGTCCTTATTCCATGCCGAAACACATCCTCTATTCGGATCGTCGCAGACCTCAACTGCCACACGAGCAGCGCCGCATTCATCAAATCCAGTGTTTCTGAAAGCGTGACTGTCGAGGCGACGGTACGAGGATCGGATTGCAGCCTATCAAACGCCGAGGTGATGCCTTCGGGAGAGATCGGGAAAGTGCTGAGCCAGGCCCTCGACCTCAACGGCCGACTTCGGAGCGCTCTTCAGGACGGCTTGAACACATTATGCGGCGGTCGGTGATGCCATGCTGGATTGTAGATTCCATCCGCAGGACATCCAGTGACGATCGCCTGCTTGCGGCGCGGCGTGCAGCCGCCCAAGCTAAGGTGGGCGGCAAGTAAGGCTGCATCGCGACACGGCATGGCGCTGGATTTGCCTTTTCGCGACGTTTCTCGCCGAACTTCTTTCGAAGAGTGCCAACCTGTCAGGAAATCGGATCCGATTCGTTCCGTTCTGACGTAGCTGCTCCTTGCCGCTCCCGCTCGAGCCTCGCGGCCTTCAATCTGGAAAGCTTCTCGAACGTTGCGGACGGCGACATCGTCCTCGGTATAAGGTCGACGGTTCCGACGTATTGTCCCGCTTCGTTCGAAGTCGTTTCGCCGGGACGCCCGCTTTCCGAACCATCGATCTGATGGAAGAAGAGTTGGGCTACCGTGTCGCCAGGATGCAGCGTCAGCGGAATCTCTCCCAAATTTCTGAGCTCCAGAGTGAGCGTGCCGGCAAAGCCGGGATGAATGCCTATAGCCGTCGCTATCGTGAGACCCAACCTTCCCCACGTGGAGCGCCCTACGACATACGACATCAGATCGCGCGGCAGTCGCAGATATTCGAGCGTCCCCGCAAGGATGAACTGGTGCGGATGGATGACCAGGGCCTTACCAAAAGGAACGTAGGACCTAGAATAGAGCTTTGCGAGTTCGAGATGGCGCTGGGCCTTGGGACCGAACGCCATTTCGTCGATCGCGCCGATCAAGGACGGCGACATGAGAGCGAACTCGAAGCCGAGGCGGACGTCGATGGAGGCCCTGTCGTCCTTGACCTGCTCGTCGGGCTCGAGGATCGGACTCACGACGAGCCTCTTCGAGAGATCGCGCGTCTTCAGGCGTCTTCGCAGTTCGCTTCCCGACAACACCGTCATGCCTGCATCCAGATTCGTTTGGCCTCGGACAGTTCGACGGCCTTCACCAGCAGCGAGTGGAGCTTCTCGGACTTCTCCGCGATCAGGAGTTGCGGTTCCTCCTGCCGGACGGCGAGTTGGTCGAGCCGCGTTAGGAGCACGGCCCATCCGACGTTGAGGATGGACGACAGTTCGGCGTGGGTCGTGGATTCGAGGCTGACGCCGAACTCTATCGGAGGAATCGCCATGACCAGGGCGTCAAGGTGCTCCTTGAGATCCCGATCGAGTTGTTGCGAGGTGTAGAGCAGCGAGGGAGCGACCTGTGCGATGTGATCGTAGGCGGTGCGGAAGACCTCCTCGCTCACGCTTTCCACCAACTCCGGAAGCCGGCACAGGATGTGCGCCTCCTCCTCGTCGTAGTCCTTGGCGACGAGGCTCTCGATCAGCACGTCGTCCGGCGCGGGTTGTTCGAGCAACTGGCTGTTGATGCCCTCCTGGAGCTCGACGCCGGTGCGCTTCAGGAAGACGGACGGATGGTCCCACTTGCCCGCCCGGGTCAGGTTGCGGAAGGCGATCCTCCTTCTCAGGATCGCCGGCGGATGGGTCCGCGTCAGGATGTATTCGGAGGTCTTGCCCTGTATGAAGGCGCACAGGGCAAAGTAGAACGCCGGCCCGAGCATGCAGATTCCGACCGCGTCGGCGAGCAGTTCGGAGAGCCAGGACTTGGTCGTCGCATTGAAGAAGGTCTTACTCTCGGGACGAATGTCGGCGACACCGAGCGAAGTGAGCACCTTGTGCGAAAACTTCGTCAGTTCCTCGTCCGGAAAGTCGAACTGGGGCGCGATACTCTGGTGGATGATGTGGCCGACTTCATGAGCCACGATGGCGAAATGAGGCAGGATGCCCAGCGCGCGGCTCGGGACGGTTATCCGCAGATACGGCCACTTGCTCTTCGCCGACAGTATCCGCTGCAGGTCTCGAGAGGTGTCCCGTATTCCCTCGAAGTCGGTGAGCTGAAAACGCCTTATCTCGTAGATAGGCGCCGGAAGCGCGCGGAAGAACGTGACGTTCGGAATCCTCAGAAGTTCGATCCACCTCTGCATCGGACCGACCACCGGATAAGGCAGATCCTCGGAGCCCGATCCCTCCATCTCGACAAGAAGCGAGTAGACCAGGTTGTTGAGGTCGTTGGTGTCCTTGAGGATCTGAGAGCAGTCGGGGGCGGAGGCGGCGTCGAACCTCTGCAGATAGTCGAGCGAGGTATTCGAGATCGCTTCGCAGAGATCGAGCCATTCGGATGGACCGGACAGGTCTCCGGGATGCCCGCGCAGGCGGAGCTTCGCGACATGCGACTTGAGACGCGAGATCATGAACTCGGCTGCATTGCGTTCAGCCGGTAGGTTCACGCGCCAGCCTCTCAGGACAGATGGGAAGCTTCGGCAGGTTTGTACGAACTCGCCGCGGACTCGTACTTCAGGCTGCGCAGCAGGAGATCAATCAGGTCCGCCGCGGCCTTTCGGCGTTCGGCATCGACGTCGCCGTTCCGGCCGAGTTCGGAAAGCACCGCCGCCGTGTTGCGGAGCTGCGGGACGAGTTCGCTCCGGAGGCGGGACGAGAGCATGCGGTGCACGAGTTCGTAGGCCTCAATGGTGTCGACGGTCCCCCGCGTGTTCGAGAAGGCGGCGGCGGTCGTCGACGCCGATCCCTCCATGGCCTGGGTGACGAACCTCTGCAGATTGCGGAGCACGAGCTCGCGCCGGCCCCGTTCGAGGCTCTGGCCCCGGACCACGGCGAGGCTGTCCTCGAGCACGTGGCGAAGCCCGACGGAGAATACGAAATTCTGCGGCCTATCCATGCGACACCATCATGCCGATTTCAAAAGTTTCGCCTGCTTGATCACTTCTTTTCGGATCGGATTCAATTCGACTAAAAATGCGAAGCACTGCTGACCGCTCATCAAGTCCACCAACTTCTTGTCGCGGTCGCGAAAATAGATCGATTTTCCGTCGGTGACGAGGATGCCGGGTATGCGCGACGTTTCGCCCATCTCGCGGAATTTCCTGTTCATTCCCGCGAAACTGTCCTTCATCCGCTTCACCGAGACTCCCGCCTGCAGCAGACGCGTAATCACCTTCAGAAACACGATGTCGCCGAAAGAATACATTCGTTTCCGACCGCGTCCGCGTCCTCCCGGGGTGGCTGGCACAACGATCCCCGATCTACACAGGTAGTCGAGCATCGGCCTCCGGATTTGCGTCAGGGAGACTACCTCTTTCGTCTCGAACAAATCAAGAACCTCGTTAAAATAATAGTCTAGCTCTAAACTTTTGTTTTATCAATCGATGGTTGACGCACTTATCGGCTTCTTCAAGAGCGATCGTTCTAGTGCGGGATTTTGTCGTAGGATCGCGCAGCGTCGATCGACGCGATCCGGACGATCAGATCACTGCAGGATGACGGACCGTCGTCGTGCGGCCGCGCAAGCCTGCCCCCTGGACTCGGATCGAAGTTTTAGGATCGGGATGGTAGTCAGGAGAGAGCGCCGCGCGAGCAGCCGCGAAGCCTCAGAAGGGATGCGCTTCGGTCACGACCGAGAACACGCACAGATTTCCCACTGCGGTTTTCAGACGCGTCAGGTCGGCGCCGGTCGCCTCAATGCTCGCAAAACGGCCACGCCCGAATACCCGCAGCACTTCCGCGCGCGAGTTGTCGATAATGAGCTGCTTCAGGTCCGGAGCCTTTCCGTCCTTCGCCTTTAGCGCCGCCCGTTCGTTCAAGCTAACCGTAATCTTCATGCTCGTAGTCCTAAACGCGGATGCACCGCCTGCCAACGGCAATTCGGTGCATACTTTCCTTTAGCACGCACTGCACAACACGGGGAGTCCCTTCCCCTGCCGTTTCTCGTCCAGTCCGAGGTTCATACACATGGAAGCAAGCTTTTTGGCGGCGAAATCGGCCCGTCGGGTCCCTGCCAGACGCTTGTAAGCCGGATCGGCCGAAAGCGCACATGCCAGGACTCCGACCACAATCGGGCTGGAAAACGAGGTTCCCTCCCGGTCGAACGTATGCTTTCCGTCGTAACAAATGGTTATTCCGACCGCGGGCGCAACCACGTCCAGGTCGGCACCGTACGACGAGTGAAGGTAGTGAAATACCGGAAAATCGAGCAGCTTGCCCCACGCTCCAGGGGATTTCCTGGCCTTCGATTGGACGCCATGCATCAACGATCCCGGGGGCGCGACCTCAGCCTTGCCCATGCCGCCGACGCCTATAACATGCGCGAGCCGTGCGGGAATTGCGGGCCGTTTCTTGGCGTCGTTGCCGGCGGCCGCAATCACCAGGCATCCCTGATCCCTCGCGTAGTTGACGGCGCTCTGCATCACGCGGTCGGACTCGTCTTCGCGTCCTTCAGCCACGTACGACCCGCCTGAAATGTTGATCAAATCGACCTGCATGTCCGCCAGAAGGTGAATCGCCGCCGGAATCAATTCGCTGTCGATCCGCTCCTCCTCCGCTTCGTCCGACACGTCCACGAACAGCACGTCGGCCTCGGGGGCGATGCCGCTATCGGTCTCGCCATGGCCCTTGCCGCAAAGAACCTGGCATACGTGCATGCCGTGGCTCATCGGCGGCACGTAGTCGAAGTCGAGAGCCTCCCCTTCCGGATTCATCAAAGTCACGTGCTCGAGCGAAGACCGAGGCTGATAACCGAGATCGATGACGCCGATCCGAATACCCTTGCCGCTGCCGTTCTCCCGGGAAACGCCGACAATGGATTTCCACCATGGCCTGGCGTCAGCATACGTGATTGGCTCGCAGCGGCAGGAGCCCGTCGACGACGGGCGCAACACGATCGTGTTCCAATGACCATCCATCGGCTTGACGACGGCCAACCGCGGAAACATCTTCCCGCGGACCGGTACCTCGACCTCTCCGTCTTCGATTTCCTTGCCGAAGCTGGTCCCGTCCGGAAACACGAACTCGACGAACCCTTTGATGACGTGTCCTTCGGGACAACCGCACTTCAACATCATCGCGACACCTCGGGTTTCGATCGGCCTGCTCCAGCCTAACCTATTATGCGGCAGCAGCCATGCCACGGTTACTCCGGCATTGTGGGATGCTGCGAAGTTCTGCGCATAGGAGCGCGGCGACAGCTCGGATTTGAAGTAACCGAGCCGGTTGGCGATGCCGGACACGAACAGGAACCTCGGCGAAGGGATGCAGAACCGGATCACTCCGTGGGTGGTCTCGACGGCGTCCGATGCCGGCGTCGGACCACCGGCTTTCCGGATTCGGCGCGCCGGAATAATTTGGGCGTCCGTTGGTGCTCCGGAGGAGGGCCACCAGTGGCTCCGCTTCCCAGCTCTTGTTCACGACGATCATTCCGCGTGTAGGCATCGCTTTTCTCTAGCAGACGTGGAATCCTCCGTTCATCGCATGTGGACCGGCACCCGTCCAGAAATTCGTTCCGGCGGGCGGTCCTTCAAGATCGGGGGATGCCGATGGCGGACGAGACGACGAACGATCCCGAGCAGACACCCTTCCAGGTCACGGACTTTCTCGGAGGGCCCAAACTCGAGGACGGCATCGGAATCTGCCTTTCCGGCGGCGGCTTTCGCGCGATGCTGTTCCATCTCGGCAGCCTGATCCGGCTCAACGAACTCGGTCTGCTGCCGACCATCGATCGCGTTTCGAGCGTCTCGGGCGGATCGCTCGCGGCGGGAATCCTTGCCGCTGGCTGGTCGGATCTCGATTTTGACACCAACGGTGTCGCCAGGGGTTTTGACGCAAAGGTGTCGAAACCCCTTCTCAGGCTCGCGAAAAAACGTGTCGACGTGCCGGCGATCCTGCTCGGCTTCATTCCGTTCGTGCATGCCGCCAACGTGGCGGCCTTGACCTACGATCGGATCGTCTTCGATTCGAAGACGCTGCGGGACCTTCCGGATCGTCCGCGTTTCGTCTTTACCTCGACGAGCCTGCAGACCGGTGTGCTGTGGCGTTTCGCAAAGGAATACGCGGCGGATTGGCGTGTCGGGAAATGGGCGGATCCGGATCTGAAATTGGCGCTCGCAGTTGCCGCTTCCGCCGGCTTTCCTCCGTTGCTTTCTCCCGCCAGGATCAAACCGCCGAAGGGCGCCATCAAGTCGTGGAGCGAACCCACGACGCTGTCCGGCCCCGGGTTCACCAAACGGCTATTCCTGACCGATGGCGGCGTCTACGACAATCTCGGCCTCGAGCCGATATGGAAGCGCTATCGGACGCTTCTCGTCAGTGATGGGGGAGCGGTGACGCAACCGATCGCCCGACCGTTCACGAACTGGTACTCCCAATTCCGCCGGGTGCTCGACGTGTCTCTGCAGCAGGGCATCAACACCCGGATCCGGATACTGCACGGTCTCGATCGCTCGCAAGCCAGGACAATCGCCTATTGGGGCATTGGCACGAACGTCGACAGCTACGGCAAGGGCAATCCGCTGGGGTTCTCCGCAGCGATGACGGCGCAGGCGGCCGTCGTGCCGACCCGGTTGACGAAATTTTCCGCCGATACCAGGCGGCTTCTGGTCAAGGCCGGTTACGCCCATACCGAGGCGGCTCTCGCCGCCAGCCGGGTCCGGATTCCCAATCCCTGCGATCCGAGCTTCGATCGTCTCCCGGATGTCGGATAGGAGCAACGAGCATGTCTTTCGTCGATCAAAACACCGCCTACGAGACCTGGATGAGGACGGTCTGCGACGTCGTGGAGGAAGATCTTGAGCGCAAGCACGATCGCATGAGCAAGACCGCCTTTAAGTTTCTCAGGGCGACCTTCTTCCGTTGGGCACATACGGTCGCAGCGACCGTTCCCGAAATCATGGAACTCCCCGCTCCGCTCGCCGTCGGCGACGCCCACGTCGAGAACTTTGGCACCTGGCGGGATGCCGAAACGAGGTTGGTATGGGGGATCAACGACCACGACGATGCCGCCGAAATCCCGTACGCCTCCGACATCCTGAGACTCGCGGTGAGCGTGCGCCTCGCCGACTTCAGCGTCGGAAGCCGGGATGCTGCGCAGGCGATCTTCGAAGGCTACGGCGAAGGACTGCGCGACCCCGGCCCCACGCTGCTCGACCAGAAAGAGATGTGGATGCGGGACTACGTCACGGTCACGGACGAGCATCGCACGGCGTTCTGGGGGGAGATCGACGACTACTCCGGCGCGAGCCCGTCGTCAGACGCCAAATCCGCGCTCCTCGCGAGCCTGCCCGCCGGTGCCGAGTTCGAACGGTTCGCGGGCGCCAGCAAGGGAGGAGGCAGCCTCGGTAGACCACGTTTCGTCGCGGTCGCGCGATGGCGCGGCGGTCGCATAGCCCGCGAAGCGAAGGCACTTCTGTCGTCTGGCTGGGACTGGGCGACCGGAAACGCTGCCCGCCCTAGCAGACTGAACGACGCCGTGAACGGAGCCACATCCGCACCGGATCCCTTCCTTCACACCGATCGCGGATTCATCGTGCGGCGGATCGCCGCGGACACGCGAAAGGTCGAGCGCAACTCGGACTTCGACCGGAAGCTGGACGCGAAGCTGTTGCGGGCGATGGGTTCCGAGATCGGATCCATCCACGCTTCCACGCCGCAGCTCAAGCAGGCGATCCTCGACGATCTCAAACAGCGCGATCCCGGCTGGCTTTACGAAACGGCCAAGGCGACGGCTTCGGCGGTCGGGACAGATTTCGCCGAATGGAGTGCCTCCAATGCCTGAAAAGAAATTGACGAACGACGGGATTGATTTTCCCTAACACAAGCTTAAGGTGTAGCTATCAAATAATAATCGCGTCAGAACTTTTCGGCCAGCCGGCTCTATGCCGGGATGGTTTCGTGTGTCCATTTTTCGGTCCGTCATGCGGGCGTTGCGTCCGACAGCCATCATATGCGGACAACATTCATAGGAGGCGTCATGGCAAATATCGATTTCGTGCGTCTCAAGAAGGTCGCCGACCAGGTTGACGCGCTCCAGCAGAGCCAGGCGCTCGGAAAATTCCGGCCCGAGCGCATCCCAAACATCGCCTTCCCGACGGCGCCCTTCAGTTGCTCGGCCTTCGAGGCCGGCGTGAGCCCGGATTGCACGTACCGACTGATCTCGGCGGCGCTGGAGGAGGCCAAACATACCCTGCTCGTGTACGTGTACGAAATCCATGCCGAATACATGGTCGATCTCGTCAAACAGGCCCACGCCAAGGGCGCAAAGGTGCGCCTCATGTACGACCACGGCGGTACGCACGCCGAGGAGCGCGACGTGCTGGAAGCGCTCGCCGACGATGGCTTGGAGATCAAGCCGGCGCCGTCGAGCGGCGGACGCGGAGTCTTCACCGTGTGCCACCAGAAGTTCGTGGTGATTGACGGAAAGACCGTCGTCGTCGAGAGCGCGAACTGGGCCGAGACCTCGATCCCGCTCGTCAAGGAAGGCGATCCCTTCAAGAAGGGGAATCGCGAATGGATGCTCCGCATGGACGATGCGGAGGTCGCCAAATTCTTCACCGCAGTGTTCGACGCCGACTGGAACATCCCCGATCTCGGTGCGCCCGGCGGACTGGTGTCGGTCGACGAAGACGACATCGTCGAGGCGATGATGGTGCCGGCGGAGCTCGTCGCCCGTCCCCAGAAGATCTTCGACATCGACAAGTTCGACGGGGCTACGGCCGTCATGCCGATATTCTCGCCCAACAACTACTTCGACGTCGTCTCGGCGCGCCTCGAGAAGGCCGAGGAGAGCATCATCCTCCAGCAGCAGTACGTCCTCGCCGGCGACAAGGTCGATGACCTCCTCCAGATCGTGGCGGAGCGCCGCGAAAAGGGCGTCGACGTGCGCATCATGGCGAGCGCGACGTTCCCGAAGAATTGGAACCTCACGGTCGAAACCTTGGATGCGGTCGGGCTAAAGGATTGCCTGAAGGCGCTGAACCTGAAGTTCTTCACACATCTGCACAACAAGGGCGTCATCGTCGACCGTACCCACGTGGCGGTCTCGTCGACCAACTGGAGCGCCAATTCGATCACGAAGGCGCGCGAGGCGGGCGTTCTGCTGACGTCCAAGCACCTGGCCGGCTACTATGCCGGCGTCTTCGACGAGGATTGGAACGAAGGCATTGCTGCGGACGACGTCAGGAAGAAGCTGCTCGAAGTGGGTGGCGGGGAGATCGTCTGAGCATGGGCCTTCTGCTGCTGCGGAAGAACGAACTTGAGCGCCGGACGAAGGAAATTCCGGCCGAGGTGGCGGAGTGGAGGACTGCTACGGAAAACGACCTAGACTCGAACCTGCATTGGAGCCAGATGGCCGCGATTGGCGAGCTGGTCGAGGCGTACCGTCGGGCGTACGACTCGAAGCTCGAAAACCTGCCTCCCGAGACGGACAAGCCGGCCTACGAGGCCGCGCTTTACGACGTGCTCATGGCGATCGCGTCCGCCCAGCGGGCCTGGGATTTCTTCCGCAGGAAATTCGACCAGCGTAGGTCTGAACGCTACCGCAAACGGCTGCGCGCGGCCGACATCATCGCGATCGACTGCTACGACGCCGCCATTGGAGCCGCGAAGGCAAAGGGCTGGATAGCTGAGCAGGATATCCGCGAGCCGCCGCTGACCTATCTCAGCCCCGAGATCTCTCCGATGGCCTGGGCGCGCGGCACCCGTCCGAACGACGGACGCAGCGAAGAACTCGAGGGCAGGACGCTGCCCATTCCCGTCGTGGAGGTGCCCTACGACCAGATGGCGAACGTGTGGGAACTGCTTTCGATCGCCCACGAGGTCGGACACGAGATCGACGCCGATCTCAAGCTGCTGCCGGCCGTCAAAACCAACCTGTCCAAGGCGTTCGAGAACACCGCCATCCCTCCAGACCGTCGGCGACGCTGGCTCGGTTGGGCTTCGGAAATCTTTCCCGATCTCCTCGCGCTGCAATTGTCCGGCCCGGCGTACGCATACATGCTGCGAAACGTCCTCATCCTTCCGTTCGTGGCGGTGACCAACGTCGTGCTCGGAGACGTCCATCCCAACCACTATCTGCGGATTCTACTGTGCACGGCCTACATTAGGGGAATGGGCCCGGGATTTCAGGAGGCGGCCTTCCGGACCGCTCTCGACGGACACGCCGCCGATCTGGAGAGCACCTGGACCGGGCTCTACGGCAATCCGCCGGCGCTGGCCGACTACCTTGCCGACATACCCCTCGTGATATCCGGCGTCATGGATTCGCCGATACCCAGCATGAACGGCGCGACGCTGCGCTCGCTGGTCGACTACACCCCCGTGCACGAGGCCAAGATCACCCAGGGCGCGCTCGATCTGAGAAACCGTAACTCGAGAATAGACATGGCGCCGCGCCACGCCATCTCGCTCGTACGGATGGCGATCAACGGCGCGATTTCCGACGGGTCGCTCGACGCCGAGATCGACGACATCTCGACCAACGCGATCGCGCTGCTGGACCACAACGCCCCGCAGGGAAAGCGCGGGCCGGGCGATGCGCTCGAAGTTCCCGAGGACGCGCGCAAGTCCAGGATTGAACGTTTCGTGGCCATGGACTTGAATTCGGTGAGCCCGCTGCAGGAGAGGATAACCCACCCATGGACCTGATCGTCCGGTTCACACGCGAAGCTAGCCTGCCGAACGCGAAGAGTTCACCAATTTCGCCGGAGAAGTTCGGAACCTCCGACGAGACGTATTTGGCGGCATGGTCGACCTCCGACGAGGAGATGACGGCCTTTCCGGCCTCCGAAGGGACTTTGATTGCGCTGCCGCCATGGTCGAATGAACGGTCGTCGAAGGGACCAACCGCGGACTGGCTATGGAAGATGATCCCGCCGGACGCGCGTCAGGCGGTCGAGAAGGCCACGGAGCCCGTGCAGGTGATGATCGAAAGCGGCGGTCTCGCCGTCGACCTTCTGCCGTGGGAGTCGCTCCCGTCCTTGAACACGGGCCCGCCGCGGCTTTCGGTGGCGCGGCTCGTTCCCTCCGTGCTGAAGCCGCCTCCGCTGTCGGTCGTGCCGCCGCTCCGGCTGCTGCTGGTCACCTCCGAGGCAAAGGACGACCTCGCGTTCGGCGACCGCGACCGGGAGATCCTGCGCCAGGCGCCGGACCCGCAGTCCTACGAGGTCCGCGAAGTCCGCGATGCGACCGGCTCGAGCGTAATGGCCACCGTGCACGAATTCGATCCTCATATCGTGCATTTCATGGGCCACGGCGGCATCGTCGGCGGCGAGGGCGCGGTCGTGCTGCGCGACGAGAACACGGGGCTCACGAACTGGATACGCGCCTCGCAGGTCTCCCGCGGCCTGCCGATCTCGACGCGGCTGCTCTGCATCAGCACGGGCTTCACGCAGAAGAACTACGACATCAACGGCCTGGTCGGCTTCGCCCACGCGCCGCAGGCGGTCCGCCTTCCGACCTGCATCGTCAACCGCGCGGAAGTCGACGAGGCGGGCGTCAGGTGCTTCTGGGGCCAGTTCTACGCGAGGCTCGTCGACGAAAGAGGAAGCGTCCTCAAGGCCTACAACGCCGCCGTCGCAAAACTCGCGGGAGCCGGCACCGCCACGCCCGCCGAAAGCTTCTCGCTCGTGCTTCGGGACGGCGGCGATCGCCCGTTGAGGCTCGGCAAGACCATCGACCCGGTCCAACATGCCGCCGAGGTCCAGGCGCAGTTCGCAGCTCGCCTCGCCGCCGACCTGAAGGACAAGCTCAAGTCGTACGAAGACACCGACATGAGCAAGGTCCTGAGCGACAGCTATGCCGAGGAGCGCACCCGCTTCACCACCTTCTCTTCGACCGCCGCAAGCTTCGATTCAGAGTGAGACGCGATGACCAATCACTACGACGAGTTCAGAGTGCAGATCACCCCGAACGTGGACGGGCGGCTCGCGCTTCAGATTCTTGCATCACCGATTCCCGCTTCCGTCGGACCGAAAGGCGCTCCCGCAAGTGCCTTCGATCCAGCGGATCTCGCCAGGATGCGGGCGAAGGGCACCTTCGGCGCCGGTGGAAACCTCCAAGAGATGCAGAGGATCGGCACGGCCGTATTCCAGTCGGTCACGAACGCAGAAGTCCAGGCCGACCTTCGCGTCGCGCTCGCTTTGAACCAAACGAACGGAAGGCGGATCAGGATCGTCTTTTCGACCGTCGCTCTCGACGGACCGCTACCGGGAGTGCGGCCGTCGGAGATACCGGTGGAGGCGATATACAGGGACGCCGACGGCTTCTACGCCTCCTTCGAAAAGACGCCCGTCAGCAGGACGCTCGTCGCGAAGCCCGACCGTGACACGGTCGCGGTCACACCGCCTCTCCGCGTCCTCCTCGTCGCCGCGTGTCCCGACGGCTGGCCGAAGGCCGACATCGGAAAGGAGGCCGACACCATCAAGGCGGCGGTCAAGCAACTGGAAGACAACCGGCTTGTGATCGTCGAGTCCTGCATTCCGCCCACCAAGGCCGAGATGAGCCGGCGACTCAAGACCGGAAACTATCACGCCGTACATTTCGCCGGGCACGGCGGCGTCGGTCGCATCGGCGGAGATCCTACTCCGCGGGCGTTCCTGTGCTTCGAGAGGGAGGACAAGGGATTGGATCCTCTCGATGCGTTCACGTTCGATTCAATGCTTCGGAACTGCCCGTCCGTCGCGCTGGTGGTCATCACCGGATGCTCCACGGCCGCTCTGCCGGTGCCGATCGGGGGCGCCCCCTACGCGGCCACCGCCTTCGACGGCGTCGCCCAGCGTCTCGTGAGCCCCGGCAGCCTTTCGACGGTATCGGCGGTGGTCGCGATGCAGTTCGACCTCGAACCGTCGGCCGCCATCGCCTTCAGCAGGGCGTTCTACACGACGCTGATCGCTCCCGACACTACCATCGACGAGGCGGTCACCAAGGCGCGATCCGACATCTCCGACGTCTCCTCCATGGGATCTCCCGGTTGGGTCAATCCGGTCTGCTACTGGCGCTGCAACAACAGTCGCCCGTTCGAGGTGCGCCCCTATGGCGGAAGTCTGTCGCCCGAGGAAGAGAGGGAGATCACGACTCTCAAGGTTCGCATCGAGGCCTATCGGACCAGTCTTCAGGACCTGAGATCGCAGCCGCCCTCGGTGCAGGCGGCGGCCGCCAGATTCGGACAAGACCTGATCGAGAAGATCGACGGATTTCTCGCCAGGATAAGCGAGCTGAACGGAAACGCGATAAGGCTGAAGGGAGGACGCGCAAACGCCCTGGGCGACATCGACTTCGTCCTGAGCGTCAGGCTTCGCGCAGCGGCCACGCTCGACCGCCTCCGGGCGAAGATCAGCTTCGAGGAGAACGCGTTCGACTTCGTATCCGCGACGAAGGGTGCCGCGGCGCCGAGTGCACCGCTCACCGCGGCGGCAGCGGGCGTTCTGACCATCCTGATCGAGGACGTGTCGGCGGGAAACGCGCTTGCGGCCGGCGAGTATGAGATCGCATCCATCCGCATGAGGGTGAAGGACCGCTCCCAGAGCACGCGCGTGCTGACGATCTTCGAACTCCAGGTCGTTGCGGACCCCGACAACGTCTTCTATTCGAGCGTGGACGGTTACGCATTTCTGAGCTGAACAACACTGGCCGACAGACGTCGACCGGCACCAGCAAGCCGGCGCATTGTATCCCCTTTGGTGCCCTAAACGATACCAAAAGGGAGGCTTATGAGGACATCAGAGACGCCAAGAAGGTGGTTGGTAGACGGCGGTTGGTGCCCCATGCCCAATAAGCGGCGCTCCAATCCATCAGATGATCGAGCAATGGCTCGGCGACACTGATGTCCGACCTCGAATAGCCGTTGCGGGCATTTCACGGTCGCTCCGGAGATCGTACGCAACTCCGACTTGGCAGTGATCTATCCTGACTCTCTGGCTGCTCGACCTGCGTTCCCGCAATAAACCGTGCAAAAACGCTTCAACGTTTCAAGGTGCCGAGCTGACCAAGGCTCCTTTGATTTGCTGCGTGCGAATAGCCGCTGCAATTCCATGCACGGAGTTTTCAATCCCGGGCCGCCGCCGGATGGCGAGTTTCACAACCCGAGCGAGACAACCTTTTAAAGTTGCGGATTCGTGTAAAGCACTCTATAGTTGGCCGTATTAGTAGTGATAGTGCGTGTAACTTCTCTTTGGTTTTTTCTTGCAGGCTAACCATTATTCAACGGCAGGGGATGACGACATAGCCCGCAGCCGCAATTGCGAAGTAAAAAGGAACGATCGCGAATAACCCTCTACCGATTGAGAAAAAGCGGCTGATGGCTGAACTCGTGGAAATGGCACGGGATCGATCGCATGGACATTGCTGGAGTAGAAGCCTGGCATTCTATCTCTGAGGGTTTTTGACACACTTTATTTTTTTCGGAGACGTCGCCTTATTTTTTCGGAGACGTCACCGTCGCGAGGAAAGGGATGTCGATCATGCTCTGCAGCCGATCATCTGCCGTCCAACTCGCAAGTACGGCTGGCGGAATAGTGTTGATGCTTTCAGCGGCGGCGTTGGCTCAAACGACGGCCCCGGCAGCGCCTCCGGCCCAAGCGCCCGGCCTCGAATGTAATGGCACGCGAATTTTGGATCCCTTCAAAGGCCCGTTGGCTGGTTCAGTCCTGGACCCGGCAGTACTTGCGAGTGCGGTCGCCAACAAAGACAGCATTTTGAAATCGGGTCTGCCTTGCCAGGAGAACGTAGGTACGGCTGCGCAAGCGGATCCGGCTGGAAAGGAAGAATCCGGTCTGCAAAACCTGCAGCGAGGCTTCGATTTTTATTCGTGGCGCACTTTCCTCGCGCTGAATGCGCCTGCTGACGGAACGCCGGTCGAGAGCGCGCAGGCAGACACGCCGGCGCGGTGGGAGCATATGAACAGCTTCAAGCAGTTACTTGACGTCATGCTTCCGTCCGATCAGCAACCCCCGATATGGCCAACCGACACAGACGGGATGAAGGCCGAGCGCGCGAGATTGATGCCGGAGGCATGCCGCGAACTCCTCAACGTCAGGCCCGATCTGAAGGCGGATGAGCCCAATCGATTGATCGTGAAGATGATCGAGGAGAGCTTCAACGAGCCATTCAAGACCGGCCCGTTGATCGATCAACAGGGGCGTTACGCCATTTTCGACATCCTGATGAACCGGCAGATGTTCGATTACATCAAGGTGAATCATCTGAACACGAAAGCCGGTCAAGCTGCGAATGCGGACCTGGCGATCGACTTTCCACCAGGCCAGAATTCCCAGCCGGCGCAGGGCGACAAGCCTGCCAAGCCCGCCGCATTCGGCTCTTTCATGCTCAAGGTCTCCTGGAAGATCCTGACGGCGGAAGAAATTGCGGCGAAGACGTTCCACATGCGCAGAGCCCTCGTCCTGATGCCGCCTGGCGCGAAGCGGCCGTGCCTCGATAGGACGCTCGGCCTGATCGGCTTCCACGCGGTCCACAAGACGGTAGCTCGTCCGCAGTGGATCTGGACGTCCTTCGAACATGTGAAGAACGTGCCGGACAGGACTGAAGTAACCGCGAACAAGCTGGCAGCCTCGTACAATTTCTTCAGCGTCAAATGCAGGGCGGACTGCCCGATCGAGAACGCGACACCGCCCTTCCCGTGGGATCCCGATCCGGCGCTGGAACTGCGTTTCAGAACGGACGACTCGTTCAAGAGCCAGATCGTTCGCGAAACGCCTTTGACCGATGCAGCCAAGAACATGAACGCGGCGTTTCACAGCATGCTTCCGGCCAACAGCGTCTGGCAAAATTACATGCTGCTCAGCACGCAGTGGCCCACCGCGTTTCTTACTCGCTGCACCGGGCTACAAAATTCCGCCGCTCCAGCCCCCGGAACCGATTTCGTCAAGCAGCCCGATATGACCTGCTCGCCGGCGCCGACCTACCTCGCAAATTCGACGCTGGAGACATACAGCCAGCAAGAAAGGCCAGGCAATAATACAGCCTTCCCGGATTCTCGGGAGGTGCCTCTTGCCACGTCGAGCTGCATCGCCTGTCACAGCAACGCCGTGGGCTTCCAGAGAACCGCATCGAATCGGGAGGGCGGCAGGCCGAACCTGAACCAGTCAGATTTCACGTTCATGCTTGAAAAGGCGCAGTAGGCCGGCCGGCGCCATTAGCCGCTGCCAATTGCACTTCAATGATGGGGAGCGCTATGGGAACATTACCGAAGGATCGTCAGAACGATCGGCCGGGCGCGACGCCCTCGGGGCACGATGGCTCATTTTCACGCCGCGCCATGCTAGCCGGCACGGCAGCGACGACTGCCGCAGTCGCCGTAGCTCCCATTTCCGGTTCGGCCTATGCGGCCGGACCGGACGTGAAGTCGGACATGCTGGCGTTCCTGTTGCTTTCCGAAGCACTCACCGGAGTGGACAAGCAACTTCTCGCGCCCGAGTTCGACGTCAAGACGAATGATCCCGGCACTGATCCGATCAATATCAAGAATGACTATTTCAGTTGGATCGCTCTGAAAGACACGACGCCGTCGTTCGCGACATTGTTGAAGTTCGTGAACGATAATCCCAAATCATCGCGAAACGACATCATCGCCTTTGTGAACAAGGGCAACGACGACATCAAATTCCTGGTCCGGAGCATCATCCTGCTCTGGTATCTCGGCTCGTGGTACGAGCCGAAGGATTTGAAAACGCAAGCCGCCGCAGCCAGCCCCGGCCGCGTTTCATCAGTCGTCGTCTCCCCAAAGGCCTACACGCAGGGGCTGGTTTGGCAAATCGCGGGAGCGCACCCGATGGGCTACAGCAATTTGCAGTTCGGTTACTGGTCGCGCAATCCCCGCGACCCCAATGATACAAAGCCCCTTCTACCCACCCCGACGGCTCTTTGAGGGAGGGATATATGGCAGACAATTGCATTGAGTGCGATGTTGTGATCGTCGGCTCCGGATTTGCGGGGTCTTTGATCGCAAAGGAATTGAGTCAGAAGCCGATCGATACCCCCAATGGGAAGCGGCGGCTCAATGTCGTCATTCTCGAGGCCGGTCCCGGTGTTCAGCCGAATATCAACGGTTTCATGAGGAATTTTTACAAGGCCAGCCTCAAGATTCCGGAAAGTCCATATCCCCCCTCGCTCTCCCTTGCTCCGGCCGGCGTCGCCGCGGGCCGGCCAAGTTTCTCCGGGGCCACCTGGAAGGATCCCGAGAAAGCCTACTTTGATCAGAAGGATAGCACGCTGCCCTTCAAGAGCACCTACGAGCGTCTCGCCGGCGGAACATCGCACTGGATGGGCCTCACACCGAGGCTCGTACCGAACGATTTCCGCATGAACGAGCAGTACAAGCTTCCGTTCCCGGATTGGCCGATCAGCTATGAAACCCTGATGCCGTGGTACGAGAAAGCGGAAGCCGAGCTCGGCGTTTCCGGCGACGTGGCGGACCACAGTTATGCCGGCGTGACGTATTCTCCCGGCTACGCCTTCCCGATGCCGAAGATCCCACCGTCGCTTTTCGATCAACACGTGAACGAGACGCTTGCGAATTTCACCGACGACGAGACCGCAGCTTGCGATTTTCTCGGAACGGCGGCGCCGGTGACCTCGCTCACGGCGCGGAGCCAGCCTGCGGCGCGAAATTCCCTACCCTACCGGAATCGCCGCGCCTGCGCGGGCAATACCAGTTGCATTCCGATTTGTCCGATCCAGGCCAAATATGATCCGACCATTACGCTGAACGAGGCGACCAACAGCGGCGCGAAGCTGATGGATCATACGGTCGCTAGCGAGATTCTGGTCGACGCCAACGATCGCGTCAGTGCAATCAACTTCATCACCTACAAGGACGAAGCCGGTCCGAGGACGGGGACCGGTTGTATCAAGGCCAAGGTCTACATCATCGCTGCAAACGGCATCGAGACGCCTCGGCTCCTGCTGATGTCAACGAATGGGGGCCGAACTCCCGCCGGCGTGGCCAACAAGAAGAGCGGGTTGGTTGGCAAGAATCTAATGGACCATCCCCAATTTCTCTCCTGGGGATTGCTGCCGGTGCAGGTGTTCCCCTATCGCGGCCCGCTCGTCACTTCCGCCATCGGAGATCTCTGCGACGGTCCGTTCCGCACCCAGCGTGCAGCCTTCCGGATCAGCCTGGGCAACGAAGCCTGGACCGCGACCGTCGGCGGTTCGGGTGGCGACCCTCACGTGACCACCCTCGATTTTATTAACGGGGTGAACCTCAGCGGCGTCAACAATAAAGGCTCCAACAAATTGGCCGATAACGTCGCGCTCCTTGGCGACCAATTACGCGATACTCTGGGCAATCTGATCTCACGGCAGTTCCGGATCGCATTCGCGGTCGAGCAAAGTCCCGATGAGAACAATCGCGTGACATTGTCGTCGGCTACCGACGCTCTGGGTTTGCCGCGCCCCAAGATCAAATATGATGTTTCGGACTATACCAAGCAGGGTATCGCCGCTGCGTTTCGTCTGAAGAACGTGATCTTCAAGAAGCTGGGCGCTGAGGACTTCACCCATACCGCCGAGAGCGATCCCGGAGGCTTTGACCAGATGGTCGACGGCAAGACGGTGCGCCTGACCTACGGCGGCGCGGGTCACGTCATGGGTACTTACCGTATGGGCAATGACCCCAACACATCCGTTGTCGATTCCTTTCAGCGCTCACACGATCATGCGAACCTCTATCTGGTTGGAAGCGGCACTTTCCCGACCGTTGGTACCGCCAATCCGACGATAACTCTTTCGGCGCTGGCATTGCGGACTGCGGACAGCATTGGCCGCAATTTCAAGGACATTTGAAGCATCCAAGCGGAAGCGACTCCGGGACCTATAAAAACGCCAAGCGCGATCCTGAAAAGTACGATCTCCTGCGCGCGCGCATGGGGGTTGGACCGAGTTCTTCGTGACCATGTTCCCGGCGCACCAGGCGCAACACGAGCGCCGTCCCTTTGAGACGGCAGAAGCCCATAAATAGCCAACGAATAGCCCATTGAGTAGCGCATGACTGAACCCAAACCCGCCGCCGCTCGCGCCTATCTTGTGGAATCGATACCTGTCGGTCTCGAGGATCTGCGCAGCACTCCCGGCGTGCAGTATACCGAAGACGTGCTCGTTCGACTGACGCGAAGCGCCCAATCCACCATCGACCTTACCGCCATGTATTGGGCCCTTCTTCCGGATCCCGCCGGTGACGACGAAAAGGGTTTTATGGACGCGCAATTCGAGGCGATGGGCGCCGGCCACGGCCGCGCCCTTTATCAAGCCTTGCGGGATGCCGCCGCTCGTGGCGTGACAATCCGCATCGTGCAGAGCCCCGGCTTTTCCGGCAAAGGTCAGGAATCCGATTCGCTACGCGAGGAGTTCCCGGACCGGGTGTCGATCCGCTCGGTCGAGATGGGCAAGTGGTACGGCGGCGGCGGCATCATGCATCAGAAGATCTGGAGCGTCGACGCGCGCCATCTGTACCTCGGGTCGGCCAATATGGATTGGAAGTCCATCTCGCAGGTAAAAGAGATGGGCGTCGCGGTTGAAGACTGCCCTGAGCTGGCGGCCGACGCCGGCAAATATTTCGATACGTGGTGGACCTTCAGCGCCCTGGAGCCGGCGAGCGTCGAGGTCTTCGATCCTGTGGCCCGAATAAACCGGCGAGTACCGCCGTGGTCGATCCTCGTGCCGCTTGCGCAGCGCGCGGAGTCGCCGCTTGCCGGGACCGAATACGCTACCAGTTTCAACCGCGAGAACCCCTTATCGCTCGAGGTGAGCGGTGAGCGTGGGGGCATGTTCCTGACGGGCAGTCCGGACGAGGTTCGAGGCTCCGGGCGAACCTGGGACGGTGACGGGCTGGTCCAGACCATCGACGACGCGCGCAGGTCCATCTGCGTGAGCGTAATGGATTTCGGACCAATCAGCTTGTTCAGCCGCAAAGGCGCCGGCGCTTCGCCCGCCAATCAGCAGGACTTCATTCCAGACGATACGCCGGTATGGTGGCCCGCGCTCGTCGATTCGCTGCTCTCGGCTACGCTGACGCGCAAGGTGTATGTGCGGCTTTTGGTGAGCAAGTGGGCGCACACCTCCGGCCTGATCGAGCCTCTTTTGACCGCTTTGCAAAAAGCCGCCGACGCCGGGCGCGCCGATGGCTTCATGCGTTCCGGTCAGCTTGAGATCAAACAGTTCATCATTCCGGGCTGGGATAGCACTGCCGGCAGTCAACGGAAATTTCCTGGCCACACCCGGGTGAATCACACGAAGTATGTCGTGACTGATCGCCGCATCAACATCGGGACGTCTAACATGACATGGGACTATTTTGCGGCCACTGCCGGCAGCAGTTTCAACGACGACCATCCCACACTGGTTCGCACGCTTCAGGCCGTGTTCGATCGCGACTGGGCCTCAAGTTACGCGTGGCGCCTTCCCGTTTGAAATTTCCGAATGCATCAACGTCAGGAGCTTGCCCATGGCTACGCGAGACAACGATCCTCCGAAGGGCACGAAGCAGGCGCCATTGAGTGTTCCGACGCCACCCACCCGATCGCTGCAGGTTTACGCGGTCGATCCGAGCACGGGCAGAAACAGATACGCCAGCAACAAGACCATCGTGCAGGTTCCCTGGGAGCCGCTCGATCCGGGCCCCACCGGCAAAAAGATTGCGGTGATCGACTATGACGCCGGCGGCAAGTGCTATTATCCGCCGATCGATCTCGAGGATCGTCTGCTGCTTGCCAATCATGGACTTGATCCGTCTGAAGGCGATCCCCGCTTCCATCAGCAGATGGTCTATGCCATTGCCTCCCGCACCATTCACATGTTTGAGGTGGCTCTGGGGCGCGACATTCACTGGCGCCGCGCCGATCGCTTCGGCGATTCAAAAGAAAACAACATGCGAAAACAGGACGACATCCACGTCCTCAAACTGTACCCGCATGCCATGCAGCAGGCCAACGCGTATTACAGTCCCCAGGCGCACGGAATATTGTTCGGCTACTTCAAGGCCGACAAAACGCCCCAGGGCCGCAACCTGCCCGGCCAGCTCGTTTTCACCTGTCTCTCGCAGGACATCATCGCTCACGAAGTGACGCACGCGGTCATCGACGGCATTCGGACGTACTTCACGGAACCCACCAATCCAGACGTGCTGGCTTTCCACGAGGGTTTCGCCGATCTCTGCGCCTTGTTCTCGCACTTTTCCCAATACGACTCCCTTATTGAAACCATCGGTCGAACTGGCGGCCTGCTCTATCAGACCGACTTGAATCCCATCAGCTCCCAGACTGGCAAGGGGCAGAACCAGACTGGTGAGGAGCAAAAGCCGCAATTCACCGGCCAGATCTCATCCATGAACCCGCTCGTCCAGCTTGCTATTCAGTTCGGTCAGGCCAGCGGCTCGAAATACGGACTACGGTCCGCCCTCGGTACTCGGCCAAACACGGACGACTACCAGAAGAAGCTCAGCGATCCGCACTTCCGGGGCTCCATTCTGGTCGCGGCCGTGTTCGATGCTTTCTTCACCGTTTACATGAACCGCGCCGATGTGCTGTTTCGCATCTACCGCGCCGGAGGGAGTAGCGAGCGGAATGATGACCTCCCCGCGCCACTGGCCCAGCTTTTAGCCGGCTACGCCTCGCAGACGGCCGTCTCGTTCTTCCAGCTCTGCGCGCGCGCCATCGACTATTGCCCTCCCGTCGACATCACTTTTGGCGATTTTCTGCGCGCCCTCATCACCGTTTCGAAAGATATCGATCCCGTTGACGACAGTGGTGTCCGCGATGCACTCATGGAGGCATTCCGGGTGCGCGGCATCTTTTCGGAAACTGCCAGCTTCTATTCGGAGGATGCACTCGCTTGGTCCCCTGAAAGCGATCTGCCAGCTGTTACCGGCCTCGTCTTCGGTAGTCCCAATGGGCTGACCTCCGCGGAGAAAGACCACAACGGAAACGTGCTGCGGGAGTGGGCGAATAAAAACCGTGCTGTGCTGGGCCTCGATCCCAAACTCTCGTTGACCGTGCCGTCTTTTCACCCCGTGTTCCGTACCAAGGACGATGGCCGGCTGCGGGTGGAAATGGTCGTCGAGGTCATACAGTCGAGGCAGGCCGATTTCGATCCGGCCGTTCCCTCGGCTGGATCATTTCCTTTCCGCGGCGGCGTCACACTCATCATCGAGGCGCCGCAGCTGACAAGCGGCCACGGCGCGGTCGAAGCGGACCCACCCAAACCTAAGGTGCGCTTTGCCATCGGCAAAGGAATGACCAGCCCCTCCGCGAAGCTGCGCGAGGAGAAGCAGCGCGGTTTTGCGATGTCGTTGGGGATGGCGACAGGTGACACCACCGATCCCGCCCACTTCCAGGCCAATTTCGGCCTCGTGCACGAGGAGTCCAGATATGGCTAAAGCCAAAAAGGCCAAAAACACTTCGCGAAAGACCACGGCCAAAACTGCCCGAAAAGTTCGTGCCAAAAGGACCGCGGCCAAAAGTACCGGAAAATCTCGTCCCAAAGCCACCTCCGGAGGCACTGCCGCGGCGGGAAAAGCTTCACCGACAGCCGCCCCGAAGGCGCCTCCCGCCGGAAAGCAGCCCGCAGCTTCCGAGAACGCGAATATTCGCGTGCGCATGTACCGCGTAGGCTTCGGTGATTTCTTCCTGATGACGGTGCCGGGAAAGAACGGCCCCGCGCACATCCTGATCGATTGCGGTGTTCATGCGGGAAACATTGGCAGCATGAACGACTGCGTGCAGGATATGAAGAAGGCGACAGGCGGCCGGCTCGCGCTGGTTATCCTCACCCATTATCATGCCGACCATATGTCGGGCTTCGCGTCCAATTACAACGATTTCGCCGGTCTCGATGTTGGCGCTGTGTGGATCACAAATCGTCTTGATCCCGCTAACACCCCCGCGTCGAAGTTCATGGCGCAGCTCACTTCAGTCGCGCAGCAATTAAAGATGCAGCTTGCCGCTCGCGGCGATCCCGCGGCCATGGAAGCACAACGCAAGGTGGGGAATGCCCTCGGGGTCGCAAGCGAGGACGGCGGAGGCGGCAGCAACGCCAAAGCGCTGCTGTTGCTGCAATCCGGATTTAAAAACAAGCCGCCCGTTTATTACTATCAGGGCGGCGATGCGCCGGTTCTGCCGGACGAGCTCAAAGGCATGATCACTGCCGAACTCCTCGGTCCCTCGCGAAAGGACTCGGACGGAGAGTTCGCAGCCAGCGATAACAAGACAGAGCAATATCTCGCTGCGGTTGGCGACAGCGGCGTGCCGGACGACTCCCGGGTGCAACCCTTTGACACGAAGAAGTGGCCCGCCACCGCCGTCGACTATCCCGCTCGGACCTTCGACGAGTTTGATAGTGGGTTGCTCGAACAGGCGCGGAAACCAAAGGACGACGGCACTTCGAAGTTGGAAGATATACTCGCGAAGATGCAGCCGGATGCGCTCGCCGCTGCCGCCGACAAGCTTGATGGCACCCTGAACAACCAGAGCCTCGTCGTACTCTTCACCTGCAACGGCAAAAAGCTGCTCTTCGTCGGGGACGCGCAATGGGGCAACTGGGCGTCCTGGTTATACGGCAGAGCTGTTACCGGTTCGGATCCCGGCATCAGCGCCCGCGCGAAGGACATTCTCGGCTCCATCGACTTTTACAAGGTCGGTCACCACGGCAGCACCAACGCCACGCCGATCCCTGCCGTGGGCGCGTTGAATACCGTTTGCGCCTGCATGTGTTCGACGGCAAGCGGATGGTACGGCAAACCCGAGAACAACAGCGAAGTGCCCCGGATCAAGCTTATTGCTGCCCTGGAAACCAGGAGCGGCAATCGGCTGATTCGCAGCGACTGGGTCCCTACCAAAGAAGAAAAGGCCGATCCCGATGCCCGACAGGAGCTGCCGGCGTTGCCCAAAGGGTTCAGCACTCCCGGCGAGCTTTATATTGACTATAACCTGTAGGGCGCCGAAGGACGGGAAACATCACCGGGTCACGTCAAGTTCTTCTTCGCAAATATTTTTTCAACGTCAATTTCATTCGAGCCTCACTTCACATTTGCGCCAACCCTTTATCTTGGGGCCCCCTTAAATGTTTGTTCAGGGAGAGCAGAACAGTTGCGGCCGGACATTGGCTCGGGCTGCTGACGTCTGGAGCGCTGCCAAGTAATAGTTTATCTCTAACTCTTGATTGCCTGGAGGATTTTTAGCCAGTTCGCGCTTCAACGTCGCACGGCTCAGAATTCTATCCACTACAATCCAGATCTCGCGGGCGCAATTGGTCGACATGAGAGCCTCCTCAACCGCTCTCCAGGCCTGCTCAACGCTATACCGGTCGGCCGACAATATTCGCTTAGCGATTTGACCGTTCTTGATTGACACCGGAGTCGACCAGCGTTTCTTGCGCCCTTCGGGCGGATGGGTTCGCGTCTGAAGGCAAGGCTCCGCACCTTTTCGAGGTCAAGAAATCGGTCAATCCGTCGGAGCAGGTGATCGTCGGGGACATGGTCATCGAGGCAGAAATCGTAAAATAGCTGCGCAGGCGCCGTCTGCATCCCCATCATCTTCCCGCTCCTCCGCAAATCAATACGAGGATGGAATCACGCAGCCAACGCCGATCAACGGCTGACTAAATCAACAATATCCGCCACAAGCGGCCCCTCGAAACCAGAAGCGGCGCCGCGCCAGAAACAACGCTGAGCACTGTGGCGACTTTTTCGAAATGGTGCCTGAAACCAGACCATCCGGCCGTACTGATCGCACGATTGCATTCTCGGCCTGAGCCACAATTGTGTGGACATCAATTCCTGCCCGGCGCAGGCGTCGAGGCCCAGCAGCGCGCTATCGCGCAAGGAATCGTACAAAATCGTGGGTTGGCGTACAAAATCGTGCAAATCGCGGAGAGGGAGGGATTCGAACCCCCGATAGCGTTCGGCCGCGCGCCTTTTGTCGAACCCGTTGTTTTAGTGGCGATGTTGAATGGCCGCCCGCAACAATCCTTCCTATCCACTGAGCCCGCCCAGTGTGCTGAATCATCCGACAAGCTTTGCCGGGCGTGCGCTTTGAATACGAGATTGCGATTTTCAGACGATACACAAACTGGACACCCAGTTTTCTCCGGTCACTAACTAGTGGTTCATCACAGTGATTTTGACGTTTTTATTCCGAGCCATTCGAGGATCGGCAAGCTTTCCGGCGGCACGAGAATTTCGATGCTCCTTGGGACGCCGGGTTGACGACGGATGCATCCGTTTCGTTCGAGAGTTACGATCATTTGGTGGACCGAAGGCGGGCTGACGCGGAAATATTCCTGCATGTCGGTTTCGGCCGGGGGCCTGCGATGCAGCCGGGTATAGAGGTGGATAAAAGCCAGATACTGCCCCTGCGCGGGCGTGAAGGGTTTTGCCGAAGGACTCACGCCGGCCATCCGATTCAGTTGTTCGTGCGTGCCTCGAACGAGGAGGCAGGCCATGAATGTACGCTATCGGGTCGAACTCAGCCAAATCGAGCGCACCGAACTGAGGGCGCGGCTCAGCGGCGGCAAGCATGCGTCCCGGAAGCTCAAGCGCGCGCAGATTTTGCTGGCCGCCGATGCTGGGACCAGCGACGAGGAGATCGCAAGGAGCGTCGTCGTGAGCGGCTCGACCGTGTACCGGACCAAGCGACGCTTCGTGGAAGGCAATCTGGAGCGGGCGCTGAGCGAAGAGCCGCGTCCCGGGGCGGAATGCAAACTCACGGCAAGGAAGAAGCCTTGCTGGTGGCGACAGCCTGCGCCAGTCCCCCAAAGGGCCGTGCCCGCTGGACGCTAAAGCTGCTGGCGGCTGCGATGGTCAAGCTCACCGAACACAAGAGCCTGTCGCACGAGACGGTTCGGCGGCGCCTGGCCGAGAATGGCCTCAAGCCCTGGCGCAAAGACATGTGGTGCATTCCGCAGGTCGGCGGCGAATACGTCGCCCGCATGGAGGATGTGCTCGACCTCTATGCCGAGGTGCCCGACTCCAGACGGCCAGTGGTGTGCTTCGACGAAAGCCCGGTGCAACTCATCGGCGAGGTGCGTCAGCCCATTCCGGCCAAGCCCGGCCACCTCGAACGTTACGATTATGAGTATCGTCGCAATGGCACGGTCAATCTCTTCGTTCTCTTCGACGTGCATCGTCCCTGGCGCAAGGTCAAGGTCACCGAGCGGCGAGCGGCACGAGATTACGCCCAATGCATGCGTGATCTCGTCGACATCCATTATCCCGACGCCGAGATCATCCGGGTCGTCCAGGACCATTTATCGACCCACTCCGCCGGCGCCCTCTATCAGGCGTTCCCGCCCGCCGAAGCCAGGCGGATTTTGCGACGGCTCGAGTTCCACTACACCCCAAAGCACGCAAGTTGGCTCAACATGGTCGAGATCGAAATCGGCGTCCTGCGAGGCCAGTGCCTGGATCGCAGGATCGACGACTCCAAGCGACTGGGCCGCGAAATCACCGCCTGGGAACGACAACGAAATGCCGCCCGCTCCCGCATCAAATGGATGTTCACAACAGACAAGGCTCGCGCCAAAATGGCAGGCGCCTATCCCGCCTCTTCCAAAGAGTCATAATCACTGTGACGAGGTACTAGCTGCCTTCGTCTGGCGATGACCGGATGAGCTGCTCGGGGGATGTCCCGGGTTCTGTTGAATTTCTGAAGAGGTCGGCGTTGCCCACCTTGAGCCGGTAGGCTCGGGGTGCTGATTCCACAAAGGAGAGCAACGCCATGACGAGAGATATCACACCGGCTGGTTGGCCGGCGACCGGGGCGGTGGACGAAGCGTTTGCGGAAGTGCGGGCGAGCTTCGATCGGTTCTGCCTTGCGGCAGGGATCGAGGCGCTCGGCACGATGATGGAGGCGGATGTTGTGGCGGCCTGCGGGCCGCGCCACGATCGCGACGCGGCGCGGCCGGCGCACCGTTGGGGCCGAACGCGGGGACGGATCGGCTTCCACGGCGGCAAGATCGAGGTCGAGCGCCCGCGGGTCCGGGGCGTGGATGGCGGCGAGGTCACGATCCCGAGCTGGGAAACGGCGGCGCAGGAGGATTGGCTCGGTCGCTGGGCGATGAACCTGATGCTGATCAATGTGTCGACGCGCCGGTTCGGCCGCGCCGTCCGGCTGCCCGAAGGTGACGTGCCGGTACCGCCCGGATCGGGGTTTCGAAGTCGGCGGCCTCGCGGAGGTTCGTAGCGCTGTCGGCGGCGCGGCTGGCTGACTTCATGGCTGCCGATCTGTCCGCGCTCGACCTTCTGGTGATCCAAATCGACGGGCTGCATCTCGGCGACGATCTCGTGCTGGTCGCCGCGATCGGAGTTGACGGCGAAGGCAACAAACATCCGCTGGCGCTGGTGGAAGGGGCGACCGAGAATGCCGCCACGGTTCAAGCCCTGCTGGACAACCTGGTCTCGCGCGGGCTCGACCCGACGGTGCCAACACTGTTCATCGCCGACGGCGCGAAGGCGTTGTCGAAGGCGATCCGCCGCACCTTCGGTTCGGCCGCTGCGATCCAGCGCTGCCAGATCCACAAGGCGCGCAACATCATGGAACGCCTGCCGAAAGAGCATCATGCGGCCACCCGTCGGGTGCTGCGCCAGGCCTGGGAGCTCGATGACGCCGACAAGGCTGAAAAATTGATCCGCAATCTCGCGCGTCGACTCGACCAGCAATGGCCCGGCGTAGCGGCCAGCATCCTCGAAGGCCTCGACGAAATCCTGACTGTCGTCCGGTTGAAGCTGCCGAAGGAGCTTCGTCGATCGCTCGCCTGCACCAACCTCGCCGAGAACATGATGGGCACCATTCGCCGCGTCACGCGCAACGTCAAACGCTGGCGGGATGCCGGTATGGCCTTGCGATGGGTCGCGGCCGGCATGATCGAGGCCAACAAGGGCTTCCGACCGCGACGGCGCGCCCGGCACAATTGCGAGCGCCAGGCCGCTCTGCCGAAATGATCATCGACACCTCGGCCATGGTGGCGATCCTCTACCGCGAACCTGAAGCGGAAGCCTTCGCCCGTCTCATTCACGATGCCGACGCCTGCCGCATCAGCGTGGCGAACCATGTCGGGCTGTCGATGGTGATCGAGAACCAGCTCGGCCCGGAAGGAATGCGGCAGGCCGAGGCCTTCTTCCGCCGAGCCGGCATCACGGTCGAGCCGGTGACGGTCGAGCACGGCGAACTTGCCCGACAGGCCTTCCTCGATTTCGGGAAAGGGCGGCACAGAGCCGGCCTGAACTATGACGATTACTTTTCCTACGCTCTGGCGAAGGCCACCGGCGAGCCGCTCTTGTTCAAGGGCAATGATTTCAGCCTGACAGACATCGCGGCAGCATAGTCTCCGCTGGATACGCAGAGTCCTACTGCATTCACGGAGCGCGCCCGCCGATGCCAGACAGATCAATACGGATGCCCGATTTGTGGGGATCGCCGGGCGCCGGCTCCTGCGGTGACGGTGATGGTGCCGCCGCAGCCGGCTGAGACGCCTCCTCCCGCTTCGGCTCCGGCGGCTTCGGTCCGCCAGGATCGGGAGCGGTAAACACCGCCGTCCCCTCAAATTGCCCGCGCGTCCAGGCCTCGACCGCGTCGTCGAACATCTGTGACATGACGCTATCGTCGGTCGGATTGCCATACCATTTCCAGACGATCCGCCAGACCTTGCCGAAGAGGGCCGTGCCAGCGCGGATGTTCTTGCAAGCGTCGAACAGATCCGGCGACATCTCCGACGGATCCTTCACGCCGAGACCGGCCGGATACTGCGTGATGCCGACGCGCACGACGGCTCGACCGATATGGCTGCGGGCGAGTTCGAGCGCCTCCTCCGGGGTTTTGACCGGCGGCAGCAGGATGATGCGATCGCCGCTGCGCACCATCACGGCAAGCGGATCGGGCGCTCCCGCGGCATGCAAGAATTTCTCGACGATGGCGGGTTTTAGGGTGGGATCGGCACATTTCTGGATGAGATCGGCATCAACGGCCATGGGCGAATTCCTGTTCAGAGGTTGAAGACGGTGACGCGGGGAAGACCGAACAGCCGGGCCCAAGCATCGGCCAGGGCAATGGCGGCCACTGGCCAAGCCTTCGTCGTCATGACGAGCAGGCCAGTTGCGGTCGCCGCAAGCCCCCACCATCCCCATCCGGGAAACAACACGCCGGCCGCCCTGATCGGATGCGCCCATCCGACGATGCCGAAGGGCGGAACCGCCATCAGCACGGCCGTGATCAGATAGCAGAACGCCTTCTGGCTTCCCGGCCGGGGACTCCATAGGACGGCATGGACCGCGACGAAGCAGACGGACGCTGCGCCCCACAGCAAAATGCCGGCCCAGACCGACGCACCGAAGAAGCTCGCAACGCCCTGGCGCAAGCCACGCGAAGCCGCCAGGAAATATCCCATCGCCACCGACGCGGCACGATCCTGCGACCACGCCCAGAGCGCTGGAAACAGCATCGCGAGCGGCAATGCGAGGACATCCCCGCTCCAACCGATCCAGCCGACGAGGAGCGCCGCGACGGCGAGAAGGAGCGCGCGCCGGCGATCAGGGATCGAAAGTGAGGACCGGCCGCGCCAGGCCGAGGAGACCGGCCTCCGGAACCGGCCCAAAATACCTCGAGTCATAGGAACCTGCGAAAGTGGAGTGAAGGAAGAAATTGCCGGGCGGAACGACGCCCCCCGCCCAAGGCGGAAGCGGTCGTCCCTGACCGTCGACGGGGCTGAGGCGCAATCGGGGCAGAAGCACGCCGTCGATCATGACCACGGCGCCGATGTCGATGCGCGCACCCGAGAGCGCACCGACAGTCTTGATGAGCGGCGCGGCGCCGCCGGAGCATGGCCCCCGCCGAAAGTATCCGCGCTCGAGGCCGAAGACGGAAACCGGCCCAGGCGGCGGACAGACGAACACGAGATCGCCGGCGACGACTTGCCGATCGATCGGCACGATCCGCCACAGCCCGAGCGGCTCGCTTGGCGTCAGGTTGAGGCGCAAGCCGCCGAGCCAGGCGATGCCGGCGATCGCAATCATCGCCACGCCGCCGGCCGCCATGATCGCGGATGCTCGCCGACGCTGAACACAGCCTTTCCTTCTGGTCGCGGCATCCGACCCTGACGGCTCCGATCGCCGCTCGGCGGTCGAGGTCATCACAGCGACAACCCCGGACGCCGCGCCTGCCGAAGGATGTCGGCTTCTTTCTGCGCCTCCGCGGTTCGCTGCTGAGCCGCGAGCTGCTGCGCGGTTCTCAGATCGGGCCAGGCGGCTTTGAGCTCCTCCTTCTGCGCGGCGTTCGTCCCGCCGGAAATCGCCTCGAAAACCTTGCCGTCGGCATCCTTGGCCGAGAGGCCGACGAGGGCGCGCTCGCCGAACCGCTCGGACACGGCACGCGCAAAACCTTCCAGCTCCGCCTCGATCATCTTGTCCTCGAGCGCGAACTCCAGGGCAGAGGGCAGGTCGTTCCGATCGATGGCGTCGCGGATGCGCTCGAGTGTCTGCTTCGCCGACGGCGACAGCGCCGGAATGTCGACAGCGACCTTCAGCCGAGCGGCGCGCTCCTCCGCCTCGTAACGATGTTCCGCCTCCGAGCGCAGCCGCAAGAACCGCTCAAGATCACGGGCGAGCGCCGGCACGTTGAGGTCCGCCCGCTGCCTGTCCTGCTTGTCGGCACGGCTGGCCAGAAGGCCGGTTTTGCCCTTCAGCGCACCGAAGCTGTCGGGCTTCTCCGCGAGTTTCGACAGGGTGGATTGCGCAGTCGCCTTGTCCTTCAGCATGCTGTCGATATCGACCTTGCGGAACGAGGCTTCGGGATCGGCGAAGACGAAGCGGAAGCGGGTCGAGATCTCCTCCCATTGCTTCTTCAAGGCGGGATCGGCGGCGAGCTTGTCCTCGACAACCTGGTCGATCGATTTGGCGAATGTGGTGATGCCGGCGACCATCGGCCTTGCCTCCTTTGTGCCGTTGGGAATCGTCTGTTTCCGAGCTGCGCCGAGGCCAAGCCGGGCGCCGAGCGCGAGGAGCCGCGCTCCGAGATCGGCGAGCCTCGAGCTCTGCCGGACGGTCCAACGAACCTTGTCGGCGACGAGGGTGCGGGCGACACGCATGAGATGGAGACCGCGCGCTTCGGCAAAGCGCAGCGCGGCGCGATAGGAAGGGCCGCGCTCATAATCGAGGGTGGTTTCTTTCGCCCGGCTCTGCGACAGGATCTTGGTGAGCCCGCCGGCCTTTCCGAAGGAAATCGCCCCGTAATAGAGAGCGACATTCTCGCGATGGCGGGTCAGCGCGACATAGGCAAGATGCCGGTCGAGCGAGAGCGTGGCGAGCACCTTCACCCGGTCGACGGTCGCGCCCTGGCTCTTGTGGATCGTGGTGGCATAACCATGGTCGACGTTCGCATAGAAGCGCTGGTCGACCTCGACGCGGCGCTGGCGTTCGCCCTCGCCGATTATCGCCGCGAACCAGCCCGACCGCGCCTCGATGACACGCGCGATCATGCCGTTCTTGACGCCGAGCGACCCCTCGTTCTTCAGGAAGACGATCTGGTCGCCGGCCGAGAACTTGCGCTGGCCGTCCTCAGTGCAGAACGCCTGACCATCCTCGACGAGGCCGCGCTCGATCAGCTTCGCCCGCGCCATGTTGTTGAGGGCGCGGACATCGCGCCGGAGATGGGCGAGGATCAGGATGGATTTCGCCGGATCGTAGTCGCGGTTCCAGTCCTCGATCAGCGCCGTGACGGCTTGCGCCTTGAACTTGCGCGCTTCCAGCTTGCCGTTCGCGCCATAGGCCTGCAGCGCCTCGGCAACGCGGCCCCGCGCGAGATCGAGCGAGGCATCGCGCATCCATTGCGCGCGCTGGCGATAGATGGTTTTGAGTTCGGCATAGCCGGTGCGCGCCACGATGGCGCGGAACGCAGCACCGGCCTCGATCGGTTGAAGCTGATCGGGGTCGCCGACGAGCACCAGTTTAGCGCCGGTCTTCACAACCGCTTCGACGAACAGCGCCATCTGCCGCGACGACACCATGCCGGCCTCGTCGAGGACAAAGATGGTCTTGTCGTCGAGTTGCTCGCGCCCGTTCGACCAGGCAAGCTCCCACGAGGCCAGCGTGCGCGAGGCGATGCCTGCTTCCTTCTCCAATCCCTCGGACGCCTTGCCGGCAAGCGCGCCGCCGACCACACGATAGCCGGCCGCTTCCCACACTTCGCGCGCCGCCTTCATCATGGTGGTCTTGCCGGCGCCGGCGCGCCCGACCACAGCCGCGATCCGCCCCTCACCGGCGACATGCGCGATCGCGACGCGCTGCTCTTCCGACAGACGGTCATGACGCTCGAAGGCCGCCGCCAGCACTTTCTCCCGGACGCCATGCGAGGATCGGCCGGCAAGCCAGACGGCGCGATGCGCCATCTCGGCTTCGAGCCTGATGAGCTCGCGCGTCGTGTATTTGGCGGGCTCGCGGATTCCGGTCTCAAGCGCGATGCGCTCGCCCTCCAGCCGCAGCACATCCGGGTTCTGGAGGATACGCGCCATCAGATGCTGGAAAGTTCCGGCATCGTCGACATAGCGGTGCACCACCCTGGCGATGTCACGCTCGGTGAAGACGCTCAGCTCGCGCGTGACGAGATCGAGCACGATCTCAGGACGCCGCAGCATCCGCTCACGGTTGTCGGCCTTTCGTTCTTCGTGGAGCGCGATACGCTCGAGCTTCGGGGACCAGCCCGCCTTCTTTCCTTTCCGGTCGATCGCCTTGGTCGACACGCCGATATGCGTCGTCGGGGCAAGATCGATGCCGCGCTCGGCATAGGAGCGGCCATCGACGCGGATCTCGAGGCCGGCGAGCGCCAGATGCTTGTTCTGAAGGTCGAGCCAGCCTTCGCGTTGCTCGAGGAACTCGGCCTTCTCTCCCGACCAAAGCCGGTAAACGATCTTGCCGAAATCGTTGCGCAGGGGTGCGCCATCATCACCGATGACCGGCACCTTCTTCGGCCCAAATCCGTTGTCGCCGAGAGGGCGAAGAGTGGTCATCAGATGGATGTGCGGATTGCCGGGCTCGTCATGGAAAACCCAGTCGGCGACCTGTCCGCGCGCGAGGACCTGGGTTGCGACGAACTCCCGCACCAGGGCGATGTTCTGGTCGACGGTGAGTTCGACCGGCAGGGCGATGATGAATTCCTTCGCGAGCTGCGCATCGGAGCGTTTCTCGAAAGCCTCGATTGCGTTCCAGAACGCCTCGGCGGCGCCGGCGACCGAGCGGTCGGCGATCAGCTCACGCGCCCATTGTGGGCCATCCGGCGGCAACAGGAATTCCTCATGCCGCAGGCCCCGCTTGGTGGAATAGTCGACGGTCCGCCCCTCCGCCTGATGCTCCATGCGCGCGCAGTGCCGGTACGCTGCCGACAGCACGGCGCTGCGGCCGGAACCGCGCGAAATGAGCTGGGGCGTGAAATGCGTGATGGCCAAGGCGGCGCGATCTCCCGGACGAGGGCGGAACACAGATGCTCGTCGGGGGCGGCGGCAGGGCCACGCCAGGGTGGGACACCCCGGCAGGCGGGAAAACAGGACGTCGCGGATGCGACGTATTACTGCGCCCTTGGACCGCTCTCATCGAGCGGCCGGGATGATCTCAAGCGGCGTCGGCTTTGCCGACTAGCTTTTTTATTAGTCGCTCGGGCCAGCGACTTCCGAAATCCTCCGCGCAGTCCCGCAACACTGCCCAGCACGGAGGCTCAACCGAAAATGAAGAAACCGTCGTCGAAGATCCGCGAAGAAATCACTCGCCTCCAGGAACAGTTGAAGGCCGCAGAGACACGCGATACGTCGGGACGCAATGGGATCTAGCCCGATCTATTCACGAGAGCACGGTCGTTCTTGACGTCTGACGGGGGCTGGCGGCTGGCGTGGGTGACCGTCCGGCCTTTTGTCACCGGGTTCTACATCAAGCTGTTTTGTACGCGTTGGAGGAGTGGGGCGGGTGAGCGGGCGCAGGCCCGGTCGGTTACGGGCCGAGCGGGAGCAGCGCGCCGGGCAAGCTGCGGAAGAGGTCGGCTTCGGGGCATGCCGCGGCGAACGCAAGGCGAATGCGGCTCGCGGTTTCGACGACCCGGGCTGCGATTTTCAAGAGACGAAGACGCAGCGTCGCGAACTCGGCAGTGGCCAATTCGCGGACTTTGGGAATGGCGCCGCGCACGGTAAGCATCAACCAATAAGCGGCGGTGTGGAGAACGAGACGGACCTGGTTGGCGAGCGCCGAACGGCAACTGGTGCGATCGGAGGCGAGCTGCGTCTTATGCAGCTTGATCAGATTTTCGGCTTGGCCGCGCGCGCAATACAGGCTGTCGTAGATCCACTCGGCCGAGCCGACATCGAGGCTGGTGACGACGAAGCGGATGTCGAGGCCGAGCATCGTCGCCTCAATACGGGCGACGGTGCGCCGTTCGCGATCCCAGGACTTTGCCTTGTGGCGCGTCTCGGTATAGCCGCGCAGAACAGCTAGGTTCTCGATGGCGCGTCGGGTGCGGATATCGTCGGCGACCTCGTCGACTTTTCTGGCGAGAGGCTTGGTACCGGACAGACCGAAGATGTAGTCGATGCCGTTGTTCTCGCACCACGTCATCGCCTCCGGCCGAGCATAGTGCCCGTCGCCTCGGAACGTAATTCGCGTCTTGTGCCACCGCGTCCGGATATGCCGTATCAGGCGGCGCAGATGGGCACGCACCTCGACGCCGCCCGGCGTCTTGCCGGGCCGCAGCACGACCGCCACGGGCCGGCTCTTCTCCGTGTCGTAGACGTGGATCGGCAGGAAGCAGCGTTCGTCATAATGAGCGTTGAACAGCGAGAGCTGCTGATGGCCGTGGACGACATCGCAGGTATCATCGATGTCGAGCGTGACGGATACCGGCTCGCGCGGGTAGCTATCCATCCATGCGTCGACCAAAGTGTAGGTCAGTCGGATCACGTCGCGCAGACGCGGAGCATTCTCCAGGCGCGACAGCGTCGGTTGGGAACACAGATCGCGACCGCTGTCCGGCAGCCGTCCGCAGGCCAGCTTGAATGCGGGATCGGACCGCAGATGATCGAGGTCGTCGGCGTCCTCGTAGCCGCAGCAGATCGCGAACATGCGCGCGCGGAACATATCGACAAGGCTGTGCACGACCCGCGTCGGATCGCGCCGATCCGGGAACACCCGGGCCAAATTGTCGGCCAAACCGAGACGCCGCTCGGCCATCGCCAGAAGCATCACGCCCCCATTCGAGGTTAGGCGTCCACCATCGAAGGCAGCTGTGACTTTCTTGGCGTGAACGGCTGGAAACGAGAAGGGCAGAATCGTATCATCGGTCATGGCGGGCGTGCGTTCGCGGTTGAGGTGATGGGGTTGGCTTCGCAACCGAATCCTACGCCGCATCAGCGCTTTACACCACGCTCGCCAGCCTCTCAGAGTCTGACTCAAAATTGCATTTCTGTTTTTATCGCTGCGATGCGCCTTGTCATGAGTTGGACAGAGGCGAGGAAGAGCCAGGCAGTTGCGCTTTCGATGGTTCGCTCGAAGTCCTTGGCCAATCTGCGGTTGCGGCCGAGCCAGGCGAAGGTTCGTTCGACCACCCAGCGGCGCGGAAGCACCTCGAAGCCCTGTGCGGCATCGGAGCGCTTGATGATCTCGACAGTCCACCGGCCGATCTTTACCAGCACCGCCTTGAGCTTTTCGCCGGCATAGCCGCCATCGGCAAAAATATGGCGCAGCCAGGGGAAGCGGTAGCGAATGCTGCACAGGACATCCGGCGCGCCATCGCGATCCTGGACGTCGGCAGCGTGAACGATCGCTCCGACCAGGAGCCCTTGGGTGTCGGTGACGATGTGCCGCTTTCGACCCTTGATCTTCTTTCCCGCGTCGTAGCCGCGAGGGCCGCCACTTTCCGTGGTCTTGACCGATTGGCTGTCGATCACGCCGGCCGTCGGCGAGGCCTCCCGGCCGATCGCCTCGCGCGCCAGCATCAGGAGTGCGTGGTTGATCGATTGCCACAATCCGCTGTCGCGCCATTGGTAGAAATAGTACTGCACCGTGGTCATTGGTGGAAACAGAGTGGGCGGCAGCATGCGCCACGGCAACCCGCCGCGCAGCAGATAGAGCACTGCCTCGACGATGTCGCGATAGCTCCATTTCGGGCGCCGCCCGCGCTTGGCCCGCACAGGAAGCAACCTCTCCAGCACGCCCCATTCCGCATCCGTCAAGTCGCTTGGCAAACGCAGCTCCTCTCGGGCAAACTGTGCCCGGGTGATATCAGTCCACATTCTCGATCCCTTTGATGCTTCGCAACACCAATGGAACCAGAACTCGCTGATATCACTCAACTTATTTTTCGGTCGGACACTCAGGCGCCCTCTCGCGAATAAGACGGGCTAGACATTCGATTTGGTTCGACACACCCGACGAAGAATTACCGGTCGGAAGACCTTCAGGCGCAGACCTTTGGTGATGGCATCTTCGACATAGTCATCACCCAGGACGTCTTCGAGCACATATTCCGACCTGACTTGGCAATCCAGGAAATCGCAAGGACGCTAAAAGAAGGAGGCGCCTTCATAAGTACTGTCCCGATCTTGCTGAAGAACAGGCCGTCAAAACGAAGGGCTGCGCTCGTCGATGGAAAGATCGTTCACCATGCCGAACCCCAGTATCACGGTAATCCCGTCTCGAAAGACGGAGCGCTCGTTACAGTAGATTGGGGCTACGACATTGTGTCTTACCTACAGCACCACTCAAATGTCTCTGACTAGGCATCGCTCCTCCGGCTAACGCCGGTGTCCGCTCAAAATTCTGAAGGCTGTTGCGCAGCAAGCCGGCATGCCGGCTCTTGATCAAAATGGCGGGGCCGACCCGCCCTAAATGAAAACGCGCACTCATATACGCCGTCAATTTGGTAAGCGCGGCGCTTTCGCGCCATGCCGCTCAAGACCGATCGAAATGATCCCGTAAGATCATGGGGCTGGTGAGAAGGGGGCTGAGGTTCTTGCACCGGCGTAAGCTCGATTGATTTCTCACGATGACCGCGCGTGGCTCGTCAGTGTGTCTGGCCGGAGCACCTTTTAGCGCGCTATTCACGCCTGCCGCTTTCTTTTGAATGCTATTGTCTGTGTATCGCTAGCTTCATCGCGAACTCGGAGAAGGCACATGGACCCAGCATTCTGCAGCCGGAAACGAAGTCCACAGGATCGCGTCGCGCTACCTTGGACGGCAAGCCAGTCTCGGCCCGCTCGCCAGGGAGGCGTTACAAGTGGCCTGCGACTGGATCTCGCCCGTTCTAGCCGAGGAGTACACATCTTGACCGGCCCCAATGCGCCCCATTGGACGAGGTATCGGTTGTCACCTAACACAAGCGTGCCCTAGGATCGTCTCCGAAATCAACGATGGCACGTCAGGTCGTCGTGGAGATCGCGGCGCCTTTTTCGGGGCTCACGATTTCCTGGACGCCCGAACGAGCGGAGATTCGCATCAGAATCCTAGCCACGCAAAGTGTCACTCTGATTGGGGCAAACGTGTGGTCGTGGCGGCAGACGAAGCGTAGACTCGTCTATGGTCTGGGCACACTCGGTTATTACTTTGGGTGAGGTCCAACGGACGGCGCGGACGGGTCCAGCCACTGTGCCTTACGAGCAACACGACCGCGCGGCGATGCGTACCTCTAGGGTTCCGATTCGATTGATCCAATAGGCAACGATGGCGGCGAGGTGGATGGCAGCCAAAGAAAGTTTTGGCAAGTTTGTCGTAGCGAGTTGCGACGCGCCTGAAATCCTTGAGCCGGCAGAAACAGCGCTCGATGACATTGCGCCCTTTGTAGGGCGCGTTTGCTGAAGCTGTGGAGGGTTACCCTGTTGGATTTGTTGGGAATGACGGGCTTCGCGCCGCGATTGACGATTTCGGCGCGAAAGCCGTCGCCATCGCAGCCTTTATCCCCAATGAGGGTAGACATCGGCGGCGCAGCTTCAAAAGGGCTGGTCCTGCGGCAATATTTGCGTCTGGAGTGAGATGAAATGCGCAAGGTTTGCAATCAGAGTTGCTCAGCGCGTGGATTTTCGTGGCCCGCCCATCGCGCGAGCGGCCGATCGCCTGTTCATTCTCCCCCTTTTCCACCGCTCGTCGAGCGATGCGCTTTGATCGAAGTGGAGTCGATGGACAGAGTCACGCCGTCCTTGCCGCAGCGGGCGAGCGCTTCAAAGATCGCCTGCCAATGTCCGCGCTCAGCCCACCGATTGAAACGATTGTAGATCGTGGTGTAAGGACCATAGTCGGGCGGGCAATCGCGCCAGCGCGCGCCGCAAGCGGGCGGTCGGATGAGAAAGCCGCCCTTCGCGCGAAGCAACAAACATTCGCTGATCTTAACAACGAGACCGTGTGATGAGAGTATGCCGGTCTGCTCTCTAAGAGTCTCCGCGACGAAATTTCCGTTGGGAAAACTGCTATGGCAATCGGACGTTTACCATCGTGTCTGGCCGTAACTCTCAAATATGAAGGTGGATACTCGAACGATCCAAATGATCGGGGGAATTGGACTGGCAAGAAGCGCGGTGTCGGAGTTTTGAAAGGAACGAAATACGGGATCGCCGCTCATGCATATCCGACTCTCGACATCAAAAACCTGACGCTTGCTGATGCAGAGTCAATTTATGAAAGAGACTATTGGAACCCAGTGCGCGGTGAGAGCCTCCCTTACGGTGTCGATCTTGCGACGTTTGACGCTGGCGTAATGTCCGGACCTCGGCGAGGCGTTCGCTGGTTGCAAGCGGCAGTCGGCGCGAAACAGGACGGCCTTGCCGGAAGCGAGACGATTGCGAAGGCGATCGCCGCGAACGGCAAAGCGACCATCCTGCGGATTTGCGCCAAACGGCGAGGTTTTGTGCAATCCCTTTCGTCGAGCAACTTTTTCGGGAGAGGCTGGTCGCGGCGCATTGCTGAGGTTGAAGCGAAAGCCGTTGCCCTGTGGCTGACGCGCGGGGCCAGCAAGCTAACGGAAGAAGACCGTGCGGAGATCAATAACGATAGCATCGCTGCACGAAACAAGGCTGTCGCCCACACGAAGAGCGCGAAGTGGACTTGGTCCGCCGGTGTGGCGCTTGGCGGCGGCGATACAATCCTAAGCCGCGGCCCCAACTGGGTCGTGATTGGGATCGTCGCTGTTCTCATGATCAGCGCGGTCGTGCTCTGGAACAAGGCCCGCCACAATAAGGAGCGAGCCTTGGCTTACGAGGCCGTGGGTGCTCGATGAGCAGTTCGTTTTTCGAGCTGCAGCGCATCGAGATCATCACGGGGACGGGCCGGCGTCGGCGCTGGTCGACTGACGCGAAGGCGGCGATTGTTGCGAAGAGTTTTGCTCCGGGGACAAGCGTGTCCGCGGTGGCGCGGCGGCAGGATATCAGTCCAAGCCTGTTGTTTCTCTGGCGTCGCCAGGCAACGCAGGCGCAGCTCGCGGAGCGCGGGACAGAGGCATGCTAAGAGCTGGCTGGCGGCAGTCGGGGCGATTGGTCGATGATCGGATAGCGGTACGACAACCCCACCTCGTTTAAGTGGACGGGATGAGCAAGACTCGCGCGTGGATTTGACAACGCGAGGGACGCTCGTTCCATGCATCAAGACAGACATCAAGACAGGCATGATGCCGCCTCCTATCAACGGATCGAGGTGATCACTGTCTGCGCCGAACAGATCGCGTTTGATCTGGAACCGACCGCCGGCTCACAGCTCCCGGCCAATGACGACAAACCGGACGCGCCGAGACCGAAGCGGCGCAAAGCGAGGCGCAACATCGGCGCACTGCCGGCGCATCTGCCCCGGATCGAGCGGGTGATCGAGCCGGCGTCCACGCGGTGCCCGTGCTGCACGGGTCAGATGCATCGGATCGGCGAGGAGAGCAGCGAAGCGCTCGATCGGGTGGCTGCGTGTGCTCCGCACGATCCGTCCAAAATACGCCTGCCGCTCCTGTGAGGGCGCGATTGTCCAGGCCCCGGCACCGGCGCGGCTCGTCGAGGGCGGCATGGCGACGACGGCGCTGATCGCGCATATCGCCGCGGCCAAATATGCCTGGCAATCGACGCTCTACCGCCAGACGCAGATCCTGGCGGGTCAGGGTGTCGTCGTCGACCGTCAGACGCTGGCGCGCTGGATGGGGAGCGCGGCGTGGCTGGTCAGGGGCCTCTACGATCTGCAACTGAAGACTATGCACGGCTTCGAGCGGCTGTTCTGCGACGAGACGCCGATGCCAGTGCTCGATCCGGGACGCGGCCGCACGAGGATCTGCCAGTTCTGGGCGCACGCGACGGACGATCGGGCGTGGAAGGGGCCGGCGCCGCCGGCGGTCGCCTACGTGTTCGCAGGTGGTCGCGGCAAGAAGGAGATCGTGGCGCAGTTGGCCGGCTTCGAAGGCGTGCTGCAAGTCGACGGCTATGCCGCCTACGCCTCGCTGGCGGGCGATGCGAAGATGTCGGGCCAGATCCAGCTGGCGTATTGTCTCGTTCACGCGCGCCGCAACTTCGTGAGGGTGCACAAGACGACGAACTCACCCTTCGCCGCGGAGGTCATCGAGCGCATTGCGGCCGTCTACGCGATCGAGGAGAGGATCCGCGGTCTCGACGCCGGGGAACGCCGCGCGACGCGACAGGCCGAGACGAAGCCGCTGATGGAAGCGTTGAGGATCCGTCTGATCGCGGTGAAGGACGGGATCTCCCGCCGCTCGACGCTCATCAAGGCGATCGACTACATGCTCGAACGCTGGCAGGGCCTGACGGCGTTCCTGGATGACGGGCGGCTCGAGCCGGACACCAACACGGTCGAGCGATCGATCAGGCCCATTGCGATCGGAAAAAAGAACTCGTTGTTCAGTGGTGACGAAGGCGGGGGCGAGACTTGGGCGATACTCGCTTCGCTTCTTAACACAGCGAAATTGAATGGTCTCGACCCCGAGGCGTATCTCATCGACGTTCTCGATCGCATGGTGAGCGGCGCCACGAAGACCAACCAGCTGCACGAACTTCTGGCCTGGAGCTGGAAGGCCGCACGCGAAGCCGAAAAGCGGGCCGTGGCATGACGAAGCCGAAGCAACGGCGAGGAAAACGGGCCAAGACGACGATGGCGGACTATGCCATGTCGTTCGAACGGCTCGGGCAATGGATCAGCGAGCGCGCCAGGTCGCCGACGCTTCGGCATCCGCGGGCGACGTCGCTCTCCATGCTCGACGGCGCGGTGGCCGCGGTCGTTGCCGGGCCGGTCTCGATGGCGTCCGAGGAATGGGTGTGCCCGCTCCTCGGCGTAGATCCCGACGCCTTCAATCACGACACCGAGGAGTTCTCGGCGATCGCCGCCACGCTGATGCGCCACAACGCAATCAGCGAGACGCTGTCGACAGGACCGGAGAGCTTCGAGCCGCTGTTCGTGCGATCACCGGACGGCGAAGTCGACCCGCAGCCCTGGTGCATGGGCTTCTACGCCGTCATGAAGCTTCGGCTTCTCGTCTGGTCGCGGCTTCTCTCCCCGAACGGAACCGAACACCTTATGCTGCGGCCGATCTTGGTCCATTGCATCGACGACGCCGGTCGGCCCTTGCTACCCCCGGCCCGGCACACGCTGGGAACGCTGCCCGTCGCTCAAAACGTCCGGCGCGACATTCCCGTAGCCGTTGAGGCCCTGCGGCAGTTCTGGATGCCTATACGCTTCAAGCGCGGTGCGTAGGCCATCCGCGCCAAGTCGTGGCCCTCTCGCACCGTTTACGGATGAACAGTCGACGATAGCCGAACCGCCGCCGTTCGTTGGCAAGCTCGCGCAGCCTGACCCGAAGCTCGGCGTCAGGCGGGCGCCGCGACCGATAGCGCACCATCGTCCGATCCGCCCCCACGATCGAGCAGGCCCGCCGTTCCGACAGGCCGAACGTGGCCTGCAGATGCGCCGCTGCGGCGCGCTTGGCGGCGGGCCCTACCATTTTTTTGAAAGCAGTTCCCGCAGCGCTGCTGCATCAAGCATCTGCTCGGCCAGCAGCTTCTTCAGCTTGGCATTCTCGTCCTCGAGGGCCTTGAGCCGCTTGGCCTCGGAGACGTCCATGCCGCCGAACTTGGCCTTCCAATTGTAGAGCGTCGCCTCCGAGATACCGTGCTTGCGAGCCAGATCGGCCGTCTTCGCGCCGGCCTCGTGCTCCTTCAGAACCGCTATGATCTGCTCTTCCGTGAACCGCTTCCGCTTCATCTGTCCGTCCTTCGTCAGGGCGGACTCTAAATCCTTCTGGAGGAAATTCTTAGGGGCAGGTCATGCCTTATGCGAAAAGCCATTTGAACGTCGCTCTCAAAGCATCATCTGGTGCGAGCTGTTGAGAGCAAAGCGTGGTCCAATAAGAATAACTCTAGGGGCTGAATGTTCATTTTCTGTCATTTTCCAACAGCCACTTTGGCCTCACCAAAATTTCCCCTCAACGGTTCAAGCATTCGGGTCACTCGAAAAGACGTCCTTTGAAGATGGTGGTGACGAGCACGCCATTTTCTGTCGTTGTCCCAAATATTCTCGGTTCCCGCTGAGAGCCGAAAAGTCATTATTATTCTCTTTCGCTTGCCCAAAACGGCACGCAATTTTTTGCGAGGCTTGAAAGGCCTCAGCGGTCATCTATTTATAACATTCATATCCTTGCTATCTCACAACACTACTTCTTCTTTCATCACAAACAGAGTTAAATATCTCGTTTCAGGATGCCGGAACGTTTCACATGGAAGTTCACCAGCCATACTGTGACCACCAACCTTAGGAACGCTCTTGAGAACGCTAGGATAAATTATGAAGGCCCAGAGAATGAAGCCAATGTTACGCTTACATACTATTATGGGACGGAGACTGACGCTCAAACGACCGTGTCCGGTCGACGTTTTTTCGGAACTTGGGTCAGAGGCGGTCGCCCAGTTGCTACGGACGAGGGGGGGCGCGAGTGGTTCATCGCTGTCAAGGGCGACCCGGACCGGTCCAGTGAGATCGAGGTGGTAGCATGGGGGCGTGGGAAAAACGAATGATCGAAGTCGCCGTATATTGGCCTGGGCGCTTATTGTGGTGTTGTGTGTATTGTTTTGCATGTTTTTGTTTGCCCCTTTAGGGGGTCTTGAAGCTGTATTTGGCGGCCCGTCATAGCGGCGGGTTCTCTGTAATAGTCTCTTTGAAAATAAGTCGAGGCCAATTAATAAAATGATCGTTTGTGTTTGATTATTGCGGTGGTGCTTTTTGCGGTGCTGGAAGGACCTGATCCATCCTGTATTTATACCCTCGGCTGGGTTGCTCGCGAGATGATTATGTTTGAAAGAAAACGCAATTAAATCAAGCGAGAATCGCGTTTAACAATAATGCTTATCTATTCATCTCAAAATGACTCAGACGTACAAAATTGCCTGGCTTTTAATTGAATTCAGTGAACAGTACAACAACATGACGTCGGGAGTGCAAAAGCAGAAATAACGAGAACAACAACAAACGCTTACAAACTAAAGAAAAATTAAACAAGTAAAAGGGGCTGAAATGCCAAGACCACAAATACGCGCCAGGCCGTCTGAGGCAGCTTTGAGAGAGAAGTGGAGAGAGCCTTGATCGTGCTTCGAGAAGTGTTTACGCTACGTGGCAAAACAGATCGCGAGAAAGGCTAGGGCACCGGCTATCATATTAAGGCCCCTGAGCAGCGCCACGAGCGCGCCAGCTGCCAACCATATCGCAAGCACCATGTCGCGTTTTTGTGATGTTAGAGGGGAGAGAACCTAACCCGATCTATTCACGAGAGCACGGTCGTTCTTGACGTCTGACGGGGGCTGGCGGCTGGCGTGGGTGACCGTCCGGCCTTTTGTCACCGGGTTCTACATCAAGCTGTTTTGTACGCGTTGGAGGAGTGGGGCGGGTGAGCGGGCGCAGGCCCGGTCGGTTACGGGCCGAGCGGGAGCAGCGCGCCGGGCAAGCTGCGGAAGAGGTCGGCTTCGGGGCATGCCGCGGCGAACGCAAGGCGAATGCGGCTCGCGGTTTCGACGACCCGGGCTGCGATTTTCAAGAGACGAAGACGCAGCGTCGCGAACTCGGCAGTGGCCAATTCGCGGACTTTGGGAATGGCGCCGCGCACGGTAAGCATCAACCAATAAGCGGCGGTGTGGAGAACGAGACGGACCTGGTTGGCGAGCGCCGAACGGCAACTGGTGCGATCGGAGGCGAGCTGCGTCTTATGCAGCTTGATCAGATTTTCGGCTTGGCCGCGCGCGCAATACAGGCTGTCGTAGATCCACTCGGCCGAGCCGACATCGAGGCTGGTGACGACGAAGCGGATGTCGAGGCCGAGCATCGTCGCCTCAATACGGGCGACAGTGCGCCGTTCGTGATCCCAGGACTTTGCCTTGTGGCGCGTCTCGGTATAGCCGCGCAGAACAGGCAGGTTCTCGATGGCGCGTCGCGTGCGAATGTTGTCGGCGACCTCGTCGACTTTTCTGGCGAGAGGCTTGGTACCGTACGCATACGACGGAGGCCGCCTGATTGACGCATGCGCGCGGGCACGGCGAGGTCTATGATGGCATTGGGTGAAGGGTGAAGGTCAGGCGGCCTGCTGATTGGCTGGCTTGTCGGCCTGGCGCAGGAGCTTCCATTCCCAGGGCAAGAGCTCGTGCAGACGCGATGCGGGATGATCGGCGATACGGGCCAGGACGTCGGCGAGCCAGGCCTTGGGATCGACGTCGTTGAGGCGTGAGCGTCACGAGAGGATCACGGGTGCCTGGGCTTGACTTGCGCGGAATGCTCTGGATAGCGCGGTCGGGATGATTGACGCCGCCGGCGCGCGGTGATGGGTTGATCCCGGTTCGGAGCGGGCAACGGGGATCAGAATGACCAGCGAGTCGCAGCTGCGCGAGAAGCTTCGGAAGATCGAGGCGTTGTTCGTGGGGGCCGGAACTGCTGGTGAGCGCCTTGCAGCGGAAGCCGCGCTGCAGCGGGTGCGGGCCCGGGTCGAGGAACTTGCTCGCCACGATCCACCGATCGAACAGCAATTCTCACTTCCCGACCAGTGGTCTCGGCACCTGTTTCTGGCGCTTTGCCGCCGATATGGGCTGCGGCCGTTTCGTTATCGCCGACAGCGACGTAACACGGTGATGGTCCGTGCGTCACGGGGCTTCGTTGATAGAGTCCTGCTGCCCGAGTTCACCGAGCTGGAGGGTGCTCTGCAAGTGTATCTGCACGAGGTAACGCTGCGCGTGATCCGCGAAGAGATCTACGACGACGCCAGCGATGCGCAGGAAGTTCCCGACGCCGTGCCGTCGAACTGATCAAGCGGCGAGCTTTGGCTCCGAACCATCGCGCTCGGCTTTCCAATTCCACGGCAGCAGCGTGTTCAGCTGATTGATCTTGGTACGTCCGGAGACGATGCGCTCGAGAACATCAGTAAGATAGTGCCGTGGGTCGATGTCGTGAAGCTTTGCGGAGTTGATGAGTGATGCGAGAGTGGCCCAGGTTTCGGCGCCGCCCTCACTGCCTGCGAACAGATAGTTTTTCTTTCCCAGCCCGATCGGCTTGATGCTGCGTTCGACCGTATTGCTGTCGATCTCGATGCGCCCATCATCGATGAATCGCGTCAGGCCATCCCAATGGTTGAGGGTGTAGCGGATCGCCTTGCCAAGGCCGGATTTCTTCGAGACTTCCAGCAGTCGCGCCTCGAGCCAGGGCTTGAAGTCCTCGATCAGCGGTCTGGTGTCGGATTGTCGCACCGCAGCTCGCTGCGTCGCCGGCAAACCGCGAATGCGATCCTCAATGGCGTAGAACATCACGATCCGCCGCAGCGCTTCCGCGGCAATCGGCGATTTCGTCGCGATGTGGACGTCCCAGAACTTCCGCCGCGCATGCGCGAAGCAGAACGCCAGTTGTACCAGACGGCCGCCGTTTTTAATCAGCCCCTTGTACCCGGCGTAGCCGTCGACCTGCAGGATGCCGTCGTAGTCTCCAAACAGCTGCCTGGCGCGGATTGCCTTGCGATCCTCGGCGAACACGTAGACTACTGCCGGCGGCGCCGGGCCGCCCCACGGGCGGTCGTCGGTGGCGATCGCCCAGAACTGGCAGACTTTGGTTCTGCCACGGCCGGGATCGAGAACTGGCAGCGGCGTCTCGTCGGCAAACAGCCGCGGGTAGGACATCACTGCGCGGCGCAACAGCGCGTGAAGCGGCTTCAGCCACCAGGCGACGCGGCCCATCCACGAGGCCAGCGTTTGCCGGTCGAGCGTGATGCCTTGGGCGGCAAACATCTGTTCCTGGCGATACAGCGGCAGCTGGTAGCCGTATTTCATCACCGCGACGTGGGCCAGCAAGGCTTCCGTCACCATTCCACCGTCGATCGCCTGGGCCGGCGCGGGTGCCTGCAGAACACCCTGGCGGCATCCCCGGCAGCCGTACCGTGGACGCATGATGCGCTTGACCCGGTACTGCATCGGAATGACGTCGAAGGCTTCCTTGACGGTCTCCCCGATCTTGTGCAGCTGCTCGCCGCAGCAAGGGCAGATGTGGCTCTCGATATCGATCACGACATCGATGCGCGGCAAATGCTCTGGAAGCTTCCCCCGGTTGCGTCGCGCCGGTCGCTTTCCACGGCCCTCCGCTCCGTCAGGCAGCCTGCCTCCGGTCACGTCGTCGTTGGCGGCGGCACGAACCGCCTGTGCCCTGATGGTGAAGAGAGACAGCTGTCCGATATCCAGTGTCTCGGAGCGCGGACCGAAGATCGTGCGCTTGTACTGGGACAGGATTATCAGGAGCTTGTCGTTCTCCTGGATCGCAGCGTCGCGTTGGGCGATCGCTGCATCACGCTCGGTCGCCAGCGTGCTGCATTCCTCCGACAACGCCGCAAGCCGTGACGATAGCGTCATCACGGCTTGTCGGAGCAATGCTGGATCGGAAGGCAAATCACTCATGCAGAGCGATTCTACAACAACTCCGCATGAGTGACGAACGACTCTTGATAATGATCAACCAGCTCGCATCGGCTGATCCACAACTCGCATCGGCACACGCTTCCAGTCCGAGCCATCGAGCAGCACCGAGAGCTGAGCATGAGATAGCGACATGACGCCTTCCTTGATCGGCGGCCAGGTGAACTGCCCCTCGATTCTTTTGTAGTAAAGGACAAGGCCGCTTCCATCCCAAGTCAGGATCTTCACGCGATCTCGGCGCTTGGAGCGGAAGACATAAAGTCCGCCGTCGAACGGATCGGCTCCAAAGGCCTCGCTCACCAGCATCGCCAGCGAGTCCATGCCGCGGCGGAAATCGACCGGCTGCGTCGCAATCCAGATCGACAACCCAGCTCGAAGCCCGATCATCGACCAACCGTCCCGACCGCCGCCAGCACCTCGCACAGTGCCTCCCGGTCCACTGTCCCCCTGACACGGATGCGAATCGCGCCGACCTCGATCTCGATCGCCGCCTGCTCCTCACTCGGGCGCCCACAGCCGGTGATCGCGACCGGCACAAAGCCAGGTGGCATGCCTCTGTCCCCGCGCTCCGCGACCTGCGCCCGCGTAGCCTGGCGACGCCAGAGAAACAACAGGCTTGGACTGATGTCGTGTCGCCGCGCCACTGCGGACACGCTTGCACCCGGCGCAAAACTCTCCGCAACAATCGCCGCCTTCGCATCGGTCGACCAGCGCCGACGTCGGCCCGTCCCGGTGATGATCTCGACACGCTGCAGCGTGTCGGCGCCGTGTTCGAGGATAGGCATATGCCTATCCTTATCGCTATCCTTACGACTATCCTTACGACTATCCTTTGACATTGTGACCTCGCGACAAACCATTCCGCGAGATCTTCCTAGCCGACCAGATCAACCCTCAGCGCGTGGTCTCCGCATGACGCTCACGTTGAGGCGACAGGTCGTGATCATCGTCAGCATGATGGCGGCACGGTCGGCGCCGCGCTGGCTGCCGGCGAAGGTCCAGTTGCGCCTTCCCAAGGCGATGCCTCTCAATGCGCGCTCAGCGCAATTGTTGGTCAAGCAGATCCTGCCGTCGTCGAGGAAGCGGGCGAAGCCGTCCCAGCGCCTGAGCATGTAGTTAATCGGCTTCAGGACCTCGGAGGAACGCGAGAGGGTTTCGCGCTCGCGGAGCAGCCAGGCATGCATGTCCTCGAGAAGTGACTTACTCTGTTCCTGGCGAGCGGCACGCCGCTCGCCGGCACCGCGGCCGTTGATGGCGCGCTCGATCTCGAACAACGTATCGAGGCGTCTGACAGCCTCCAGCGCGATCGGGGAGACCGGTTTGCCTTTCTTGCCTTCCCGAGCATTTTTCTCGATATCAGCCAGCTCGAAGAAGCCCCGCCGCGCATGGGCCACGCAAAACGCCGGCGTAATCGGCAGCGCCTTCTTCTGCGGGTCGAACAGCGGCTCGAAGCCGCTGTAGCAATCCGCCTGCAAGATGCCGGCGAAGGCGGCCAGATGTCTCTGTGGATGCTCGCCTCGTCGGTCGCTCGAGGCGTAATAGACCGCTGCCGGCGGCGCAGGCCCGGCGAACGGCCGGTCATCCCGCACATAAGTCCAGATCCGCCCGGTCGTGCACTTGCCCTTCGCCAGAATACGGATGGTGGTGTCGTCGCCATGAAGGCGCTCGGCAGCGAGCACGTGGCGTTCGATCAAGTGGAAGAGCGGCATGACGGCGAAGGTCCCGTGGCCGACCTGGTCGGCCAGCGTCGACAACGGCAGGTCGATCCCCTCGGCCTTAAAGCGCGCACTCTGGCGGTTGAGCGGGATATGCATGCCGAACTTGTCGAACAGGATCGTCGCCAGCAATTGTGGGCCGATGAAGCCGCGCGGCGTGGCATGGAACGGCGCGGGCGGCTGGCTGATCTTCTCGCAATCGCGGCAGGTGAACTTCTCGCGTACCGTCTCGATCAGCTTGAAGCTTGAAGCGGCGCGGGATCTCCTCCAGCGTCTTGGTCACATCCTCACCGATCTTCGCCAGCCGCGATCCACCGCAGCAGGCGCAGGTCGTTGGAGTCTCAATGACGACGCGCTCGCGTTCGATATCGTCAGGCCATGGCTTGCGCACCGGCCGCTTGCGCATGAAGGGGCGGACGTTCTGCGTCTTCGCCGCTGCGGCCTGTGCGGCAAGCTCATCCTCGCTCGCCGTGGTGACGAGTTCTTCGAGCTCCAACTCCAACTGCTCGAGCAGCCGTGCCGAGCGCTCGGATCGCTGCCCGTGCAGTTCGCGTTTCAGCTTCTCGATGCGCAACTCGAGATGAGCGATCAGCGCCTCGGTATCCGACAGTTTCGCCTGCGCATTCGCGGCTTGCGCCTGCCAGTTGGCGGCCTTCGCCTCGGCTTTCTGTCGCGCCTCACGCTCGGCCTGCAGCGCCGCCAGGGCACTGACAAGGTCCGATGGAAGATCATCCGGCTTCGATATCATGGAGCCATTGAATCAGATCGAGCAGCAGATTCAAACCGTAAAACGACTATCCGACCCGCGTCGGACGCTGGGTTTCTTGAGGGTTGCGCCAATCGATCCCGGACAACAGATAGCTCAACTGCGCCGGAGAGATCGTTACCGATTCACCAGCAACCGATGGCCAGATGAACCTGCCTCTCTCGAGTCTTTTGGTGAACAAGCAGGCGCCCTGGCCATGGTGAGTCGGCCCCGGGAGTTGCACCCGGAGCCGCTCTCCGAACCGTACGTGACGCTCTCACGTCATACGGCTCTCAACAAGTAACGAAGCAGAACTCAACATCGCCCAATGAGCGAACAGCTTCGGCCTGCGGCAGCGGATCAATCTGAGCCAGGTGGAGGCTCTGACTTTTCCATTCTTCAGCCCTTTGTATTTGCGTCGCGCCCAGCGGTTAAGAGATTCGTCGACGTATCGATACAGGTTGTGCATTTCAGACCGCCCATATCTGCCGTAGTACTGCATCCATCCACGAAGGACGGGATTCAGTTCCAAGGCAATTGCGTCGACTTCCGTCTGCGAGCGAAGCCTGAGCCGGAGCTGCCGGATCGTCATACGCATAGACTTCATCGCCGCCCTGCTGACCGCTGGCGAGAACGTACAGAAGTTTTCTTTCTTCTGATGGTTTCTTGCCCTGCGCGGTCGAAAGGTAAATCCCAGAAAGTCAAATGACTGACTGGCATGGCTACCCGGGCGGTTGCTGTCTTTGCAGTAGACGAACTTGGTCTTGTCGGGATGCATTTCGAGTTCGCATTCCTTAAACCTTGCTTGCAGCGCCGCCTTGATGGCTTCCGCTTCAGCCTTGGTTCGGCAATGAACGAGCCCGTCGTCCGCGTATCGACACCACGGCGACTGCGGGAAGTTCCGCGCCATCCATGTATCGAACGCATAATGCAAGAACAAATTGGCAAGGACGGGACTGATCACGCCGCCTTGGGGTGTGCCCCGGTCGCGAGCGGTGATCGCTCCGTCTCTGTCTTGCATCGGCGCTGTTAGCCAGCGTTCGATGTAGAGCAGAGCCCATTCGTCTTGCACATGCTTCCTGACGGCCTTCATAAGCAACTTGTGGCTGATATTGTCGAACAGGCCTTTGATGTCGAACTCCAGCACCCAGTTCATCTTCCAGCACCGTTGCCGGGTGACGCCGACGGCGTCCAGCGCGGATTTTCCGGGCCGGTAGCCGTAGGAATCGGGAAGGAAGATTTCCTCGAGTGCTCGTTCAATCTGCAGCTTGACGACCGTCTGCGCCACGCGATCTGCTACTGTCGGCACACCTAGAATGCGTTGTCCGCCGTTCCTCTTGGGAATGGGGACAGCCCGAACGGCAGGTGGAAAGTAGCTGCCAGAAGACATGCGATTCCAGACCTTGTAAAGGTTGCCCTTCAAGTCCTTCTCAAATGCTTCGAGCGACACCTTATCCACGCCGGCCGCGCCCGCATTGGCTTTGACCAGTTTGTAGGCCTTCATCACTGTCTGCTTGTCGATATCGTACTGCTTGCGTCCGGTTACACTCACATGTCCTCCTGCTCATCACAGTTGCATATGGGCGCAACCCACTTGTTTCGGCCCCTTCGCTCCAGTTCCATTACAGCACCTTCATCACTACTACGAGCCGATCCGCCCCAGTGTTGTGCTTCGGTACTCTCGTCTCGCGGTGTGCGCCGCTTGAACTTCTCCCTTGGCATCACAACGACTGGTTCCTGCAGTTCTCTACAAGAGCCTGTATCCAGATCGCGTCCCCTAAACGCCGGTCGCCATCCGCGCAGTAATCCAGGCGTCTCACGGATTGATCTCAGGGATGGCACGCGCCCCTGATTTTGGCGACGTCTAAATATTTTTCGACGCGTCATCGGAAGATTCGCTTTCGCTCGCCTTCTGGATACTTACCTGCCCCGTAAACCCGGGACTTTTGCAACACTTGCTCATGACCGCGCCTTTTAAGCGAAGCCACAGTGTCGTGGTTTTGCATCTGCGCCTGAAACGCCGATGCAGGAGGGCCATCCTCCATCTCTCATAAAGCTGTACGCATTAAATTCGGTTATTCACCTCCTTCATGCTCTGCAGCACACCGTGCCAAATGACCTTCAATAGATCACCGCGTTTGCCCCGGAAGCAGAAAAGACCGCCGCCCATGGCGTCGCGCTTGAGCACTTCCTGCACGCGCAGAGCCAGACTCGGAAAGCCGCACCGCATGTCGGTATGGCCCGTCGCCAGCCACACCCGCACGCCCGTCGGGATCGGGATCATCGGCGCGCCAGGCCCCGAGCAATTCGAACGACCGCCTCGATATCCGCACCGGGGCCGAAGACCACGCGCAGCCCCTGAGGGCTCACGATTTCGATCTGACCTGTCTCGACAGCTTCCGTCGTTGGCGGCGTACTTGCCGCAACTATCGCAGGGACGAATGTCGGGCCGATCGAATCCTCTTCGGCCGGATCATGACAGGTCCAAGCCTTGCGCCAGCTCAGCAGAAGCTGACGTGATATCCCATACCGGCGAGCCGTCGCCGACACCAGTCGTGGCCCCGAGAAGCTCTCCTCTACGATTCTGAGCTTCTCCGCACGCGTCCAGCGTCGCCGCCGACCGGTCTCCACCAAATCCATGCGGCTCAGCACCGCACTGTCCTTATGTCCGTCCATAAGGACAGTCAGCTACAGATCGGAAAAACTCGCAAGACGGCCGCCCTCGGACGGATACGGCTCTTCTCCGTGTCGTAGACGTGGATCGGCAGGAAGCAGCGTTCGTCATAATGAGCGTTGAACAGCGAGAGTTGCTGATGGCCGTGGACGACATCGCAGGTGTCGTCAATGTCGAGCGTGACGGATGCGGGCTCGCACCGATAGCTATCCATCCATGCATCGACCAGGGTGTAGGTCAGGCGGATCACGTCGCGCAGGCGGGGAGCATTCTCCAGCCGCGACAGCGTCGGTTGGGAACACAGATCGCGACCGCTGTCTGGTAGCCGTCCACAGGCCAGCTTGAATGCGGGATCGGACCGCAGATGATCGAGGTCATCGGCGTCCTCGTAGCCGCAGCAGATCGCGAACATGCGAGCGCGAAACATATCGACAAGGCTGTGCACGACCCGCGTCGGATCGCGCCGATCCGGGAACACCCGGGCCAAATTGTTGGCCAAACCGAGACGTCGCTCGGCCATCGCAAGAAGCATCACGCCCCCTGGCGCAACAGTTTGATGTTCATCCGAACCAGATCACGACCTGGAAGACCCAGCTTCTGGAAGGCGCCGCCGGAGTGTTTGGGCAGGACAACGGACCGGCCGAGGCGCCGGTCGATTTGAAGCGTTACATGCCAAGATCGGCGAGCTTGCGTTGGAGAACGATTTTTTGTCCGGCGCGCTCACCAAGGCGGGCCTGCTGAGCGCAAAGCGATGATCGACCGCGACCATGATCTGTCTGTCGTGCGCCAGGCGAAGGTCCTGAACCTTGCCCGCAGTACGGTTTACTATGAACCTCGGCCGGTTTCGGCCGAGGACTTGTCTTGATGCGCCGGCTCGATGAGCTGCACCTCGATTATCCCTTCGCAGGGGGGCGCATGCTGCGATCGCTGTTGCGGCGTGAGGGCGCGCAGATTGGCCGCCGCCACGTCGCGACGCTGATGAAGCGCATGGGGATCGAGGCGATCTATCGTCGGCCGAATACGAGCAAGCCCGGGCCGGGCCACAAGATCTACCCGTATTTGTTGCGCGGATTGAAGATCGTGCGGCCGAACCAGGTCTGGGCCATGGACATCAGCTACATTCCGATGCGGCGTGGCTTCGTCTACCTCGCCGCGGTCGTCGATGTGTTCAGCCGGCGGGTCCTGGCCCATCGCGTATCGATCACGATGGAGACGGTGTTCTGCGTCGAAGCGCTCCAGGAGGCGCTGGCGAAGCACGGCAGGCCCGAGATGTTCAACACGGATCAGGGCAGCCAGTTCACCAGCCTCGACTTCACCAGTGTGCTGCCGGACGCAAAGATTGCGATCAGCATGGACGGCAAGGGCGCCTGGCGCGACAACGTGTTCGTCGAGCGGCTCTGGCGCACGGTCAAATACGAGGAAGTCTACCTGCGCGCCTACGACAGCGTGTCCGAGGCGCGAGCATCAATCTCCAGATATCTGGCGTTCTACAATCAGGGACGCCCGCACTCGAGCCTTGACGAACGCACCCCCGACGAGGCCTACTTTGGCACGCACGCGATGGTGATGGCCGCATGACCGTCGCCGACGATTTTGTCGTTGCTCTGGTCGGGCTACGCCCTTCTCCCGACGCAACGACAAAATCGCAAAGCCCCGCATTCAGTGTAACCTGGCAGGAATCCACTTAATTTCCGCGGGGCACTGTCCAAACAACCGGGGCCTGCTCTCTCATCCTGATTGACGCTCCACTGTCATCCTGATTGCCGCGCAGCAGGCTGCTGACCTTTGATCACCGCTCTCGCCGCCGAGATGATCGCCGGGATCAGAATAGCAGGGTTGATGCCGAACAGCTTCTGCTCGGTAAGCTGCTGACCTTTGGCAAGGTCACCTGCAATTTGGATCGCGTCGCCACGTAGGCTCTCGTCAAACTCGTTGGGCTGCTGACCTTTGATCACCGCCCTCGCCGCCGAGATGATCGCCGGGATCAGAATAGCAGGGTTGATGCCGAACAGCTTCTGCTCGGTAAGCTGCTGACCTTTGGCAAGGTCACCTGCAATTTGGATCGCGTCGCCACGTAGGCTCTCGTCAAACTCGTTGGGCTGCTGACCTTTGATCACCGCCCTCGCCGCCGAGATGATCGCCGGGATCAGAATAGCAGGGTTGATGCCGAACAGCTTCTGCTCGGTAAGCTGCTGACCTTTGGCAAGGTCACCTGCAATTTGGATCGCGTCGCCACGTAGGCTCTCGTCAAACTCGTTGGGCTGCTGACCTTTGATCACCGCCCTCGCCGCCGAGATGATCGCCGGGATCAGAATAGCAGGGTTGATGCCGAACAGCTTCTGCTCGGTAAGCTGCTGACCTTTGGCAAGGTCACCTGCAATTTGGATCGCGTCGCCACGTAGGCTCTCGTCAAACTCGTTGGGCTGCTGACCTTTGATCACCGCCCTCGCCGCCGAGATGATCGCCGGGATCAGAATAGCAGGGTTGATGCCGAACAGCTTCTGCTCGGTAAGCTGCTGACCTTTGGCAAGGTCACCTGCAATTTGGATCGCGTCGCCACGTAGGCTCTCGTCAAACTCGTTGGGCTGCTGACCTTTGATCACCGCCCTCGCCGCCGAGATGATCGCCGGGATCAGAATAGCAGGGTTGATGCCGAACAGCTTCTGCTCGGTAAGCTGCTGACCTTTGGCAAGGTCACCTGCAATTTGGATCGCGTCGCCACGTAGGCTCTCGTCAAACTCGTTGGGCTGCTGACCTTTGATCACCGCCCTCGCCGCCGAGATGATCGCCGGGATCAGAATAGCAGGGTTGATGCCGAACAGCTTCTGCTCGGTAAGCTGCTGACCTTTGGCAAGGTCACCTGCAATTTGGATCGCGTCGCCACGTAGGCTCTCGTCAAACTCGTTGGGCTGCTGACCTTTGATCACCGCCCTCGCCGCCGAGATGATCGCCGGGATCAGAATAGCAGGGTTGATGCCGAACAGCTTCTGCTCGGTAAGCTGCTGACCTTTGGCAAGGTCACCTGCAATTTGGATCGCGTCGCCACGTAGGCTCTCGTCAAACTCGTTGGGCTGCTGACCTTTGATCACCGCCCTCGCCGCCGAGATGATCGCCGGGATCAGAATAGCAGGGTTGATGCCGAACAGCTTCTGCTCGGTAAGCTGCTGACCTTTGGCAAGGTCACCTGCAATTTGGATCGCGTCGCCACGTAGGCTCTCGTCAAACTCGTTGGGCTGCTGACCTTTGATCACCGCCCTCGCCGCCGAGATGATCGCCGGGATCAGAATAGCAGGGTTGATGCCGAACAGCTTCTGCTCGGTAAGCTGCTGACCTTTGGCAAGGTCACCTGCAATTTGGATCGCGTCGCCACGTAGGCTCTCGTCAAACTCGTTGGGCTGCTGACCTTTGATCACCGCCCTCGCCGCCGAGATGATCGCCGGGATCAGAATAGCAGGGTTGATGCCGAACAGCTTCTGCTCGGTAAGCTGCTGACCTTTGGCAAGGTCACCTGCAATTTGGTTAGCTTCCCGGGTTGGCTGCTGGTCATTGTTCTCAGCCGTAATCATCGAGACGATCCCGCGAACTAGACTCGGATGATCTATTCCGAAAGGGTCGCGCTCAAGCTGATATCTCTCTTTAGCTGTGCCAAGTGACAGTCGAGTAAGCGTAGATGTGTCCATTGTTGATCACCTTGTTGATGTTTGCGGTTGGTTGCGGCTCTCAGATCACACTTCTCCGCTGGCGTGCAAAGGTGATGAAGGAGCGGAGCCGTGTGCCCCCTGGAATCTTAGGTTCCTTTAAAAGAGGCGTCTGGGGAAGCCCGACCCTCCGGATCATTAACTTCGCGGCGTCCACAAGCTCAGCCAAGCTTGCTCCGGGGCTGAGCGCCTTCAATGAATGGAGAAGGGCAAAGGTAAAGGCCGACTTCCCTTCCGTTAATGCAGTGCTCGCGGCTGCCGTTTCGGTTTCGAGGCAAGCGGAAAGAAGGACGCCATTTAACTGTAGCTGCCCCGTCTCACCGGACGCGGCCTCCGGCATAGAGGCCTGCAACCCGGCCAGGGGATCCCGCGAATTCGCCGCGACGGGTGAATTCCGAAGGTAAGTCATCTCACCAAAGCGCTTCTTTGCTATTGCCCTGCCCTGCCCGTTGGTGTGTTCGAGGAATTTGTCGCCGGTTAAACGCATGTGGGTTTTGACGCGCGCGCGTCCGACTAACCCGGAGTACTTGAACGCCGGCGCCAACATCCGCTTTTCAAGGCCGCCGGAGAAGCAGCAATCGGCAACGAGCGTCAATATTCCGGGCGGCAGGTTCTGCGTCATCTGCGCGAACGTGTTGTCGAAGAGATAGCCGTCGTAGAGAACAATGCATTCTTGAATGACGAGGCCTCGGAGTGCAGTCGTTCCGTGACCGGAGAAAAAGAAGACCAATCGATCCTCCGGCGATACGTCTGCGAAGAGCTCTCGCAAGGCAGCTGTTACATTGCCTACGGTGGCTTCGGAATCGACAAGTCGAACAATGTTGGCGAATCCGTATTGCTTCTTGAGTACCTCCTCAAAGGCATTAACATCGTTAACACTGCTCGGAAGGTTGTTCGCTGCGCCGTGATAATCGTTGATGCCTACGAGCACCGCCCGGCACCGTTCGCCTTTGGTGGTGTCAGCTGAATACACTGTACGAACTCACGAAACGGTCAGGTCGGGCGACAGTCAAAGTCTTCTGATGTTCAAACACTACCACTTCCTGTGAAGCTGGCCTCGTAATGTCTTGTTACTGCGATTATACAGAAGGTCCAAAGGAACGGCCGTGAAACTCGCGTGAAAACGAGGGCAGTTTCACCATCGTGCGTCAGAGTGGCTCAGTGCGGATATTTGACGGCTTGAACTTGCTCCCGTGGTGGCCTCCATCTCGGGTGAACAGACCGGGCTGGTGACAAAGGGCGAGCCCGCCTGGCCGCCACTTGCGTTGTTCAAGGGTTCAAGGCGATGCGGCCGCACTTCGCGAGCTCCTTTCAAAAACGGTATGGTCCGCCCTGTCCGTGCAAGGGTTCGTAACCAGCAAAAATGACGCTTCCAGTTGCATAAATGTATCCGGCCTCTCGCGAGTGGACTGCGGTTGCAGCCAGGCCATGACCTTGCCCCCGGGGCCTAATCCAGTTTGAAGTTCGTTCTGGCCCACGACGAGGACCAGAGCATGAAGCGTAGCCGCTTTACGGAAGAACAGATCATCGGGATCTTGAAGGAGCACGAGGCCGGGGTGTCGGTCGCCGATCTATGCCGCAAGCACGGCGTAAGCGACGCCAGCATTTACAAATGGAAGGCCAAGTACGGCGGGATGGACGTGTCCGAGGCCAAGAGGCTGAGGGCGCTGGACGACGAGAACACGAAGCTGAAACGGCTCCTGGCTGACGCCAACTTATTTTTCGGTCGGACACTTAGAGCCTGACTCAAAATTGCATTGCTGTTTTTATCGCTGCGATGCGCCTTGTCATGAGTTGGACAGAGGCGAGGAAGAGCCAGGCAGTTGCGCTTTCGATGGTTCGCTCGAAGTCCTTGGCTAATCTGCGATTGCGGCCGAGCCAGGCGAAGGTTCGTTCGACGACCCAGCGCCGCGGAAGCACCTGGAAGCCCCGTGCAGCATCGGAGCGCTTGATGATCTCGACAGTCCACCGGCCGATCTTTTCCAGCACCGCCTTGAGCTTTTCGCCGGCATAGCCGCCATCGGCGAAAATATGGCGCAGCCAGGGGAAGCGATAGCGAATGCTGCACAGGACATCTGGCGCGCCATCGCGATCCTGGACGTCGGCAGCGTGAACAATCGCTCCGACCAGGAGCCCTTGGGTGTCGGTGACGATGTGACGCTTTCGACCCTTGATCTTCTTTCCCGCGTCGTAGCCGCGAGGGCCGCCACTTTCCGTGGTCTTGACCGATTGGCTGTCGATCACGCCGACCGTCGGCGAGGCCTCCCGGCCGATCGCCTCGCGCGCCAACATCAGGAGTGCGTGGTTGATCGATTGCCACAATCCGCTGTCGCGCCATTGGTAGAAATAGTACTGCACCGTGGTCATTGGTGGAAACAGAGTGGGCGGCAGCATGCGCCACGGCAACCCGCCGCGCAGCAGATAGAGCACTGCCTCGACGATGTCGCGATAGCTCCATTTCGGGCGCCGCCCGCGCTTGGCCCGCACAGGAAGCAACCTCTCCAGCACGCCCCATTCCGCATCCGTCAAGTCGCTTGGCAAACGCAGCTCCTCTCGGGCAAACTGTGCCCGGGTGATATCAGTCCACATTCTCGATCCCTTTGATGCTTCGCAACACCAATGGAATCAGAACTCGCTGATATCACTCAACTTATTTTTCGGTCGGACACTAACGACCGATGCCATGGCCGCTGGCCCTGATGGAGATCGCGGATCGAGGCCTCATCAACGGGTCGCGCTTGTTGCGCTTAAAGCTCTTCGGGCTTGCTCGATCCCCAGCTCCGCCGGTGTCCGTCATGCTGTCATTTGCCCTCACACCATAACGTGGCCAACATACGCGACATTCAGGTCGCAAGCTTAGGCCGATAGAATTCCCCGGTCGTCATCATTGCCCAGACGATCCGGGCCAACTTGTTGGCAACGGCGATGGCGACGACCATCGGCCGACGCCGTTCAAGCAGGGCTTCGATCCAGCCGCCCCCAACCCGGCAGCGTGCCTTTGGGTACCGAACGACGTTGCGTGCTCCGATGACAAGCAAGTGTCTGAGATAGGAATCGCCCTGTTTCGTAATCCGGCCGAGCCGATCCTTCCCGCCGGTGGAATTCTGCTTAGGCGTCAGGCCAAGCCAGGCCGCGAACTCTCGCCCGGAGCGGAACATGGTCGCGTCCGGTACGGTCGCGGCGAGAGCCGTGGCCGTAATGGGACCGATCCCGGGAATCGAGGACAGCAACTTCGCCATCGGATTTACTCTCTGGATCTCAGCTAGTTCGCGCTCGATGGCCTTGACCTGCCGGTGCAATTCCTTCAGTTGGCTCACAAGGACGGCCAGGGCGATGCGAGCGTGGGCCGGTAGCGTCAGTTCCTCGTCATCCAACAAGTCCGCCAAACCATCCACTCGTTGCCGGCCTTGCCCGACAATGATTCCGAACTCAGCAAAGTGAGCCCGAATGGCGCAAGCTGTCATGGTGCGTTGGCGGACCAGCAAGCCTCTTGCACGATGAAGCATCAAGAAGCCCTGGTTCTCAGCGCTCTTGATTGGAACGAACCGCATATTAGGACGACTGACCGCTTCGCAGATCGCGGCCGCGTCAGCGGCGTCATTCTTGGCTCCTCTTCGTAGGTAGGGTTTAACATAGGCTGGCGGAATCAATCTGACATCGTGTCCAAACTGCCGAATCTCCCGCGCCCAGTGGTGAGCAGTAGCGCAAGCCTCGATGCCGACCAGGCAAGGTGCGAGCGAAGAGAAGAACGACACGATCTCGCCTCGCCGGAGACGTTGGCGACCGGCCACTTGGCCTTGGCTATCAACTGCATGGATGTGAAATACGTGCTTCGAAATATCCAACCCAATTGTCGCGGCTTCCATTGGTATGCTCCTTTTAGAGCCGATCCAAGAAGAAGGGATTCATGATCAAGGGGCTGGCTTGGTCAAGCGCCTGAGCATGATGCGGATCATGGCGAGACGGATGAAGGCAACGACCGTTTCGGCGTAACGCTCGAAGTCGCGGGCCAAGCGGCGATTACGGCTGATCCAGGCGAAAGTCCGCTCGACGATCCATCGCTTGGGCAGGACGACGAATTTATGCAGTTCGTTGCGCTTGACGATCTCAATGGTCCAGCAACCGGTGTCGGCGACCACCTCTGCCATCTTGGCTCCCTGATAGCCAGCATCGGCAAAAATGCGCTTAATGAAAGGGAACGAGCGGCGTGCGCTGCGGAGCAGGTCACGAGCACCGTCGCGGTCTTGCACATGGGCGGGATGGACTACGACACTCAGCAGCAGGCCGAGCGTATCGACGAGGATATGGCGTTTGCGACCCGTGACCTTCTTGCCGGCATCAAAGCCTTGCGGGTCGAGCGCAGACCCCCTTTTTGCGCCGCCTTGGCACTCTGGCTGTCAATGATTGCCGCCGTCGGACTGGCTTCACGGCCGGCCTGCTCACGAGCCTCGACGTAAAGTGCATGGTGGATGCGCTCCAGCGTGCCGTCCCACTGCCACAGCATGAAATAGTAATGCGCCGTGCTCTTCGGCGGGAGGTCTTTCGGCAGCGCCTTCCACTGACACCCCGTCCACAACACGTAGAAGATCGCGTTAAGAACCTCGCGGACATCGACATTCCGCGGCCGGCCGCCGCGCTTGGCCGGCGGAATCCTCGGTGCGATCATCGCCCATTCCGCCTCGGTAAGATCACTCGGATAACGAAGCCCGCGCCGTTCAGCCGCGCACCGGTGTTCAGGCTTCCACATTAGACGCTCCATCCCGAATCAAGCGCCATCACAGAATCACAACCGATTCACCTGACTCAACTTCTTCTTGGATCGGCTCTTAAGCGGGTTCGTCCATCGCCAGTATATCGCCGGCGCCGAGGGAGCGGGACCGTCTTCCCCATCAACGGCCGGCTCCGGGATGAATTGCTGAACGAGACGCTGTTCGCGTCGCTGGCTCAGGCCCGCGTCGCGCTCGGATGCTGGCGCGCCGATTACAACCGCGCATCAGAACACCCATCTGTCTATGTTGTTGAAGAGAAGAGAGTTTGCTGATCGGGATGCGATCCTGTGGGGTATCTTGGGTTCTGTCGCGCTCCTTCGGCGATAGATTGAGCGGCAGCTGTTATCAGCGAGGCGCGAGCAAAGATCCACGGGCCGTCCGATAGCGGATGGATGGCTGCGATCTCGCCGGCTTCAGCGGCGAGCCGGAGCGTCTTGGGCGCGACCTTCAGGAGCTTTGCGGCGTTGCTAAGGTTGAGCCAGGGTTCGATCCCGTCATCGGCGGGCTTGAACACCGGGAGGTGGTAGCTCGAGCGCATTGATGTGACGCGCTCGCGGGTCCAGCGATTGCCGTTGCCCGTCTTGAGGCCGTTTCGGTTGAGGAGGCCGGCAATCAGATCGTCGCTGGCGATCAGCACCAGTTGACGCACGGCTTGGATAATATCGGCGGAAGTGCTGTTGCGCTGTCCGCGCCGGCGCTTGGGCAAGCGCAACTCGCTGTGAGCGCCACCCACCCAGTGGACGATGAGAACGATCTCGGACGCCGCGTCGTCTATATCGGCCACGACCTCATGGACGAGGGTGCGTACAATGCGCTTCTTGAGACGAGCATCCGTCGTCGGCGCATCCCAGACCGTTTTGAGGTTCGAGGCCAGTACGCCGAGCGAAGCTGGATCAGCAATGGGTGCGGGCGTGGCCGCATCATGCATGGCGATCTTGCCCTCGACCTCCGCCGCGTGAGCGAGTGCCCTGTTCCAGCGCGCTTCCAGCTCACTCGCCACCAACCGGTTCGCGGGGTCAGCGGCATCGTATTGCCGGAAAGCCCGGTCGGCGGCATAGCGCGCCGCTTCCAGATCGCGACTGAGCGCATCGCGCACCTGATCCCGCCGTTCCCTGGCTCCTTCGGCGGCAGCGGTTGCAGCGGCGATAGCGCCCGGACCGACGACGCCAAGCAGTGCTTCCTCGATTGCATCATCGACACGCAATCCGCCGAAGGCGATGCAGTGAGGACCGCCATTGTCCATCCAGGCGCGGCTGCAGCTGTAGCGTGGGATATGGTGCTTCATGCCGGAGTACCGGAGTGTGAGCTTGCGGCCGCAGCGCTTGCACCGGATCAGACCGGCCAGCAGCGCGTCACCATGCTTGGGTGCGCCGTGATGCCGACCGGTGGGAACGTTGCTGCTGACCATGGTGCGGATCGCCTCGAACCTCTCCCAGCTCACATACCCGTCGTGGGTGTTGGGCTTCAGCGCCAGCCATTCGTTCCGTGTCTTGCGGCGGATCTTCAAGCTCACGCCCCCGGCGCTGTATCCCGCCGCCACAGCCGTCTTACCATAGGCATAGGCGCCGCCGTAGACCGGGTTCTCAATGATCCGGTGGATGGCGGAGTAACTCGGTCGCCGCCAGGCTGTGTCGCCGTTGGACTGCTTCACTGGTAGATCGAGATTGTACTCGTGGAGCCAGCAGAGCGCCTGTCGCGCGCTGCCCAGTTCCTCGACCTTGTCGAACACCAGCTTGATCGCTTCCTGGACACGCCGATCCGGATCTTTCTCATAATGGTCGCCGGCCTTCACGAAGCCGACGGGCGCCGCCACAACCAACTCGCCCCGGCGCGCCTTCTCGTAGCGGGCCGAGAGCGAGCGTTGGCGCAACAAATCCAGTTCGTACTCGTTGAGGCTGCCCTTGAGCCCGAGCAGCAGGCGGTCGTTGCCGTGCCTTGGCGCATAGATAGTCTCCTGATCGACCAGAACGGTATCGACCACGCGGCACATCTCGATGAGTTGCTGCCAATCCCGGCTGTTGCGGGCGAAGCGCGAGACCTCGCGGGCGCAAACCGCACCAACCTTACCGAGGCAAACCTCCGCTACCATTCGCTCGAAACCGGCGCGTTGCACGCCGCCGGCGGCTGAACGACCGAGATCATCATCGATCACTTCGATCTCTGACCACCCGAGTGCCGTCAGCCGGTCCCGCATGGCGTATTGCAATGCGCTGCTCTCGCGATTGTGCAACACCTGATGTGCTGAGGATTGGCGCACGTAAAGAATCGCCTTACGCTCCAGATGATGAGGCCTGACCTTGTCAGAGATCATGATCGACCCCCTTCGCGGGCGGCGTCGCTGTCATCGCAGCATGGTCGAGGATCAACTGCGTCATCAGGCTTGTGAGGGCCGCCCGCGCTTCCGCCGGCAGCTCCGACCATGCCGGCGCGCCGAGGGCGCCGTTCGACAGGCCGCTCCCGAACAGATCCATCTGCTGCTGCAACCGCGGTTGTCGATTGTGTCGGTATCCGCTCCCTGGCATTGCCGTCTCGCGTGACATGAGTCGCTCCCCGATTCTGGTCGTGAGAGCCTCTGGATGCGCCAGAAAGCGGGGCAGCTGATGGCGTTCGATCCTTCAACGCCAGATCGAGAAGCGCAGCGAGCGCCGCAAGTGCATCGATGCTAACAAACGGCCGAACTGTCAGAAGCTCGGCGTCAGGGCAGGCCGTCCGGTCGAACATCCATGCTGGAACTTCCAGCCAACGGTCTGCTTGCGATCCGTCCAGGGTGCAGCGAAAAACGACATCGTCAGCCTTGTCGACCGCCCCATGAACGCAAACTCGGCGACCAAACCAGGGATGATGCCGATAAAGAACCTCGCGAAGAACGGTCCTGTGGGCGTTCTCAAACGTCGTTGTATAACGACACACGACCGCACTCGCAGCTCGGATGGAAGACGCCCTCCGAGTTCGCCTTCACGTGCCACCCGCGCCGCCCAACTGGGCAAATCCACCGGCTTGAGCGAACTCAGAACTGGATAAAATCTGGGGGCAACGTCACAGTTCCGCCTCTCGATCTGGGGAAGACGTCGCCATCTCCCTTTCACCAGACGACTAATTGGAATGGCGCCTGGCTTCACTCGTGATCCGCGCTGAGCCGCTCTGACGCACGATGGTGAAACCTGGCTCTCGTTTTTAACGTGAGTTTCACGGCATTTCCTTCGGATCTTTCTGTATAATCGAGACAACAAGACATTCTGCGTTCAGCTTCACAGAGGAGTTTCAATGGTTGAACATCAGCAGACTTCTACGATCGGCCGACCTGACCGTGGGTTCCCACAGTGGGTCCAAAGCGGGCACCAGCGAAGCCGAACGCAACCAAGGCTGGGCTGTGGACGCGGAATCAACGACTATCATGTCCCTGCCATACCTTCCGAGCTATCTTTTAAAGGGCATCGAAATGGCAAACTAAGCAACAAATGAGACGACAAACACAAGAGGACACGTCAGCAAAATGCAGAGCGGTTTAGAATTGCTTGCGCAGATCAAATTGAGGCCGAACGGATCGGTTGAAGCGTTTCTAACTGACGTCCGGCCAGTACTGAGGGCTTTCACAAAGAAAGATAACCCGTTCAAATACAAGAAGCCGGTGAACAAGATTAGTAATGAATGCTACAGATTTGTGATAGGAAGGCTTGGGCAGGGCGTAGTGAAATCACCATCCGAAGGTGCCGACATTCTAGACAAGCTGGTTTCGGCAGCAATAAACGACAGCGACACTGAATTTCAGGCGCTCATCGCAGAGGCATACCAATTGGATGCCAGAGTGGCAGAGGAAACACGAGACGAACCATCGGGAGCGCAAGAGAGGAAGAGAAAGTTGAAGACCGAACCAACATCCACCGATGACGGACAAACGCCCAAGGACCGCATGCAGGAATAACCAAACCGCCCCCCTGGGGACGCTTTAGGCTGTGTGGACTCTTGGGGTTGAACGAAGCCGCTGCCGCGGCGTAGGGGGCAAGGTGGCATAGATCGCCTCCTGGCTGAGAGGATGTGGGTGTTGGAGCCCACCCCCTCAGACAGGAGTATCGAGATGGCCGATTTGAGCCCTCTTCGCCGCCGCCTGATCGAAGACATGACCGTCCGCAATCTGTCGCCGGCGACGCAAAGATCCTACATCAGCGCGGTTTCGAAGTTCAGCCGCTATTTTGGCCGATCGCCTGACCGGTTAGAGCTGGAAGACGTCCGCGCCTTCCAGGTGCATTTGGTCTCGACCGGCATCTCATGGCCGGCGCTGAACCAGATCGTCTGTGCGCTACGGTTTTTCTACGGCGTCACGCTCGGCGAGGCGCTCATCCCAGAGCGCATTCCCTATGCGCGAGAACCGCGCAAGCTGCCGGTCGTTCTCAGCGCCGACGAAGTGGTTCAGTTTCTTGAAGCGGTATCGAGCCTGAAGAGCCGCGCCGCGCTCACCACCGCCTATGCGGCCGGGCTCAGGGCCTCGGAGGTTGCGGGACTGCGGATCGAAGACATCGACAGCGCCCGCGGCGTCATCCAGGTGCGCCACGGCAAGGGCGCGAAGGATCGCAACGTGATGCTGTCGCCCCAGCTGCTGGGCATCCTGCGCACCTACTGGCGGCTCGCCCGGCCGCGGCTTTATCTGTTCCCTGGTCGTGACGAAGATCATCCGATCGATCAGACCGTGCTGCATGCCGCCTGCCGGTCGGCGGTGAAGGCTGCGGGCCTGACCAAGCGCGTCACGCTGCACACGCCCGCCGGTTTTGCGCATAAGTCGCAAATTGGGGCGAACTGGATGGATCGACTTCTGATGGACTCTGCGCAAGCTGTTGAAATTAAAGAAAAAGCTCCGGAGACCGAGGGGCTGCCGGCGATTGCCTCAAGTCCCGAGCGCTTCATCAATCGCGAGCTCTCCTGGCTGCACTTCAACCGCCGCGTCCTCGAGGAAGCGGTCAATCCCAGCCACCCCATGCTGGAGCGGGTGCGATTCCTGTCGATTTCAGCGAATAACCTCGACGAATTCTTCATGGTCCGCGTCGCCGGCATCAAGGCCCAGATCCGCGAGGGCATCGCCGAGCGCAGCCCCGACGGCCTGACGCCGTCCGAGCAGCTCGCGCTGATCAACCGCACCGTCTCGCAGCTTGCCTCTGACCAGCAGGCGATCTGGCGCGACCTGCGCGGCACGCTGGCCGACGTCGGCATCGTGCTGGTCGACGGCAAGGACGTCACCAAGGCGGAACGGACCTGGATCGAGGACTACTTCCTCAACAACGTGTTTCCGCTGTTGACCCCGCTCGCCATCGACCCGGCTCACCCCTTCCCGTTCATTCCGAGCCTCGGCTTCACCATCGCGCTCCAGCTCACGCGCGCCGCCGACGGCAAGCAGATGAACGCGCTGATTCGTATGCCCGGCAAGATCGACCGCTTCATCCGGTTGCCGGCCGAGGGCAAGGTCGTGCGGCTGATCTCGCTCGAGCAGGCGACCGGGCTGTTCATCAACCGCCTGTTCCCCGGCTACAATCTCCACGGCCAGGGCGCCTTCCGCATCATCCGCGACTCCGAGCTCGAAATCGAGGAAGAGGCCGAAGACCTCGTCCGCCTGTTCGAGACCGCTCTGAAGCGCCGCCGCCGCGGGTCCGTGATCCGGCTCGAGATCGACGGCAAGATGCCGGAGGAGCTGCGCAGCTTCGTGCAGCATGCGCTGTCGGCCGCCGACGACGAGGTCTTCCTGGTCGACGGCGTGCTCGCCATGAACGAGCTCTCGCAGCTCACCCGCCTCGACCGGCCCGATCTCGAATTCACCCCTTACGTGCCGCGCCATCCCGAGCGCGTGCGCGAGCATGGCGGCGACATCTTTGCTGCGATCCGGCAGAAGGACCTCGTCGTCCACCATCCCTACGAATCCTTCGACGTGGTCGTGCAGTTCCTGCAGCAGGCCGCCCGCGATCCCGATGTCGTCGCGATCAAGCAGACGCTGTACCGCACCTCCAACAACTCGCCGATCGTGCGCACGCTGGCGGAAGCCGCCGAAGCCGGCAAGTCCGTCACCGCGCTGATCGAATTGAAGGCGCGCTTCGACGAGGAGGCCAACATCCGCTGGGCGCGCGACCTCGAACGCGCCGGCGTGCAGGTCGTCTACGGCTTCCTCGAACTGAAGACGCACGCGAAGCTCTCGATGGTGGTGCGCCGCGAGGGCGGCGGCCTCACCACTTACGTCCACACCGGCACCGGCAATTATCACCCCGTCACCGCACGTATCTACACCGACCTCTCCTACTTCACCTCGGATCCGACCATCGGCCGCGACGCGGCGCGCGTGTTCAACTTCATCACCGGTTATGCCGCGCCGAGCGATCTGGAAAAGATGGCGGTGTCGCCGCTGACGTTGCGCAAGCGCATCATCGAGCACATCCAGGGCGAGACCGCGCATGCGCGGCATGGCCGACCCGGCGCGGTCTGGATGAAGATGAATGCGCTGGTCGACCCCGACATCATCGACGCGCTCTACGAGGCCTCACAAGCCGGCGTCCAGGTCGAGCTCGTGGTGCGCGGCATCTGCTGCCTCAGGCCCGGCATTCCAGGCCTGTCGGAGAACATCCGCGTCAAGTCGATCATCGGGCGCTTCCTGGAACACGGCCGAATCTACTGCTTCGGCATGGGCCAGGGCCTGCCGAGCGCGAAAGCGGCTGTGTATATCTCCTCGGCCGACATGATGCCACGCAACCTCGACCGCCGCGTCGAGGTGCTGTGTCCGCTGCAAAATCCCACGGTGCATCAGCAGGTTCTCGAACAGATCATGGTCGCGAATCTGAAGGACAATGAGCAGAGCTGGCAATTGTTGCCCGACGGGTCCTCGACGCGTATGAAGACCGCGAAGGGCGAGGAGCCTTTCAACGTCCACAACTACTTCATGACAAATCCGAGTCTATCTGGCCGTGGAAAGTCGCTCAAGGAATCCTCGCCGCGCCGTCTCACGCGCCGTAATGAACGTCATCAATCTTGATCCGGGATCGAGGACGTGAAGCGGCCGCGTAAGCGCGGCTCGAGCGTCGCGGTCATCGATATCGGTTCCAACTCGGTCCGTCTCGTCGTCTACGAGGGACTGACGCGGAGCCTCATTCCGATCTTCAACGAGAAGACGCTGTGCGGCCTCGGGCGCGAGGTGCAGAGCACGGGCCTGCTTGCGCCCGATGCCGTCGACAAGGCGCTGACCTCGCTGAAGCGGTTCCGGGCCCTGTGCCGCGTCATGCAGGTCGGTCGCGTGTTTGCGATTGCGACCGCAGCCTGCCGCGATGCCTCCAACGGCCCCGACTTCATCGCGAAAGCCGAGCGCATCTGCGCCGTGAAGATCGAAATCCTGTCGGGCCCGCGCGAGGCACGGCTGTCGGCGCTCGGCGTGATCTCCGGCATCCATCATCCCGACGGCATCGTCGGCGATCTCGGCGGCGGCTCGCTCGAGCTGATCGATGTGCGCAAGAACAGCGTGCGCAGCGGCGTGACGCTGCCGCTCGGCGGCCTCGCGCTCCAGGACCTCGCGCACAAATCGCTCAAGCGCGCCGACCGCATCGTGCGCGAGGAGCTCGACGAGGTGCCGCAGCTCACCGCCGGCCGCGGCCGCACCTTCTACGCCGTCGGCGGCACTTGGCGCGCGCTTGCGCGCATCCACATCATCCAGAGCGGCTATCCGCTCCAGGTGATGCACGGCTACTCCATTTCCGCAGCTGAAGCGCTCGACTTTTCGCGTCGTCTCCGCCGGCTTGCGGCCGCCGACATGCTGGCCGACATCGAGATCGTCGCGGATGCCAGGCGCCCGCTCCTCACCTATGCGGCGCTGGTGCTCGAGCACATCATCCGCGTGGCGAAACCCAAGTCCATCGTGTTCTCGACCTTCGGCGTGCGCGAGGGCCTCTTGCACGAGAAACTGTCGGAATCCGAGCGCAACAAGGACGGGCTGATCTGCGCCGCGGAAGAGCTCAATCAGCTGCTGTCGCGTTCGGCAAAGCACGCCCGCGAGCTGATCGCCTGGACCGACCGCCTCGCGCGCGTGGTGAAGCTGCGCGAGACCGAAGAGGACCGCCGCTTGCGCCACACCGCGTGCCTGCTCTCCGACATCGGCTGGCGCGTGCATCCCGACCATCGCGGCGAGCAGACGCTGAGCCTGGTCGTCAACGGCAATTTCGGCGCAATCACCCACACCGAGCGCGCCTTCGTCGGCCTGTCCGTGTTCTACCGCTATGCGGGCCTGAGCGAGGAGAACCAGCCGCCGGTGACCATGCAGGAGCTGCTGACACCGGCCCAGCTCGAACGCGCCCGTCTGCTGGGCGCGGCGTTCCGCGTCGCCCATCTGATCTCGGCGGCACGCCCGGGTGTGCTGCCGGCCACGCATTTCCGCAGCCAGGGCCGCAATCTGATGCTGGTGTCCGAGCACCGGCTCGTCGACCTCGTCGCCGACCGCGTCGGCAGCCGCTTCCGCGCCCTCGCCCGCCTGATCGGCCGCTCCGGCTCGATCGTGCGACGCTAGACCGGCGAGCCGGTCCTGATCCTTCCCGGACGTTTCTTGAGCCACATGATCGCGCCGCTGATGAACAGGGCGAGAGGTGCGAAGCCGGCTGCGAACACCAACAGGCGCCCGATCAGCCCGAACGTCGCGCCGTTATGGATCCAGAGCTGTTCGGCCAGATAGCGATCCCCCATCGACATCGCGGCCGAAGTGCGATCGTGCACCACCGCGCCACTCCATGGATCGAGCCAGATCGCTCCCCGGGCACGTAGCGCGGGATCGGCACCCTCCGCCCGGCACTGCACCCGCCAGGTGTTGCGCGTTTCGGTGGGCGGGTTCAGCATGGCAACCGCTATGCCCGGCTTGGCCGATTGCGCGTTCCGCATGATCGCATCAGGTGATAGCGGCGGTGTCCCTGCGGGGGGCGGCGCTTCGATCCGCGGCGACGGATCGGCTGTCGGTTGCGACACAAGGCCAACGATGGGACGCACGACGTCGGGAAAAATGATCCCGACGCCGGTCATCGAGATCACCGTGAGCGCGAGCAGCGCCCAAAAGCCGGCCGTGCCGTGGACGTCGAAAACAAATCGAAGCAGCGAAACGTCCCTGCGGACCGACACCGATCGCCAGAATCGACCCGGCCTCGGCCACCACAAGATGAGGCCTGACATGGCCAGGCCGAGCAGCATGAACCCGGCAACGCCGACCAGCTCTTTGCCCCACCACTCGTAGAGCAGCAGCGTGTAGTGCAGACGATAAACCTTGAGGGAGAACGCGTTGATGTAGTCACGCCGCCCGAGCACCTTCCCGTTCGAAGGATCGACCATGGTCGTCCAGCGATTCGGGTCGCGGCCTTTCGCAGTTTCATGCGCATGTATCACGACCCAGACCGGCCAGGTCCGATCCGGCGCGAGGATCGTGGCAATCGGCGCGGGATCCGCTGCCGCGGCCGCGCGCATCACCTCGCTCAACGTAGCCTCTCGTTCCCGACCGGCGGGAGTGTAAAGCGCCGGGTTCAGGGCGGCGTCGATTTCCCGATAGAAGACGATGAAGCTTCCCGTGAGGCCGATCAGCACCACGACGATGCCGCCGAGCAATCCGAGCCATCGATGAGCCCACAGAAGCCCACGCCGTGCGCGTCCGGTGAGGTTCGGGGCCGGCAACATCGCCGTTGCACGCGTCAAAGCCGACCCGCCTCAGAAATCCGTCGACATCGACAATAGCAGGGTTCGCGGTACACCTTGCGACAATGCGGAGAAGCTCGCCACGCCAGCCCAGTAATTGGTATCGAACACGTTCTGAACCAGGGCCCGAAGCGTCACCGGCCGGTTGTTGATCCGCGTGTTGTAGCGGGCACCCAGGTCGAGCCTCGTCCAGGCCGGAACGACCTGCGTGTTCGCCGCATCCAGATATTGGTGTCCCGTATAGATGGTGTTTGCGACCAACGTCAGTCCGGGTGCGAACGGCGTGTCCCATTCGGCGGACAGGTTTGCCTGCACCTGAGGCACACCGATCGGCGTCTTGCCGAGATTGGTTGGCGTGCTTGTCTTTGTCAGCTCCGCATCGATCAACGTCACGCCGCCAAGGACTCGTATGCCCGGCTGCACCTCTCCGAATACGGTGAACTCCAGGCCGCGATTGCGCTGTTCGGCGTCGGCCCGGAAGATCTTGTCGACACCCAATTGTCCCGACGGCTTGGTGATCTGGAACACGCTGATCGTGGTGGCCAGCATTCCGAAGTCGACCTTGACGCCTGCCTCGTGCTGCTTGCTGAAGTAAGGCGCAAGAACTTCCCCCTGATTGCTCGCGGTCGTCGGTGCGACGTCGCCCTTGCTGAGCCCTTCCATGTAGTTGGTGTAGAGCGAAACGTTGCTCCAGGACTTGACGACGAGGCCGACCATCGGCGTGAGCGCCGTCTGGTCATAGGAGGACGTGACCGCTCCCGTGGTGGTATTGAAGTTGTTGGACTTCACCCCCTGCTGGCGCACGCCGACGGTCAGCTGAAGGCGCTCCTGAAAAACCGACAAAGTGTCAGCCAGCGCCAAGCCGGTCAATTCGGTATCCGAAAGCTTCGGAACAGTCGCGGGAGCAGCAACGAGCTGCTCAGGACGGGCGATCGGCGCATAGATGTTGGACAGAACCGGCGTCCCGGACACAGAGCCCCGTGAGATCTGATCCGTGTAGTAGCTGCCCCGGAAACTCACGGCGTGACTGATCGCGCCAGTTTCAAACCGGGCGCGCACACCGGCGTCGGCGACATTCCTGTCGATATCGAATTTGAAGCGTCCCGGTGTCGACGTGGTGTTGCCGGCCGCGTTCAGGATCGTCGGCGTGCCGAACAAGCGATCGACCTGGGTCCTGCCGCCACCGCCGTCGGCGAACACCGTCACGGAATCCGTCACATCGTATTCGGCGCGCGCCAGCAGCGAGTTGTCATGAACCTTGGCCCATTCCCAGGCCTGCGTGACATTGCGCCTCCCGACCGGCGCGGTCGGGACAGCTACGCCTGTTGCGACCAGAAACGGTCTCGTGGGCGCGTCGAACTTTTCTTCCTGATCGATGAAGTCGAGCGATGCTCTGAATTTCTCACCGCGATAATCGAATGCGGCGGCGCCGACATGCGCCTGCCGGTTCTGGTTGTCCAGCGGCGTATCACCATTGTGATAGCTGCCATTGACGCGAATTCCGAATTCGCGGTTCTCGCCGAACCGTCGGCTGACGTCGAGATGCGTGCCGAACTGGCTGTTCGTCGCGTAGTCGGTCGTAACCCGTGTGAGATCGACATCAGAGGCACGCTTCGGGACGATATTGATGGTGCCCCCGACGCTGCTGTTCGGGGCCATCCCGTAAAGTAGCGCGGTCGGGCCCTTGATGATCTCGATCCGTTCGACGTAGTCGGTGAAGACACGGTAGTTCGGTGCAACACCGTAGACACCGTTGAAGGCAATTTCTCCGACATTCCCCTCGCCGATCGGAAAGCCGCGGATGAGAAGGAGTCGAGAATGCCGCCGGTCTGGCCGGTGAAACGGACCGAAGGGTCGTTGCTGACGACGTCGGCTATCGTGCTGGCCTGTTGATCTTCGATTTTCTTCGCCGTGTAACTGGTGACGTTGAACGGCGTGTCCATGAAATCCCTGTTGCCCAGCAAGCCGATCTGGCCTCCGCGGGCGACCTGCCCACCTGAGTAGGAGGGCGGGAGTGCGCCGGGCCTTGCGGCAGCGGGGTTCGCTTCCGCTTGCATCCTGGCCCGCTCATTCGCGGGCGCGCTTTGACGGCCCGCCCTTCGACTTGGGTTCAAACGCGGGCGTGCACGCTGCTTCGGCACGTCGGCAGTGACGGTCACCGCCGGCAAGGCTGTCGCCGTCTCCGGCGCAGCGCTTTGCGCGCTGGTGCGGTGAAGGAAGCCGTCGCTGAAAAAGGCGATGGAGACCAGAGAGGCCGCGAAGGCAGTCGGTCTGGAGAACTTCGGATGTGATTTGACGGTAGCGGCAAGAATAGCAACAGGGCGGCAGGTGGCTCTCGAAGACATCTCTCAACAGCTTCCGGTTTGACAGGAATAAATACCGGAGCGACGTGCCGCTGCACGAGCCGCCAAGTCAATAAAAACGCCTTTATTTTGTCGTCCGTGAACAAGGCTCTAAGCGATTGAGCGAGAGTCTGTTTTTCGGATTTGAGACGGTTTGAGATTGCAGGGATTGGGAGGTAAAGACCGCCAAAGCCTGCAAATTCGATTGTGGATTGAACGAAGCCGCTGCCGCGGCGTAGGGGGCAAGGTGGCATAGATCGCCTCCTGGCTGAGAGGATGTGGGTGTTGGATCCCACCCCCTCAGACAGGAGTATCGAGATGGCCGATTTGAGCCCTCTTCGCCGCCGCCTGATCGAAGACATGACCGTCCGCAATCTGTCGCCGGCGACGCAAAGATCCTACATCAGCGCGGTTTCGAAGTTCAGCCGCTATTTTGGCCGATCGCCTGACCGGTTAGAGCTGGAAGACGTCCGCGCCTTCCAGGTGCATTTGGTCTCGACCGGCATCTCATGGCCGGCGCTGAACCAGATCGTCTGTGCGCTACGGTTTTTCTACGGCGTCACGCTCGGCGAGGCGCTCATCCCAGAGCGCATTCCCTATGCGCGAGAACCGCGCAAGCTGCCGGTCGTTCTCAGCGCCGACGAAGTGGTTCAGTTTCTTGAAGCGGTATCGAGCCTGAAGAGCCGCGCCGCGCTCACCACCGCCTATGCGGCCGGGCTCAGGGCCTCGGAGGTTGCGGGACTGCGGATCGAAGACATCGACAGCGCCCGCGGCGTCATCCAGGTGCGCCACGGCAAGGGCGCGAAGGATCGCAACGTGATGCTGTCGCCCCAGCTGCTGGGCATCCTGCGCACCTACTGGCGGCTCGCCCGGCCGCGGCTTTATCTGTTCCCTGGTCGTGACGAAGATCATCCGATCGATCAGACCGTGCTGCATGCCGCCTGCCGGTCGGCGGTGAAGGCTGCGGGCCTGACCAAGCAGCGTCACGCTGCACACGCTGCGCCACAGCTTCGCGACACATCTTCTCGAGAACGGAACCGATATCCGGATCATCCAGGTCTTGCTCGGGCACAATAATTTGTCGTCGACAGCGCGCTACACGCAGGTCGCCACCGATACGATCCGAGCGACGCAGAGCCCGCTCGATCGCCTGTCGCTGGAGGTGACGCCACCTGGATGACCCGCAGCGGGATGCGGGTCATGACCCGCTCCGACATCCGCTCCAACAGGCCCGCCATCGAGATTGCCGATATTCTGTGCCGGCATGGCGACGCCTATCGCCGTGTACATGCCGGTCATCTGGGGCGGGTCGAGCGGCGCGTGATGAGCGCGATCGTTGCGTGCCGGACCGAGGCGCTCGGCGGCCACATGCAGGCTTGCGACGACTGCGGCACGACACGCGTTGCCTATAATTCCTGCCGCAATCGGCACTGTCCGAAGTGTCAGGGGAGAGCCCGAGCCGCGTGGCTCGCCGCGCGTCAAGCCGACCTGCTTCCGGTTCCCTATTTCCACGTCGTCTTTACACTTCCCGCACCGATCGCCGCGATCGCTTTCCAGAACAAGGCCGTCGTCTATGCCATCCTGTTCAAGGCTGCCGCCGAGGCGATGACGACGCTCGCCGCCAATCCACGCCGGCTCGGCGGTGCGATCGGCGGCGTCGCCGTCCTCCACACCTGGGGACAGACGCTGATGCATCATCCCCACGTCCATTGCGTCGTTCCGGGTGGCGGCCTCTCGCCCGATGGCGCGCGCTGGACCGCTTGCCGACCGAACTTCTTCCTGGCCGTCAAACCGTTGTCCAGACTATTTCGCACACTTTTTCTCAAACGTCTGTCGGCAGCCTTCAACTCCGGTGCCTTGCGTTTCTTCGGCGATCTCGGAGCTCTGGCCGAGCCGGCTGCCTTTGCGGCCCACCTCGACGCCATGCGACGCATCAACTGGGTTGTTTACGCCAAGCGGCCCTTCGGCGGACCCGCACAGGTCCTGGCCTATCTCGGCCGCTACACCCATCGCGTCGCGATCGCCAACAGCCGGCTCGTCGCACTCGACGACGATCATGTCGCCTTCTCATGGAAGGACTATCGCCAAAACAGCGCGACAAAGATCATGAATCTCAAGCCCGATGAGTTCATTCGCCGTTTCCTGCTTCATACGCTGCCTGACGGCTTCCACCGCATCCGCCACTTCGGCTTCATGGCCAACCGCCATCGCGCTGCCAAGCTCGCCCTTTGCCGCGAACTTCTCGATCATGAGCGAACAGCCCCAAACGATGGCCAGCCGTCGCCTGTGGATTCGGAGGCTCAAACCCGGGCCGAGGTTCCTGCCTGTCCCGATTGTGGTGGCGTCATGCGCATCATTGAGCGCTTTCGACATAGCTTCAGACGCCCCAGCCCTCGAACATCACCGTTCCGATGCGACACATCGTGAGCCAAGTCATGTCGTGCACGACGATCATCATTCGTCATTTCGCTCCCAGCGTCTCGATCATCGCGGACGATGTCGAATCCGTGCTGTCACACTGCGCGACAACAACCGTCCGATGCAGCAAAAGGCCTATCGCGATCTCAGGCGAAGCGCGTCTGATCTCAACTCTTCCAGGATGCGCACTCCTGTGTCTCTGCCTCACGCGCCGAGCCAGCAGATCGGGCATGGCGATCTCGAACAATCCCCATAGCTGCAAAACCGCGAATAGCCTCCCGCGCCTTCGTTCAATCCGGCTTCAATGAGGTCGCGTCATAAGCGCCTGCCGCGCCCTCGCGTGAGCGCGACCTCACAGAACCCTCCAGATTCTCAAATCAGACGGAACGTGATTCAAGGCTTTCTTTTAGGAGAATGCCTTGGGTGTTATGGATCGGCTCGTCCTGAGCGAGCCGCAATGGGACCGTATTTCCGGCTTGATCATCGGTCGGCCGGACCAGCGTGGTTCGACGGGCCGCGACAACCGGATGTTTGTCGAAGGCGTGTTGTGGATCGTTCGAACCGGTTCGCCGTGGCGTGATCTGCCCGAAGCGTTCGGCGAATGGAACAGCGTATTCCGACGCTTCAGCCGGTGGAGCGCCAAGGGGGTCTGGCTGCGAATGTTCGAAGCGCTCGCAGCTGGTGCGGCTCGCAAAGGGAGCCGCCGGCATCAAGCTGCGTCAATCCTATGGGCGGATCGGCAAGTTCGCGCTGATCAAGCACCAGCGCTATGCCCACGCCAAGCAGTTCAAGCGCGCCAATCGAGCCTTGAGGACGCTTGAAGCCGCGCGTCGGTCGGGAACATCACGTTCTTGGGCTGCACCGTGGTGTCGACGATGACGCGATTGAGGTCACTTGGCTTGATCGCCTTGGTCTCGCTCCGTTCCCAAAATCGACTCCCGCCCAATGGCTTGGCAGGTTCTTCACGGCCGACAAATTACTTCGCCGTCGTCGCTATCGCCGCAACTCTGCTCTGGCTAAGGTAACTGTCCACGCAGCCTAGGGCGTACCGGGCAATCCTGCTCCAGTGCGTGCGCTGGATGTTTTTCAATGTCCAGCGGTGCCGCGAAGCCAGGCCTCAAGGCGCTGCCGGTGATCCGCACATCGGGCCCGGAGGCCGGGCGGGCGGCGGCCCTGAGGGCGTAGCGCCTGTTTGTCGACCTTCGCCCCCGCATTCAACGGCGTCAGAGATGAGGCGGTGACTTTTGAGATCGGTTTTGGAGGATGTCAGGCCGCTACTGCGGCTGCGTGGCCTATGGGGCGTGGAGCCAAACGGGGGAGAGCATTCTACCGCGTGGCCGCAAAGCTCAGTGTCCGACCGAAAAATAAGTTGAGTGATATCAGCGAGTTCTGGTTCCATTGGTGTTGCGAAGCATCAAGGGGATCGAGAATGTGGACTGATATCACCCGGGCACAGTTTGCCCGAGAGGAGCTGCGTTTGCCAAGCGACTTGACGGATGCGGAATGGGGCGGGCTGGAGAGGTTGCTTCCTGTGCGGGCCAAGCGCGGGCGGCGCCCGAAATGGAGCTATCGCGACATCGTCGAGGCAGTGCTCTATCTGCTGCGCGGCGGGTTGCCGTGGCGCATGCTGCCGCCCACTCTGTTTCCACCAATGACCACGGTGCAGTACTATTTCTACCAATGGCGCGACAGCGGATTGTGGCAATCGATCAACCACGCACTCCTGATGCTGGCGCGCGAGGCGATCGGCCGGGAGGCCTCGCCGGGCCCGCCCTGGAGCCGCGGCTCACTTTCCGCGGCACCGATGTTGTGGAGGTGCTGGAAAGGGTTTGCAACGAAGTGGGCTTCCCGGCGACGATCCGCGTCGACCAAGGCAGCGAGTTCGTGTCGCGTGGCGTCGACCTCTGGGCTTACCAGCGCGGCGTCACGCTGGACTTCTCACGCCCGGGCAAAACGACCGACAATGCTTATATTGAGGCGTTCAATGGCCGCTTCCGGGCCGAATGCCTCAATGCCCATTGGTTCCTGTCGCTTGCGGACGCCCAAGAAAAAGTGGAGACTTGGCGCAGATACTATAACGAAGAACCGCCCCACGGCGCGATCGGCAATCGACGGCCGATTTTGCTGCACAACCACGTCGGCGCCACCAGCCCGCCAACGTGACAGAGGCGCAAAAATCTAGTTCTGGGTGGTCCAAAGTTCGGTCTCGCTACACAAAAGCCCGAGACTGTAACTACCACTGGATGAAAACTCGGTGGCAATGATATACCTCAATCATCTTAGTAGAGGGGCACGGTGAAATTCGATACCGACTCAGAGAACGTCAGACCGCTACTCCGGCTGCGCGTCTTTGGCGCAATGGAGGCTTGGCGCTGGACAGGTGAGAGCGTGCTGCCGCGCGGCCGCAAAGCGCAGGCAATCCTAGCCTATCTCGCCATGTGCGGAGACTCCACAGTCCCGCGGCGCCGGCTTGCCAGGTTGCTCTGGAGCACGCGCTGGCACGAACAGGCACGAGCCAGTCTCCGGCAAAGCCTAATGGAGCTGAAGCGAGGCATCGCGATCGCCCCAGAGTTGCTTTGCATCGAAAAAGACCGCGTATCCTTGCAGACCAACAGGGTCTGGATCGATGGGATCGGCAGACCCGTCCAAGCTCACCGGTCAACATTCCCGCCTCAGCAGGAGCCCGACACATTTCTGGAGTCGCTGCGTGGCGTCGACACGGCATTCGACCGGTGGATCGACAGACAGCTGGCGATTTTCGCACAATCGGATGACATAATCAGTCGTCCGTTAAGAAGCCGATTGCAGCGAAGAGTGGTCGCTGATGGCAGCGATAAGGGTGGCCAGGAAGATGGGCCAAAGAACTCTCTGAAATGGACCCCGATTTTGGGACCACGTGCTTAGTTGGAACGGGCCGCTCCGTTTGATAGACGGAGGGCATGATGACGAAGACGAGGCGTAAGATCGACGCAGCACTGAAGGCGTCGTCCGTGAAGAACCTGAACTTCAGTTCGGAACGAGCTGCAGCCAGCGGAGGAGGCGCCGGAAGTTGTAGCCGGCGGCGGAGAGGACGGCATTGGTGGCATCTCCTTCGCGGTGCCAAAGATAGCCCGTCTTATTCGCGAGAGGGCGCCTGAGAGGCTGGCGAGCGTGGTGTAAAGCGCTGATGCGGCGTAGGATTCGGTTGCGAAGCCAACCCCATCACCTTCAGCCGCGAACACCACGCCCGCCATGACCGATGATACGATTCTGCCCTTCTCGTTTCCAGCCGTTCACGCCAAGAAAGTCACAGCTGCCTTGGATGGCGGTCGGCTGACCTCGAACGGGGGCGTGATGCTTCTGGCGATGGCCGAGCGGCGTCTCGGTTTGGCCAACAATTTGGCCCGGGTGTTCCCGGATCGGCGCGATCCGACGCGGGTCGTGCACAGCCTTGTCGATATGTTCCGCGCGCGCATGTTCGCGATCTGCTGCGGCTACGAGGACGCCGACGACCTCGATCATCTGCGGTCCGATCCCGCATTCAAGCTGGCCTGCGGACGGCTGCCGGACAGCGGTCGCGATCTGTGTTCCCAACCGACGCTGTCGCGCCTGGAGAATGCTCCGCGCCTGCGCGACGTGATCCGACTGACCTACACTTTGGTCGACGCATGGATGGATAGCTACCCGCGCGAGCCGGCATCCGTCACGCTCGACATCGATGATACCTGCGATGTCGTCCACGGCCATCAGCAGCTCTCGCTGTTCAACGCTCATTATGACGAACGCTGCTTCCTGCCGATCCACGTCTACGACACGGAGAAGAGCCGGCCCGTGGCGGTCGTGCTGCGGCCCGGCAAGACGCCTGGCGGGGTCGAGGTGCGTGCCCATCTGCGCCGCCTGATACGGCATATCCGGACGCGGTGGCACAAGACGCGAATTACGTTCCGTGGCGACGGGCACTATGCTCGGCCGGAGGCCATGACGTGGTGCGAGAACAACGGCATCGACTACATCTTCGGTCTGTCCGGTACCAAGCCTCTCGCCAGAAAAGTCGACGAGGTCGCCGACAACATTCGCACGCGACGCGCCATCGAGAACCTGCCTGTTCTGCGCGGCTATACCGAGACGCGCCACAAGGCAAAGTCCTGGGATCACGAACGGCGCACTGTCGCCCGTATTGAGGCGACGATGCTCGGCCTCGACATCCGCTTCGTCGTCACCAGCCTCGATGTCGGCTCGGCCGAGTGGATCTACGACAGCCTGTATTGCGCGCGCGGCCAAGCCGAAAATCTGATCAAGCTGCATAAGACGCAGCTCGCCTCCGATCGCACCAGTTGCCGTTCGGCGCTCGCCAACCAGGTCCGTCTCGTTCTCCACACCGCCGCTTATTGGTTGATGCTTACCGTGCGCGGCGCCATTCCCAAAGTCCGCGAATTGGCCACTGCCGAGTTCGCGACGCTGCGTCTTCGTCTCTTGAAAATCGCAGCCCGGGTCGTCGAAACCGCGAGCCGCATTCGCCTTGCGTTCGCCGCGGCATGCCCCGAAGCCGACCTCTTCCGCAGCAAGCCCGGCGCGCTGCTCCCGCTCGGCCCGTAACCGACCGGGCCTGCGCCGCTCACCCGCCCCACTCCTCCAACGCGTACAAAAACAGCTTGATGTAGAACCCGGTGACAAAAGGCCGGACGGTCACCCACGCCAGCCGCCAGCCCCCGTCAGACGTCAAGAACGACCGTGCTCACGTGAATAGATCGGGCTAAACATTTCCAGCTGACATCAGGCTTACGTCATCTCGAAAACTTTCGTTCACCCACGGTGAAACCCCAGATTGCGCTCGGCTATAGGGCGGGCCGCATGGCCCCTCCTCCGCCAACGGTCAGTCGGTTATAAGCTCGAGAACGACCACGTCGTAATCCATGAGGAGCGCGAGGTCGGCCGGATCAGGCTGGCGACTGAGCGAAGCCCGGCGTTTCGGACCTCTGGCTTGAAGGATGGAGGAGCATGTGCCTGGTGTCTGACCGCGATCCGGTCGGCCGGCTGCCCCCCTAGAGTAGGTAGGAGCCCGATCCAATGTTGATGCTATACCGTCAAACGTCGTTAGCGTTTCGGGCTGGACTCCGTGGAGCATCAGGATCTGACGATGTCTAAAGAGACTGCCAACTTGCGCGCCGAAGTTAAGAAGCGCATTGCCCAGATCGAAAGTATGACGCTAGTCCAGATTCAACGGGTCATGACGGATTGTATATCCGAGCGGTCTGCTGGCAGGATGACGGCATGTGAGGGCAATGCGTTGCGCCACGCGCTGAACAAACGGGTCGGCATTCTCGGACGAGACCTTGTCGCGACGCGGGAGAGCTAAAGCGACAGTGAGAGGCCGCGATCCCGAAGCCCGCGACGCCCAAGGAAAGAACTCAGAGGTGCGTGGCATATTCGAACAACCCACACTTCCGTTCTTATTCAATCCCGGCTCGCATTTGTATTGGCCTTGCGGTCTTAAGCGCCGTCCTGCTGGTCGGGATAATGGTGACGCACGTCGGGCCGTAAGGCTGCTCCCCGTATCCTCACTTGGTTGATTGGGGATTTGCTGTGATGCCGTTCTGCCGCTGGAGACGAATAGGAGTGAGCCATGACTCGCCGCATTACCTGCATTACCAGGCTGCCTAACCATAAAGACCGCCATCGGCGTATTCAAGCAGTCGGTGGTTCAGGATGGCAAGACTTGGAAGAAACAGCCATTGCAAACGTCAGACGCGACAAAAGCTCTTATGAGGTCACTGAGCAGGGCAAGACGGTCAAGGTGACCGTCAAAAAACACGATGGTCGCGAGTACCTCAAGACCGCGAACGATCGTTTTCTTCCCGACAATCTTCTGAGTCTTCCGGATTGCCCGTGACCAGCATGTCGGCTCTCGCGCGCCGGCCGGAGGGCATTTTCGTTTCAGACTTCGAGCAAGGCGAGATGGCCCCGACCTCTTCAGGAAAGCTTGCGAGTTTGGATTTGAAGGTCTGGTATCGAAGCGTTCGGATCGGCCATACCGCGTCGGCGGCCCTAGCGGCCGATCCGAATCAAATATTCGTTGAACATCGGCACGGTGAACGCCGTATCACCATGAGCCGGGCTATACACCATTCCCTTTTTTATCAGGGAGCTTCTAACTGGAGCAACGCTTTCGACCGGAACTCCGAGTTCGGTTGCGATATCGCCTGAGCGATGAGCTCCCGGCCCAAGCGCTGCCATGGCAAACATGTAATCCTTCTCGCGAGGCGAAACGCGATCGAATCTCACACGGAAGAAGCTGTCGTCGAGGTTAGACCTCGCTGCTTCGCTAGCTGCCTTTACATCTTTAGTTGTGATTTTACCGGAGCCGGCTTTGGCCGCATTCCAAGAGTGGTATCCCCACTCCTGAAGAAAATATGGATATCCGCGTGTTAGCTGGACCGCCAGTTTGAGCGCCTGAGGATGCCAGTCGACGCCCTCTCGCTTTGCGGGTTCCTTCAAAGCGCTTGCGGCATCTTTTTCGTTCAGTGCGTCCACCTCTGGGTAGTCAAAGAGACGCTCAGCGTATGATTTTGCTTTGCCCGCAAGGCCGACCAACTGAGGCAAGCCCGCACCGATCACGATTAGGGGTAACTGTTTCTGCGAAATGCGATGAACGGCCATAATGAGAGCGCTGAACTCAGTCTCTTTGATGTATTGAAGCTCGTCGATGATTATCGCTACCGCAGTATTCCTTGCTTTAGCAGCGGCGCCAATTACCTCGAAGAGATCAGCCAGGTCTGTGTCGAGGTCCCCACTGTCGCCGGTACCTTTCTCTGCGTCGATGTCCAAACCAATTTCCACCTCGCCCACCGTAACCTTAACCGCTTTGGCAAATGACTTCAGCACCATCATTCCGCGCTTTACCGCGACGGTGACTTTTTCCTTGGTGTCGAGTTGGAACAGAATCTTTCGCAAGCATGGGATTAGAAGCTCCGGCAGAGACTTGCCTTCTGGCGCCTCAATCACCGTAGCGGTGTAGCCATCATCCTCAGCGATCTGGGCAATTCGATTCAGCAGAACTGTCTTTCCGACGCCCCGGAGCCCGACCAACATAAAGCTCTTCGCATGTCGCCCCGCTTTAACACGAGCAAGTGTTGTTTCGGTCCGGCTGACAATCTCGCTACGACCGGCAAGCTCGGGCGGCTGGCTCCCGGCACCTGGAGCATATGGGTTCGCAACTGGGTCCACTTTAGCTTTCTTAAACAAATTATGGGCAAATGAGCTAAGTTGCATAAGGGGCTTGGGTCAACCCGACTAAAGGGTAACTTACAAATCTATAGCGATCTTATGCTGGAATCCGATAAGTTTCATAAGATCGGTCAACCTAGTTTAAGATTCTAGTGAGGCCTACGATTCGTCCGACTATGAGCAGGGCGAGATCGGCCCGGACCTATTCCGCAAGGTCTGCGAATTCGGCGACCGTCAATTGAGCCATCTCACACTGGCCTAATTTTGTCTTTCAGCTTACGATTGATGAGCATTTCAGCGCGGCGCTTTGCCAACTCTGGCAGGCGCGTTCTCACGGTGCTCCGCGTTTTTGAATCGTCGAGATGAATGACGATCTCGAACTGATCCTCATAGCGGCGGATCACGTCGAACGAAACGCCCCTATGGGTGAAAGTCTTCGGCATTGGTAGGGGCTAACAAATGCCGCGCGCCAGTTGCACCGGAAAGCTACGGGAATTCGTCCCGCTGCAGGAATGCCCCTATGCCTGCGACACCCAGCCGCTCAGGATGCACTGCCTCGACCCAACCCTCTTGTGGCGCCCGATCACCTCTCCTCGGTCTAAGGTCCGAGGTGGGCGGCAAGCCCCAACTAAGGGGGGCTCGGGCTGCCCGGGCTTATCGTTCTTCCTACGCCGCGACGCCCTGGGCGGCGCTCGCCGCATGCAGCATCAGTCGCTCAAGCTTTTGGCCACGGTCACAACGCCCGTTGATGGATTGACTGCAAATCGCCCATTGGAGTCATCGACCATTTCCCAAACAACCGTGCCTTCGTAGGCGGCATTAATCGCCAGCGTTCCAAGCACGTCGCCAATTTCGGCGTCTGCAGCGATCTCGCTGTTGGACAGCGTTATGCAACTCGCGGGGAGAATAATCTGGATGGGTCCGCCGGCCGACATTTCCGGCACCATGAAGTCTAGTGAAGTTGAGATACCCATGTTTGACCTTTCGAGATTCTCTCATTGAGGCAGGCGCAGCGCCGTGAAACGCGTCGGCATTCCGATTGAGATGGCCGGGGACACGAATGCCGCGCGAACACCGGAAATATCCCGGCTTGCCTCTTCGATGGAGCGGAGCACGATCTCAACTAACGTATCGGCGCACGGCAAACGATCAGGAGGCCGCGATGAAAGCAACCGCTCAAGCTGACGCTGAACCTCTGATGCAAGGCTGAAACTGAAACGCGGATCAGCTAACAACTCTGCCAGAATGTGGCCCTCGTGGCTCACTTGCCCGCACCAGTGACCAGGGTAATAGCCGCGCGCACGTTGTTCTTGGTGACGTGGGAGAGCGTGCCATTGCCGATCTGCTTCGTCAGAAGCGCGACGACTTTGGCCTCGAGGTTCTGCACGCCAGCCGTGTCGCGGTCGCCGGCCGCACAGCGGATCATTGCCTTGTCAGATTTGGAAAGCTCGATCACGCCGCCGTCCTCTCAGTTCGGATTCCGTTGCTCGCTGCATAGTCGTCGTAACTGGCGAAGAAGACGCCGGTCTCCAGCTCTTCTGGCGTCGCCTCGCGTGTTACCTTCCGGTCGAGGTCAACCACGACAGTGCGGTTGCCCTCCTTGCTGAGCCAAGCTATGCCTGGAAGAAGCAACTGCTGGACCAGGCGGCGCGGGCCTTTGATGCGGGTGTCGGGCGCGAGAGCGAGGAAACGCGCGAACGCGAGATCGAGAAGCTGCACGCCAAGATTGGACAACTGACGGTCGAGCGCGATTTTTTAGCGCGGAGGTCCGGAAGATGAGCACGCCGGACCGTCGAGGAATGCTCGATCGCGCCGACAAGGCGCTGTCGATCCCGTCGGCAATGCTTGTTGCTTGGCATCGCGCGCTCCGGGGTCTACCGGCCGCCCCGGCCGGCTAACGACAACGACCTTGCCCTGATGCGGCGGATCGACGAGCTGTTCATCGCCTGGCCGTTCCTGGGCTCGCGGCGAATGACCGCAATGCTGAAGGCTGAGGGGCTTCAGGTCAATAGCAAGCGCGTGCAGCGGTTGATGCGCAAGATGGGCATCGCGGCGCTGGGACCGAAGCCGAACACGACGAAGCCGGCGCCGGGCCACAAGATCTATCCTTATCTGTTGCGCAACATGACGATCGACCGGCCGAACCAGGTGTGGGCCGCCGACATCACGTATCTGCCCATCGGCCGTGGCTTTTTTATCTCGTCGCCATCATCGACTGGGCGAGCCGTGCGGTTCTGGCGTGGCGGTTATCGAACACGATGGACGTCTCGTTCTGCGTGGCGGCTCTGGAAGAGGCGCTGGCGAAGTACGGCAGGCCGGAGATTTTCAATGCCGACCAAGGCAGCCAGTTCACCAGCGCGGCCTTCACCGGCGCGTTGGCGGGCGCAGGGATCAAGATCTCCATGGATGGCCGCGGTCGTTGGATGGACAACGTCTTCATCGAGCGGCTGTGGCGGTCGCTCAAGCATGAGGACATCTATCTCAAGGGCTATGCCGACGGCCGCGAGGCCAAGGCAGGGATCGCGAGCTGATCGCCTTCTACAACGATCGTCGCCTTCATCAGGCGCTCGGCTATCGCACGCCGATGGCGGTCTGGCGCGAACGGATGCAGGCCGCGAAGGCTGTGGACATGGTGGACAACGCTGACGCGTTGACCACATGCCCATCTGTGGACGCCCCCGGGGATGCAAGAAGAATCTTTCGTCAAGCGCTGCGCTGTAGTCGGGGGCTGACATCTGTCCGGCCTTTAATGCGACCGTCATTTGTCGCGGGCCCGTATGGGAGTTCGCGGATCAGGTCCAAATCACAGCGGCGTGCTTAGATAGCACTTGGGCATGTACTGGTTTTCCCAACCCCGTCTCTCGACTGTTGCGCCATACCTTCCGTTTGACCTTCCTACATCTCGACGACCTCTGACCGGACGGCTATGCCGCCACAGCCGGAGCTTTATAGACCCCACCGTTGGCCATCAGAGCCCAGACGACGCGGGCCATCTTGTTTGCAAGAGCGGTGGCTACCAGCATAGGTGGCTTGCGGGCAACCATGCGCCCGAGCCACGATGACGGTGAAGTGCCTCGCCGCCGTGCCTGCTGCACGACCGCAGTCGCGCCGATGATAAGTAACCGTCGCAACGTTCGCTCCCCCATTTTCGACGTCGCACCCAGCTTCTGTTTGCCGCCCGTGGAGCGCTGCAACGGGGTCAACCCCAGCCATGCGGCGAAGTCGCGTCCGCACCGGAAGCTTCCGGCGGCAGGCGCAAGGGCAAGCAACGCCGTCGCCGTCATTGGTCCCACGCCTGGGATTGTCATTAAACGGCGGGCATCTTTTTCTTTTCGGGCGCGATGGGTGATCTCGCTGTCGAGTTTCTTGATCTGCATTTCCAGCGTCACCATCGTCTTGATCAATATGTCGAGTACGAACCGTGCCGCTTCGGGCACATTTGTTTTTGGATCCATTGCGCGCTCGACAAGCTCTCCGACATGGGCCGTTCCCTTTGCCATGATCACCCCGTATTCGGCGAGATGACCACGCAAAGCATTGATCGCCTGGGTCCGCTGCCGGATCAGCAAGTCGCGGGTCCGAAACACCACCGCGCTCGCTTGCTGCTCTTCACTCTTGACGGGAACGAAACGCATGGTCGGCCTCTGCGCTGCTTCACAGATCGCCTCTGCATCGGCCATGTCGTTCTTCTGCCGCTTGACGAAGGGCTTCACGTAAGCCGGTGGGATCAGCCGCACTTCATGGCCGAGCTTGCCAATCTCACGAGCCCAGTAATGCGCGCCCGAGCAGGCTTCCATCGCCACGAGGCAAGCCGGCTGCTCGGCAAAGAATGCCAGCAGCTTATTCCGGCGCAGCTGTTTGCGAAAAACGACCTTTCCGGTGGCATCGGCTCCATGGTCTTGAAAGACATACTTCGCTAAATCTAGTCCAATCGTGCTAACTTCGTTCACGGACGCTTCCTCTCTCGTGATGGCTGTTCAACACCCTTCACTTTGGCACATCGATGCCGTCGAGGGGGCGTCCACCCCATCACAGCAGCAACAGCAGCAGACAGTGTCTCTGGCAGCGTGATAGGAAGTAATCAGGAGCGGTCAGTTTCCAACTAACAAACCGGCTCAAGCGGCCCCGCTCCGCGGGTCCATTTCATTTCTTTATCTCGTTGCCATCATCGACTGGGCGAGCCGTGCAGTGCTAGCGTGGCGTATCTCCAATACAATGGATACCTCGTTCTGCCTCGCTGCGCTCGACGACGCTCTGGCACGGTATGGCAGGCCGGAGATATTCAACACCGACCAAGGCAGCCAATTCACGAGTGCGGCCTTCACCGGCGCGTTGGCGGGCGCAGGGATCAAGATCTCAATGGATGGCCGCGGTCGTTGGATGGACAATGTCTTCATCGAGCGGCTGTGGCGCTCGCTCAAGCATGAGGACATCTATCTCAAGGGCTATGCCAACGGTCGCGAGGCCAGGGCAGGAATCGCAAACTGGATCGCCTTCTACAACGGTCGCCGCCTTCATCAGGCACTCGGCTATCGCGCGCCGATGGCGGTCTGGCGCGGACGGATGCAGGCTGCGAAGGCTGTGGACATGATGGACAACGCTGACGCGTTGACCACATGCCACAGCAACAGCAACAGCAGCAGACAGGGTTTCTCGCAGCGTGATAGAAACGGATCAGGAGCGGTCAGTTTCCAACTAACAAACCGGCTCAAGTGGTCCCGCTCCGCGGGTCCATTTCACAAATGACCCTCGGCCGGCAGAACATCACCGTAGCGCGACCCAACGGCAGCCCGGACGTCTTTCGCCTGGCTGGTTTTTTCCGTGATGACGATCTGATCAACCACGACGGGCTCGCGAGACATAAACTTGAATGCGCGAACATATAGTGGACAAACTAATTTTACAAGCCGTCCTTTGACTCGTCGCGCCTCGCAGCAAGGATGACGAATATCCTGCCGGTGTGAATCGACCGGCTCATTGACGATTTCCTCTGACGTACCCGCGAACCTGTTCCTTGTAACCGCCACGAGTGAAGTCGCGCACGCGCACTGCTGTCCACCCAAGCTCCGCCATCAAGGTCGCAAGGTGACGGTATTTGCCGGCGGTACGCTCGCGCTGCGGGACCTCCAGGATATTCGGCAGACTCAATCGCACTTGTAGGCGGAACGATCGTCGGCAAACTGGGGTCGATAATAACTGCTGATGGTAGATCCTAAGCTAAACGCTGAGGCTCGATCGGGGTTTTCTTTTTACCGCCGGTTCGCTTTTAACTGCCGCTGCGAGATCCTAGCGCCCGGTTTGGGTCATCTTCGCCGCGAAGCCCTTCCCAAGGCCTGAGGATGATCTGCTTGGCAAGTTCGCTGTAGAGTTCACAAATCTTCTGTGACTCAGCCACAAAGTTTGCATAAGCCTGCCTTGCGAATTCGGTCTGAACCTCAATCGCCTTATCGAACGACCGCGCAGCCATGAGCTTCTCGACAAAGGACCCGGTCTCCTCGAGCGACCTCTTGGTATAGTCTCTGTAGGCATTCGTGATAGTTTGAATACTGACTGGCCAGTTGTCCGCCGGTGTGACTGCGCCGATTGGGGGAGCATCCGTCGGTGCGACTTCGCCGATCAAGGGCACATCCGCCGGGGCGGGTGCGCCGCTTGAGGGAGGCTCCGCCGGCGCAGTTCCGCCGTTCGTGACGGTGTCAATTGACGCGACCATTGCGCCGATTCGATCCTCACCCCGCTGGGCGAGCTTCGGGCTCTGCTGTTGATCATCAGGTTTCTGGTTTCGCTGGTCCGCCTTCCGGCTGCGCTGGCGTGGCTTACCGCGCGGCTTATCTTTGTGGGTCGTCGCCATTGCTGAACTCCGCTGTTCTGCATCCAACCAGACGCCAAGATACTCCGCCATGTTTGCGATGAAATCGCGGTTTTGCCTTGTTCGTTACGCGGCGTTGGTGTGGTGAAGGAACTCTGAATGGAATGCGGGCGGACCTGACGCGCTCCATGGCAGTGGAGATCGTTTATTTTTTCTTCGCCTTCAACTCCGACAGTCCCGTGGCTAACTGCGTACGAAATCGGGCGACGTCTCGAAGTAGTGCATCGCGCTCCGGGGTCGGAGCAAGCTTGCGCGCGGTGGATTCTAGAGCATGTTGTTTTTTGCCGGAATCGGGATTGAACGAAGCCGCTGCCGCGGCGTAGGGGGCAAGGTGGCATAGATCGCCTCCTGGCTGAGAGGATGTGGGTGTTGGAGCCCACCCCCTCAGACAGGAGTATCGAGATGGCCGATTTGACCCCGCGCGGGTTGATCGTGGAAGATCCGGGGGTGGACCAGGACGCCATCGCACCCGCTTCGAGGAGCGCTTCTCCGCGGACCGAATGGCGCGCGAGTATGAAAGCGCGTACCGCGGATTGATTTCTGCCGCCGCCGGGAACTCGGCTGCGGCGTTCGCGGCGCCAAACGCTGAACGTCGGCGCGAGACGAGGCCGGCCGACGAACTGCCAGCGTCTAACCGATTTTTCGCTGCCCCCTTGAAAATAGCTCCTGAACATCCACATAAAATCCCTACGCCATCCCGATGGATGGTGAAAATGGATGCTTTCATGGTCGACAATGTGCGCGAGCTGCGACCTCGGATCCCCGATACAGAGAAGATCACGATCAACCTTGGCTATGTCGATCTGGGTCAGGTCGATCTGATGGTGCAGGAAGGGTTCTATTCGAACCGCACGGATTTCATCCGGACGGCCATCCGCAACCAGCTCGAACGCCACGCGGACGTCGTGAAGCAGTCGACGGTCCGAAAGGGCTTGGACTTGGGCGTGCGGAACTACAGCCGCGAGGATCTCGAAGCGGCGCGGCGCGCCGGCGAGATGCTGCACATCAACGTGCTGGGTCTCGCGACCATCGCCCAGGACGTCACCCCCGAGCTGGCCGGCGCCACCATTGCTTCGGTCTCGGTGCTCGGTGCCCTTCACGCCACTCCCGCGGTCAAGGCCGCCCTCTCCGACAGAACAAGGTGAATGCGATGCTGAGCCAGAACTTGATTTCCGAGGCCACGCGCCTCACGCTTACGGGCCAACTGGTCGAGGCCACCGCGCTCCTGCAGCGCATGCTCCGCGGCGAGTCGCCAGAACCGTCCCATGCTCGTGTCTCGCCAGCTCGGCTCGAGCCGCCGACCATCGACGTGAAGGCCAGCATCGTCGAGGAGAAGGAAAGCCGACGAACCACCCGGGTTTCTCCCGCTCCTTTGCAAAGCTTCGATCGCTTGAAAGACTTCCCCGGACTCAACCTGCGTGGTCCGATGACCCGCGCTCCGCCTGCCACGACGGATATCGCGCCCCAAGGCACGAGATTCATCGCAGGCACTTTCCGCAGCGCGAATGGAAGCCGGAATTACAAGCTGTTCGTCCCAAGCCGCTCCCAAGAAAAGCCGCTTCCTCTGGTCGTCATGCTTCACGGCTGCACCCAGTCGCCGGACGAATTCGCGGCCGGGACCCGGATGAATTTCCTGGCGGAAGAGCGAAATTGCTTCGTGGTCTATCCGGAGCAGCCCAGCGGAGCCAACCAGGCGAAATGCTGGAATTGGTTTCGCGCGGGCGACCAGCACCGGGACGGCGGGGAGCCTTCGCTGATCGCGGGCATCACTCGCCAGGTCATGCGGGACTATCCGATCGATCCGAAGCGGGTCTACGTCGCAGGTCTGTCGGCCGGCGGGGCGCTCGCCGCCATCATGGCAGCGACCCACGCCGATCTGTACGCGGCCGTCGGGATCCATTCCGGCCTCGCCTGCGGGGCGGCAAGCGATCTTCCCTCCGCGTTCGTCGCCATGCGGCAGGGAGGCGGGTCTGAAATTGCCGATGGTGGACCGCCAGTGCCGACCATCGTTTTCCATGGCGATCGCGACACCACGGTGCATCCGAACAACGGCGACCGGATTGTCGAGCAGTCCATCAAGGCGGCAGGTTTGAAAGCGAAGGTGAGCGACGGACGAGTGCCCCATGGGCACGCCTACACCCGCACGAACCTGACCGATCCGAGAGGGCGGGCCATCTCCGAGCATTGGAACGTTCACGGCGCCGGCCACGCCTGGTCGGGAGGCAGTCCCGCCGGCTCCTACACCGATCCCCGCGGGCCGGACGCGACGAGGGAGATGCTGCGCTTCTTCCTTGAGCATTCGCTCCCGGGTTAGTCGGGCTTCACAAAGCGCTCAGGTCGTCCGGCACGTCGCCGAACTCGCCGGTCGCCGGATCCCCGCTGCGGCTGAACGCGATCGCGCCGACGCAGCCGGGCTTGCGCGAGAGCGCCTCCGCCCGCATGACGGCCGCATTGGCGCTCAGGTCTCCACCGCTTCGCCGGCCGCTACCCCGTCGTCTGCCAGGAAGCGCGACCTAGCAGTTTACTGAAAAATCCAAGGAATTGGGCGTTTGTTCTGTCGCGGGTGCCATTGTTGGGATGATTTGTTTGAGAGTTTGAAGCGCTTTGGTGGTCTGGACGCCAAGTTGGCTACGCTGCAACCAGTTTGGGGATGAGGATCAGGTTGTAGGCGAGCCGCCAATTGCGACGTTGAAGACGCGACCTCCGCCCCCTGCGGGCCTTCCCAATTCCCCGAATCACCATTCCGGCGTGCCGTGCCCACCCCGGCAGATCGAGACAGGTGCTCGTGTCGGTTGCTACCTGTCCCACGCTGCCTTCCCCGAATCTCAGGCGGGTTGGCATCTGCAATTTCACTTTCGATATCTGCTCAGGCTTTCCTCACGTTACGGCCCAATGGATGCTCAACCGCCCTCGGCGGCCTTTGCTCAGACAAGCCGCTTGCCAGCTACCAGATCAAACCTACTGTCTGGGTGGCACCTTCCTCCATTGGTGATCCGCGCCGTTGGGCACACTGAGAATTGCGAGTTACCCGAGTCCTTGCAGCACCAGCTGGTTCAGCCTCGCCTGCGCGGCGGCGATCAGGGTGAGACTCCAGCGACAATCAAGGTGAGACTGCGCCGATGGGGACGGACCGAAGGGAGGGCGCAGCCCGACCGGAGGACCGTCCCCATCGGCGTCGCGCGTTTTTGGACCCGTCTGGCGGCCGGGTGCGGCTGGTGCAAGCTGTTGATTCGTCTCGACAAGAGGGAATCGATGCCTTGCCTGGCCTCCACATCACCGACCACCAGATGAGGCTGTACATGACGTACCGACTGACACTGTCCCCCGAGGCCGCCGCGGCCAAGGCGGGGTTCTCGAAGGCAAGCGCGTATCGAATCGAGGGCGATTGTCGCCCGCCATCGCAGAAGAAGACGCCGAGGGGCCGGCGCCGGTCCGATCCGCTCGGGCAGTATTGGGACGCCGAGATCGTTCCGATCCTGAAGGCTGCGCCCGGCATCCGCGTGATCGGCGTGCTGGACGAGCTGCGCCGACGGCATCATGACTTGAACCCGAACATCCGCCGCACGCTGGAGCGGCGCATCAACGCCTGGCGGGCGCTCAACGGCCCCGAACAGGACGTGATCTTCCGCCAGCAGCACGAGCCCGGCCGCCTGGGTCTGTCCGACTTCACCGACGTGAGCGCGCTCGGTATTACCATCGCGGGTGAGCCGCTCGATCACCGGCTCTATCACTTCCGGTTGGCGTTCTCCGGCTTCGAGCATGTCCATGTCGTGCTCGGCGGCGAAAGCTTCGTCGCCCTGGCGGAGGGCTTGCAGAACGCGCTGTGGGCGCTTGGCGGCGTGCCGCGGGAGCATCGCAGCGACAGCCTGTCGGCAGCATTCCGCAATCTGGCCGCCGACGCACGGGGGGATCTGACGCAGCGCTACGCCGGGCTGATGGGCCACTATGGCATGGCGCCAACGCGCAACAATGCGGGCATCGCACATGAGAACGGCTCGATCGAGAGCGCGCACGGCCATCTCAAGCGGGCACTGGAAGATGCGCTGTTGCTGCGGGGGACGCGCGAGTTCGCCAGTCTCGATGCGTACCGGGCTTTTGTCGACGAGATTGTCGGCCGGCGCAACGCCAACCTCGCCAAGCCGATCGCGCTCGAGAAGGAGGCCTTGGCGCCGCTGCCAAAAGGCCGCACGACCGACTTCGAGGAGAAAGTGATCCCGGTGACGTCGTCAGGCGGCTTCATCCTGCGGCGCGTGTTCTACACCGTGCCTTCAAGATTGATCGGCCATCGCCTGCGTGTGCGCATCTTCGACGACCGGCTCGAATGCTTCCTTGGCGTCACGCCGGTCGTGACGCTGCGGCGCGGTCGGCCTATGTCCGAGAGCCAGGGCGGTCATGTCGTGGATTACCGGCACGTCATCCATGCCCTGCGGCGCAAGCCGATGGCGCTCCTCAATCTCGTTTATCGCGACCAACTCTTCCCGCGTACAGCTTACAAACGTCTGTTCGAGACCTTGCGGGAGCATGGTGATGACCGGCGCGCCTGCAAGGTGACGGTCGAGCTTCTGGCGCTGGCTCACGAGCGCGCCTGCGAAGCAGAACTCGCCGAGGTGATCGCGATGGATCTGGACCCGATCTTGCCGCGCTGCGCGGCCGCTTCCGACCCGAGGCGGCCTCGATCCCACGTGTCGCCGTGTCGCCGTCCAGCTGGTGCCGCTCGACGTCTACGATGAACTCGCCTCCGTCAGCGTCATGTCGGGCCGCTCGAACCTGGGAGAGGCAGCATGACCGGTATCGCTACCTCCGTCGATGCCGCCCGTGTCGAGCTGCTTCTCAATGAGCTCCGCCTGCCGGGCGTCAAGGCGATCTGGCCGAAGCTCGCCGCACAGTCGGACAAGGAAGGGTGGCCTGCCGCCCGCTTCCTCGCCGCCCTTGCCGAGCACGAGGCGGCCGATCGCACCCGCCGTCGGATCGAGCGACACATGGTGGAAGCGCGTTTGCCCGCCGGCAAGACGCTCGCCACCTTCGACTTCGAAAGCGTGCCGATGCTATCAAAGGCACAGGCGATGGCGCTCGCCGCTGGCGACGCCTGGTTGAAGGCCGGCGCCAATTTGCTCTTGTTCGGTCCACCGGGCGGCGGCAAGACCCATCTCGGCACGGCGATCGGCCTGGCTCTCGTCGAGAACGGTTGGCGCGTTCTCTTCGCGCGCACCACTGATCTGGTGCAACGGCTGCAGGTCGCGCGGCGCGAGCTGGCGCTGGAGTCCGCGATCGCCAAACTCGATCGCTATGACCTCCTGATCCTCGACGACATCACATATGTGAGCAAGGATCAGGCGGAAACCAGTGTGCTGTTCGAGTTGATCGCCGCCCGCTACGAACGACGCTCGCTGCTGATCACGGCCAATCAGCCATTTGGCGAATGGGGGCGTATCTTCCCGGACCAGGCAATGACGTTGGCTGCCATCGATCGTTTGGTCCACCACGCCACGATCCTCGAGATGAACGTCGAAAGTTACCGTCGAAAAGTTGCCCTCGATCGCAAGCGCGGTCCAGGCCGGCCACCTGTTCACACGACCCCCAACGAACTCGACAAGACTGTGATTGACGCTGGCAGCGCCGCTTGATTGTCGCGCAGCGTCAATCAACGCTTGCCAAGTAGGCGGCCAGCGTCAATTATCTCCTGACTCGGCCGCCTCGTCTCATCTTGATTGACGCGCCGCTCTCATCCTGATTGTCGCGCTATACTCGCCGCGAACGCAGCCGGGTCTTCCGGCAACTCGCTGTCGAGGATCTGCGCCTGCTCGAGCAGTAGCAGGCTGAGGTCGTCGACGACCTCTGAGCTAGCCTGGGCCCTGGTGATCGCCGTCACCAGCGGATGGCGCAGGTTGATCTCGAGGATCGGCTTGGTCCGCATGCCGCGGTTCTGCTGCGACAGGATGCGATCGAGCTCGCGGCTCGGCCCCTGGCTGTCGGCAACGAGGCAGGAGGCCGAGCTGGTGAGGCGCGTCGAGGCCTTGACGTCGCTAACGCGCTCGCCGAGCGCGGCCTTGATCACGGCGATGGTGGCGGCTTCGTCGGCGGCCGGCTCGTCCTTTTTCGCCTCGTCCGCCTCGTCGACACGCGGGATCAGGTCGAGATTGAGATCGCCCTGGCTCAGCGACTTCAGCGGCTTGCCCTCGAACTCCGAGGGCATCGAGGTCCAGAAGGCGTCGACGGGATCGGACAGCAGCAGCACCTCGATGCCGCGCGCGGTCGCAGCTTCCAGCCGCGGATTGGACTTCAGCCGCTCGATGCTGTCGCCGACGAGATAATAGATCTCGGTCTGGTTCGGCTTGAAATCGGCGATGACCTGCTTCAGCGACCGCTTCTCGCCCGACGTGGTGGTGAAGCGCGACAACGCGAGCAGCTTTTCGCGACGCTCGAAATCCTCATAGATGCCTTCCTTCAGCACCGCGCCGAAGGCGTCCCAGATCTTGGCAAAGTTCTCCGGATCCTTCTCGGCGAGGCTTTCGAGCTCGGACACGACACGCGTCGCCACGGCTTTGCGGATCTGTGCGAGCTGCGGATTGTTCTGGAGCATCTCGCGGGAGATGTTGAGCGGGAGATCCTCGCTGTCGACCACGCCGCGGATGAAGCGGAGGTACCCCGGCAGCAGATCGGCATCATCGGTGATGAAGACGCGGCGGACGTAAAGCTTCACCCGGCCCTTCCGGTTCGGCTCGAACAGGTCGAACGGTTTCGTCGACGGCGCGAACAGCAGCACGGCGTAGGAATAGCGGCCCTCGGCGCGGTAGTGCAGCGTCATCGCGGGATCGTCGAAGGCGGAGTTGATCTGCTGATAGGCCTTCTTGTAGTCCTCCGCCGTCAGCTCGGATTTCGAGCGCTGCCACAGCGCGCTCGCCGAATTGATCTGGCGCGGTTCGCCCTCACCGGGCACGAGCTCAATGGGAAACAGGATGTTGTCGGAATAGGCACCGACGATGCGCTCGATCTCGTAGGTCTCGAGATATTTCTTCGCGTCGTCCTTCAGGTGCAGGACGATCTCGGTGCCGCGCACCACACGTGCCGCGTCCTCGTCGCTGGCCCGGGCGATCTCGAATCCGGAGCCGCCGGACGAGGTCCAGGTCCAGACATCGCTCTCGCCGGCGCGGCGGCTGATCACGACGATCTTGTCGGCGACCATGGCCATAGGCGCGGAATGTCGGCCAGACGTATTGCCTCAGGAAGTAATGTTACCCGGGATGAAGGTCTCGCAACTGCGGACCGCTCAGCGACTGACGAATCTGATCTCGGTATTCTGCATTGTGAGCTGGCGCATTTTTTGGATGACGATGCTTAATCGTTCAGCGCCAAATGCCTCACCGGAGTTTGTGCTGACCAAAGGTGAAATCCAATTGCTTGATCGGCTCGTCAAAGACAAGATTCCAGTCAGCGCACAACGAAAGACATTGTCGCATTATCTCATCAAGATCGCCAGGCTCGGCGGCTACCTCGCCCGTGCCAACGATCCGCCACCAGGGAATCTGATCATGTGGCGCGGATTGTCGCGAGTCATCGATATCGCAACGGGAGCGACACTCTGACTCAAAAATGTGGGTAATCGTAAGCTTCGTCGTATGCGTACGACATCAGCCCCCGAGTCGGTTCTGCAGCGCCTGCCGATTGGCAACGAGGCTGCTGAGGTTCAGCAGGTGTGGTGCTCGTCCTTGCTCCAATTGCCTAACCAGCGCCCGCGTGCCGTCCACCACGAAGACGCCGCAATCATAAGTGTTCAGCTGCTGGGTCATGCCGCGTGACTCCAGGCGGGCGCCCAGCCTTGCTGCGAGCTCTGCTGCGGGCGTGTTGTTGTATTCCCCCATGGAGTCGTAGCGATAGGCAACCGGCCTTTCGCGGTCGCGGCGATCAACAAACAGCAACGACCAATGGGTGCCGGGGAGATTCGTAGCACGGGCATTGTTCACTGGCAGGAACAGGAAGTCGGCTGTGTCGTCACCATTCTGATCATGGACGATGCGCTGGAATGCGCGTAGCATTTCGCTCTCGGTGCCCAAGCGCAGGCTAACAAGGGTTATGAGAGGATCCACGAACCGCGTCCGGGCGGCGAGATTCGGATTGTCCCCCCCCAACTCTTGCGCCAGGAGCTGGTAATCTCTCAGGACATGCTCGTCGCCCAGCCATTCCGTGTCCTCGAGCACCAGCCCGCGGCCGTGAGGCGAGGCTGTCGGACCTAAAGCCCCGATCTGAGCATCGTAGGAGGTGCTCGGAAACGCCGGCACAGAATTAACATCGTCGCGTGATTCAGACGGCGTGGCCGCAGTCAGATCAACCAACGGAGGACCGCCGTAGGTGCTTGAGCGAACCCTGGCAGCCTGCGCTGGCTCAAAGTGAGCATCGTCGCGCAACTCGGACGGTGTCGGCGCATTCAGAGCAAGAAATGGCTCAAGACCAGCGTAGATGTCTGAGGGAGCCCTGGTAGAGTGCGCTGGCGATGCTTCCAGCATCGGCCACATACTCCAATCAAAGTTGAGCGGCATCTGCGGCGACCAGGTTGAGGCGGACCAGGCAGGTTCCTGCTGTCCAGCTTGGACTATGTCCTGCGCCTGCTCCGGGGGAACCCCGGGCCACGGTGGGCCGTCTTCCACCATCAAACGCAGATCCTGATCATAACCTTCCGGGAGGACCAATGGCCGACTGACAGCTCGCTGCGGCGCCGTGGCATCTTGGTACCCACTCCCCTGCATCGTCGGCTGCGCCTGCCATGGCGATGCACCCAGTTGATGGGTGGGGGCCGACGTCAGCAGGCGACCGCCTGAATTGGCGATCTCGCTCAGCTGCCTCTCAATGGCAAGGCCTTGCAGATTGTCTAGGGTCCTCGGCCTTTTCGCTGGCCTCAATTCAGCTGTGTCATGCTCATCGTTGATGACGACCTCCTCGCTTGGCAGGAGGTTGCTCTTGGCAAGTGCACCGATCGGCTCGTCCGGGAACTGCTGGCGGTCGTAGCCCCAGTTCAAGGGACGAATGGACTCTCCGGGATCCGATGACTGGTCATGGCGCGCGGCTGGCTCAAGAAGAGATGACGACGGGCCGGGTTCGTCCATCAGCTCCCAAAGCAAATCCTGATCGTAGCCTTCTACAGGAAGCAGCTCCTTTGGCCAACTGCCCGCGTCCTGCGACGCGCTGTGCTGCGCAGCGGCGCCGCCGACGGGCATCGGCTCCATCAGTGCCGCGTCTTCGGGATCAGGAACGGGGGAAATATGGCGCTCGCGCTCCATCGCTTTAGCGCCGGCCTGCGATTTCCGGAGATCAGCCAGTGCGGCACCGATATTCCGATTACCCCCGGCGTCCTTCCTATAGCTCTCGACATCTCCATCCAACGCCTTGCCGGAAAGCCGAGCAGAAATGCCCTTCTTGTTATTTTCACGCAGGTAGTCACTGAAACTGTTAAGAACAACTGCATAGGTACGTACGGTACCTGTCGCAGCTTTGTTTTTGTACTCTTTGATGAGAGCCACGTCCTGGGGATAAGGATTCAGCTTAGCGCGGCCTGCGATCGGCACGATCCCGCCCGTCGACTGCGAGGTCCGGAGATGATCTATTGCCGCAAGGAGTTTCGCGGGATCACCCTTTCCGATGAACTCGCGCGCATCAATGGTCAACGACTCGTCGTCGAGCCGAGCAGCAATGCCCTTTTTGTCATTTTCGAAGAGCCAGCGGCCAAACCTGCGAAGAGAACCTGCATAATCCTTGGTGGTGGCTTCAGCGGCCCCGCCCTTGATGAGGGCCTCCTCAAGCTCCGAAATAAGGGGAGCGTCCTCGGAATAAAGAGGCTGCTTCCTGCGAACCCCAGTTGATCGAGCCGGCTGCAGCGCCGAGGACGGCGGGCCGGGTTCGTCCATCAGCCCCCAAAGCAAATCCTGATCGTGGGCTTCCGCAGGAAGCAGCTCCTCTGGCCAACTGCCAGCTTCCTGCGACGCGCGGTGCTCCGCAGCGGCGTCGCCGACCCGCCTCGGCTCCGTCAGGGCCGCGTCTTCGGGATCAGGAAAGGGGGAAATATGGCGCTCGAGCTCCATCGCCTTAGCGCCGGCCGACGATTTTCGGAGATGGGTCAGTGCGGCACCGATATTCCGATTACCCCCGGCGGCGTCTTTCCTATAGCTCTCGACATCTCCATCCAACGCCTTGCCGGAAAGCCGAGCAGCAATGCCCTTCTTGTTGTTTTCACGCAGGTAGTCACTGAAACTGTTAAGAACAACTGCATAGGTACTGGCGGTACCTGTCGTTGCTTCGTTTTTGTACTCTTTGATGAGAGCCGCGTCCTTGGGATACGGATTCAGCTTAGCGCGGTCTGCGATCGGCACGATTCCGCCCGTCGACTGCGAGGTCCGGAGATGATCTATTGCCTTAAGGAGTCTCGTGGGATTACCCTTTCCGAAGAACTCGCGCGCATCAATGGTCAACGACTCGTCGTCGAGCCGAGCAGCAATGGACTCTTTGTTATTTGCGACAAGCCAGCGGCCAAAGCTGCGAAGAGAATATACATTGGCCTTGGCGCTGATTTCGGTGGCCCCGCTCTTGATGAGGGCCTTCTCAAGCCCCGAAATAAGGGGACCATCCTCGGAATAAAGTGGCTGCTTCCTCTGCCTTCTCAAAACTCCAGTTGACTGAGCCGGCTGCAGCGCCGAGTGCGACGGACCGGGTTCGTCCATCAGCCCCAAAACCAAATCCTGATCGTAGCCTTCTGCAGGAAGCTTCTCTGGCCAACTGCCAGCTTCCTGCGACGCGCGGTGCTCCGCAGCGGCGTCGCTGACCCGCCTCGGCTCCATCAGGGCCGCGCGTTCGGGATCAGGACCGGGAGAAATATGGCGCTCGAGCTCCATCGCTTTAGCGCCGGCCCGCGATTTTCGGAGATGAGCCAGTGCGGCACCGATCCGCCTATTACCACCGACGTCCTTCTTATAGTCTCCGACATCTCCATCCAACGCCTTGCCGGAAAGCCGAGCAGCAATGCCCTTCTTGTTGTTTTTACGCAGGTAGTCACTGAAACTGCTAAGGGTAAATGCATAGGTACTGACGGTACCTGTCGTTGCTTCGTTTTTGTACTCTTCGATGAGAGCCGCGTCCTGGGGATAAGGATTCAGCTTAGCGCGGTCTGCGATCGGCACGATTCCGCCCGTCGACTGCGAGGTCCGGAGATGACCTATTGCCGTAAGGAGTCTCGTGGGATTACCCTTTCCGAAGAACTCGCACGCATCAACGGTCAACGACTCGTCGTCGAGCCGAGCAGCAATGGCCTGCTTTTTGTTTTCAAAGAGCCAGCGGCCCAATCTAAGAAGATGACCTACATTCTCCTTGGCAGTGCGTTTGACAGCCCCCCCTTTGATGAGGGCCTCCTCAAGCCCCAAAATAAGGTCAGCATCTTGGGAATAAAGAGGACGCCTGCGGGTACCGTAAACCTCTGCTGACTGGCCAGGCTGCAGCGCCGAGGCGCCTGGCATTGGCCCGCCGCCTCCATCCTGCGACGCTGGAGGGCATTCGTGCCCGCTCGCCTGCATGATGGGCTGCGCCTCCGATGGCGATGCGGCGACTTGATGGGGGGGGGTCTGCATCAGCACACCATCACCTGGACGGGTGATCTCGCTTAGCTGCCGCTCAAAGGCCGCCGCGTCTGTCGACGGGGACACCGGTGCAGTCTCTTGCTGGGCGGCGCTGTTCGATTGTTGCTGCAGTCGGCTAGTTGAGGTGAAATCCATCCGTTCTCACTTTCGAAGATGTAGGCGAATCAGAGCTCGGTTTGGATCTCATGCGCGGGGCAATCGAGACGGCAGCGCGGCGACCAAATCCGCGGCACAGAATGAGCTCTCAACGTTGGATCCAGCAACAAACCACTGTGGGTCCGAACCGTCCGCGCCGCAGGCAGTCGGCCACTCGGATGTTCTTCCCCACAATTTTTGCTATGAGAGGAAGCTGTCGAGTACCTGACGAGCGCTGTCGGGCGACGTAAAAATTGGCTCTGACTCACTTTTGTTGCAGTCTGAACCGCCCCGGGTTTGCCGGAGGCTCCAACTCCCGAGAGGATGGAGCCATGACGAGCAAGACGACGAACAAGTTTTCACCCGAGGTTCGGGCCCGTGCGGTTCGGATGGTTCCGGATCACGCCAGCGAGCACCCTTCGCGGTGGGCGGCGGTGAGATCGATTGCCGCCAAGATTGGCTGCACACCGCAGACGCTACATGACTGGGTCAAGAAGGTCGAGATCGACAGCGGGCAGCGGACGGCGTTCCGACGGAGATGGCCGAGAAGCTGAAGGCCCTGGAACGGGAGAACCGTGAGCTTCGACAGGCCAACGAGATCCTGCGCAAGGCGAGCGCTTATTTTGCGATGGCGGAGCTCGACCGCCGGTCCAAGCCATGATCGCCTTCATTGACGATCATCGTGGGGCGCATGGGGTCGAGCCGATCTGTCGGGTGTTGCCTGATCGCCCCCTCGACCTACCACGCCCATGGGGCCAAACGGCGCGATCCCGCCAGGCTGTCGACGCGCGCCAAGCCGGACGCCGCACTGAAGATCGCTCGCGCGAAGCGCGACGGAAGTCGGCAGTGACGGCTCCGGAATAGGGGGTGTGGAAAAGGTTCGCGTCCTGATCGTGAACTGACAGAAACCGTTGAGCCTGACGGGACGATTTAAAACGCTTCATGGCGTCGCCGCGTCGGCTGATGAGAATTCTCGGCCCAATTGTTGAGAGCTTTGTGGTCGTCCGTGAAGAATGCAGATCGGCCTGAGACGGAGGCAGAAGTTATCTCGATAAAGTATTCGATTTTGCAGGAAAGCCGGGTGTTGGGCCGCGGTTTCTTGCGTTTTGGGATTTTGCTTTCGAGCGATTCGTGATTCCCTGACGGCCGGTCATAGGCATTGAGGACGGCGATGAGAGCGCTTATCGTCTCCCTCAGACCTGTGAGCGTGCCGCGCTCGATGCCACTTGCAGCGGCCGTTCTCGATTATCAGAAGTACCGAGTGAAGACCTTGCCGGAGGTAGCATAGATGTCATTCGGCCCTTTAATTGCGGTTTGTTGTCAAGCTCACATTTTCGAACTCTCCAACGGCAAGGTGGTAGCGCCCGCGCCGTCGGAGCTGGTCGGGGTTGCGGAGACGGCGCGGGCGCGGCTGATACATGCTCTACTGGCCAGGCATTGGACAGTACGGGCTGGTTGATGTCTTCGCCGGGGTCATGGTCCTTTCCGAGGTCGCGCAGCGCCTCATGATGATGTCCGGGTCGGACGCCTCAACGTCTGCAGCGGAGTACAGTCGAGCGCCACCAGCCGAATGAACGAGGTCGCCACAACACCGTCCCAGCGGGACATCGCCAGTCCGGCAGACCGGACCAGGAACTTTACAAGATCGGATCAGGCTTCCTTTGCTTGGCCCCAGTCAAACGATGTGCCGTCGACCCAGATGCAGTGCAGAACAACGGCGATCTTGCGCGCGATGGCGACCTTCGCCTTCCTCATGCCAATCCTCTTGGCGAGCTTCATTCCCCAGGCCTTAAGGGACGACCACTTCTTCGTTCGATAAAGCAGGACGGTCGCGGCCTCGAACAGGTAAGTTCGAAGAAGACGGTCGCCCCATCGTGATATTTTGCCATTGATGTCAGTTTCGCCAGATTGATTGCGCCGAGGTGTAAGACCTAGATAGGCGCCGACGCTCGATGCTGATCGGAATCGCGATGGGTCCGCACGGCGCAGGAAGAGCTCGGCGAACGGATCGGCAAGCGCGGTCTTGCGAAGGTTCCCACCGTATCGCCGGCTGATCCGCTCTCGTTTGCCCGATCGCTCGGCACGGCGGCAAAAACCGCCGAAGTGCGGGGCACGCACCGCCGGCCGAAACGGCGATACAAAAAGCGTATTCGCATGCCCTCGAAGCTCGATCCCCATCTCGCGATCATCGAGAACTGGCTCGCCGTCGAGCCACAGCTCACTGCACTGGCCATCGTGGGCAGGCTCGCCACGATCGATCCTTCGATGTTCAGCGACAAGCAGCATTCGATCGTTCAGCGCCTGCTTCGGTCCCTCCGGCGGAAGGTGGCGGAGACAGCCATCGTATCCATGCCCGTGGATGAAATACGGCCCGAGGCTCGAGACCGGTCTGGGGCAGTTCGTAGACCTTCATCCCGGGTAACATTACTTCCTGAGGCAATACGAGGGGTCAAATTTGCAAACGATGACGTAATTGCGGTCGACGCTCGGGAGGAAGGTACTCTCGCTATAGTCGAGCTCTCGCAATCAAAAGGATTCGGAGCAGCTATGATGAAGCAATACGTTGGGCTGGACGTCTCGCAGAGGGAAACGGCGATATGCGTAGTTGGCGAGATGGGAAAAGTAATCTTCGAAGGAAAGGCCAAATCTGATCCGGTCGCATTGACCAACTTGCTTCGCAAGCATGCGCCTCATGCCGAGCGCATCGGATTCGAAACGGGCGCGATGGCGAGTTGGCTGTGGCATGAACTCCGCAGGGTTGATCTTCCTGTGGTCTGTATCGACGCTCGGCACGCGCACGCAGCCTTGTCGGTGCGCATGAACAAGAGTGATCAAAACGACGCGCGAGGCCTCGCCGAGCTGGTGCGGGTCGGTTGGTACCGGGAAGTGAAGGTCAAGAGCGAAGAAAGCCAGAAGATTCGTGCGATACTCGTTGCGCGATTTCGTCTCGTGACCATTCGCCGGGATATCGAGAACCAGATTCGCAGCTTGATCAAGGAGTATGGATTACTATTCCCTCGCGCAATCGGCCTGCAGTTTCGCCACCAGGTCCACGAGCTCTTGGGCGATGATCATCAGCTCCTGAGCGTGATATCCCCGCTCTTGTCGATCCATGAGAACGTGTGTCAGCAACAGAATAAGTTCGATGACCAAGTCCGCCGGTTGGCAAAACAGGACGAGACGACGCGCCGTCGGATGACGGTCCCGGGTGTTGGCGTCGTGACTGCCCTAACTGTCCGCCATACGATCGATGATCCCTCACGCTTCCGATCCGCTTCGACAGTTGGCGCCTATCTGGGGCTTACGCCGCGACGCAACCAATCTGGCGAAACTGACACCAACGGCAAGATATCCCGTTGGGGCGATCGACTTCTACGGACTTACCTATTCGAGGCCGCAACCATTCTGCTGTACCGAACAAAGAAATGGTCTTGCCTCAAGGCCTGGGGCATGAAGCTCGCAAAGCGGATTGGGATGAGGAAGGCAAAGGTAGCCATTGCCCGGAAGATCGCCGTAATCCTGCACTGCATCTGGGTGGACGGCACATCGTTCGACTGGGGGCAGGCGAAGGAGGCATAATCCTATTTTCTAAGCTCCTGGTCCGGCCCCGCCGGACTGGCGATGTCCCGCTGGGACGGTGGTCGTGGCGACCTCGGTCAATCGGCTGGTGGCGGTTCGTCCGCACTCCGCTGCAAACGTTGAGGCGCTCGATCCGGACATCATCATGAGGCGCTCGCGACCTCGGAAAGGACCATGACCCCAGCTACGACATCAATCCATTTACGCCGGAGCAGCCAACGACATCGATTATCCAATCCCGTCAGGCGATCGTGTCGCCATCCGCGATCGCTCCGTCTCCGCAACGCGACCAGCTCCGACGGAGCAATCGCTACGGGCGTGCCACTGGAGAGAAAGAATGACAGCTTGACAACAACCCGCAATTAAAGGGCCGATTGACAGGCCTGATGGGGACGCTGCTGCGCTACCCCTACGAAGTGCGCGATCCGAAGGAGTATTTCGACGAAATCGATGACGTCAAAGTCACCAAGGATATGCTCGAACTGGCCCGGCACATCGTCGAGCAGAAGGCCGGCAACTTCGAACCCGACAAGTTCGAAGACCAGTACGAAACGGCGCTGGTCGATCTCATCAACCAGAAGCGAGCGGGCAAGCCGATCACTCCGAAGGAGCGCCCGCGCGGCGAGAACGTCGTCGATCTGATGGACGCGCTGCGCAAGAGCGTCGGCGGCGCGGCGAAAGTCGGCGTGAAGTATCCGGTGACGCCTGCCGCCGGGTGCCCGGACCGGCTCCGGCGTTGGCGAACAGCCGGGCCTCCGGCACCGTGTCGGTGACGTCGTCTGGCAACGGCCAGGTCAGCCCCGCCGCCTCGAACCGGCGGATCGTCAACCGCACCGTCGAAGGGGCCGTGCCGACCCGCCGCGCAATCTCGCGGGTCGGCATCCCGGCCGACTTCAATCTGATCATATCGCGCACATGGCGCATCGCAAACCTCTCCGTCGGCATCCAGGTCCCCTTCGCAAAGCCGAAAGGCGGGACCGTATCGGAGCCAGAAGAGGCCTCGTCACCCCGGGCGACATCATCCCGGATTGGTGGGCGACATCGAGCGGAATGAGCATACTGGCCGATCTTGGTGGTGATCACATGTCTCGGCCTTGCTTTTAAAAATCTAATCCGGCCTCTGATCGAGCAAGTCAAACGGAGAAGGCCCGGGACCAAAAGCCGCCCATGAGTAAGGGCGCCTCAGTTGGCGGCCTCTTTATTATCATCGTCGTCGTATTCAAATGACAGCTGAGTTGGGTCAAGAACGAATAGCGTCCTACGTCAGCTTACGCCGTTCGCTCTCAGCCCTATTCGCCGCCTCGAGCTGCCCTGCGATGTAGTCGGAGATATCGCCGATCTCAGCCTCCAAGTCCGCTTCCGGTATACCTTGTTCCTTGGCAGCATCGATGAGGCGGCGGCTCAGCTCGGCCACATCCTGCGACGCGCCGACAGTCCGATACTGTTCGACAGCGTGAACGCTATTCTCGATCCAGAAATCGATAAACTCGCGCGCCTTGCTCATCGTGCATCCTCTCCGCCAACCTCAAGACCAGCGTTAGCGCCGGTGAGCAAACGCAGCAAGGCCACCTCGAAGCCGGAAACGCCTTTGGCGAAATTTATCACTTCGCCCCAGTCCAGTCGGCGCGGAGATATCGTACCAGTCCACAATCCGGGAAGATCGGCAAGTTTCAGCCGGCTGTTGTGATGCTGACAGCCAACGCAGAAGACCAAGCACCCGTCTTGAAGCCATTTCGGTTCGACGACAGGGCCGGTCCAGTAACGAAGGTGACGAGCGGGCTTGTGACGCCAAGGCAGCCGACTCCATCACGATCTCCAGGGCTCTGGTGAATGGGCACCGCGTGGCCTACCATGTCATGCCAATTCGGAACGACGTGCACGGCGCCGACCGTGCCGCATTGCCGTGCACACAAGGCGCCCGCCGGCGAGCCATTCCGCAGGGCAGCTACCAGATGGCAAGAAGCGGCCGGACCATTTCGTGTAACGACGATGAGCCATCGCGGATGATCGCGCACGATACGGCGTGGAGTGAAGCCGCTAGCTAGGGGGCGCTCGGCAAGGTCCCCAGAGGCACCAGGCTTTGGTCGGAGGCGCGCCAGCCCGGTCGCAGTGCTGCCCGCGCTCCGCCCACTGGCACCGGTAGCCGGCGTTGCGAAGGAGACCTGCTCTCGCCATGCCCGACGCGCTCCTTGCGGGAAAGGCCGAGTTCGCCAGCAGTGGCGTTATGTTCTCCTCCGGAACATGCCCAACGCTTCCGGGATTGTTCTGCCGCCTTGCTACTTCACCATGCTCCTGCGCGGCGTCAGGCTCGTCAGCGAGACGACGCTTTGCGCCCGATGCGCGGTTTCCGGCCGAGGCGGAAGCGGCTCTATCGATTTTTCGCGATCTTCAGATCGTGGATGTGCCTGGGCGCCCGACCATCGACGAGTGTTGCCTGCCTTGGGTCTGATGCGGGCTTCGTGAATGTCTTTGTGAGTAAGACCGATCTCGGTAACGCTCGCCCAGCGTGGAAGAATTAGGCTTGCCAGCGCTCTTGATCTCTCCCCCGCTCCTGCGCGGCGTCGTATTCATCCGCTAGCCGCGCGCTTCGCCTGCGCCTCGATCTCAAGCGCATTTGCCTGCGCGCGATAGGCGGCGCCGCTGCCAACTGTCGGGCCACCTCGGGCGGGATCTCGATCGCTTTTCGGCTGATCGACATGCCCGTAAAATAGGTATTTGGGGCCCGTCTGGCGAATCCAAACGAAGCGGCCCCAGCAACCCTTACACGCCGGCGACGTCGGCTCTAGCCCCAGGATGTAAAGTGCAAAATCCTGACGAGCATTAAGACTGCGCAGGCGCAAACGTTTCGTACCCAAGAGGGGGTAGCCTGCTGGGTGCAGTGGACCCTTTGCTGAGGACCACCGGGTCCGGTTCTTAAGTGGAGCTGCTGCCGTTTGTTCTTCCCAATACTTTACGCTACTCTTGCTTGCTGCTGTTGTGGCTGTGGGGATGTGGGCAACGCGCAGCGTTGTCCAAGCTTCTCGCTTGCGAGAAGCGTCATATCCACAGCCTCTTCGCCGAATGCGCCCCGGCCTGCCAGACCGCCATCGGCGCGCGAATTTCCAGCGCCTGATGGGGTCGGGCGATTCCGGCTTTGGCCTCGTGGCCATCCGAATAACCCTTGAGATAGATGTCCTCGTATTTGAGCGAGCGCCACAGCCGCTCGATGAACACGTTGTCCATCCAGCGGCCGCGACCGTCCATCGAGATCCTGACGCCGGTGGCGGCCAGCGTGCCGGTGAAGGCCGCGCTGGTGAACTGGCTACCCTGGTCGGTATTGAAGATCTCAGGCCGGCCGAGGCGCGCCAAGGCCTCTTCGAGCGCAGACACGCAGAACGATGTGTCCATCGTGTTCGAAAGGCGCCATCCCAGTACCGCACGGCTCGCCCAATCGATGATCGCCACCAGATATAGAAAGCCCTGGCCGGTCGATCACCATATGGCGCAGGAGATACGGGAAGATCTTGTGTCCCGGCGCCGGCTTTGTGGTTCTGGGCTTTGGTCCCAGCGCCGCGATGCCCATCTTGCGCATCAACCGCTGCACGCGCTTGCGATTGATGCGACGGCCTTCGGCATTGAGCATCGCCGTCATCCGCCGCGAGCCCAGGAACGGCCAGGCCGTGAACAGCTGGTCGATGCGCGCATCAGCTCAAGGTCGTTGTCATTGGCCGGCCGCGGCGGCCTATATACGCTCGATCGCGCAACGCTCAGCAGTTGGCATTGCCGGCGGATCGATAGACTCTCATGATCGCGCTGAAGCAATCCTCGGCGATCCGGCGCGCTCATCTTCCGGACCTCCTGGCTAAGAACTCTTGCTCGACCGTCAATTGTCCGATCTTCGCGTGGAGCTTCTCGACCTCCAGTTCGTGGGCCGCCTCGCCATCCCGACCAGCGTGTGAATCGGCGTGGGGTCCGGACGCCGATCGGCGCCCCAAGTGCTTGATTGACTTCGCGCGTGCGGGGTCAATGTTCAGCGTCGATTCACACCCACGGGTCGGACTGCGCGACGCGCAGCGAAGGATCGTTAATGCCGCTGCCGCGCACTCTGTGGCGCGGCCCCCTTCAGGCCGCAGCCATGCTGCTCCCTACCGCGGTAGCGGTTTAGTGCAACATTCATTCTGGCAACCTCGGCCCGACATAGTTCAACAACGATCGGGACATCCCCGATGTGCGCCGTTTCCTGGCACTTGCTCGGGCTGTCTTTTTCGTTCCCGAACTGACCCGAGTCGCACGATGTAAGGCGACATCTGTCTTCGCTGCTCGTTTGGTCTTTCTGGCAGATATCTTGCCTTTTTGCGCCTTGGACTGTTGGGGTCTCTTTGCGACTGTTAAGGCAGGATTTGGGGTATGAGGAGTTTCGGCCATCTCCAGCCCGAATAGAGCGGCGACATCGCCTTCATCAAGCACCTTCGCCGCGCCTGGCGCCGTTGTTAGCGGAGAATCCTGTCCAGCGCTGGCGAGCATTTCAGTTTCATCCACATCACGCAGCACAAAAAGAAGCTGAGGCTTTTCATCTAGCCGGGCGCCGACACCATACAGTGCTGCCGCAACGTGCTTGCACATGTCCGCCCAATCTGGACAGCTGCAGGACAGCTTGATTTCCGTCGGCGACGGAAACAGGCCGTCACCCTCTCGACAGACCCGGTCCATCACGCCTTTCGCCAAGCGGCCCTGCAGGAGCTCAACTAGCGAATCGACGGTCCCGGCGCAGTCCCGACAGATGGATTTCCAGCGTGCCCGCGTAACCGGTGCAATGACAATTTTGATTTGGTAGAGTTCAGACCCGGCGACCATTGCCGATATCTCGCCCTTGGCAATTTGCAGGTCGATAACGGAGCCGTTTCGGACATAGGTCCGGCCGCGCGGCAAGCGGTTCTCATAGTCGCTGTATCGTTCAAGGTTGACGCACCAAGATCTGCCCCAGAAGCTCTTGGTAATTGTGCGGCCCTCGATCCTCACGGGCGCAACGGATCGTCCCTGCTTCTTGAGCTTGGCCAACTTGCGTTCTGCCTGTCGCCGCTTCTCAGCTACCGGCACGTAAGCATGCCACCCGTAGTAGCTCATTCATCCCCTTCCTTCATCGCCGCACCCAAATCGAGAGTCACGAGTCTAAGCAACTCCTCATCTTTCATCTCAGTCAACAGGATGTCAGCTCCGCCGCTAAGAAAATCCCCAGCCAATTGTTTCTTCGACTCAATCATATGGTCGATCTTTTCCTCCACGGTGCCGCGACAAACGAACTTGTGCACAAGCACGTTCTTGGTCTGTCCAATCCGGAAGGCACGGTCGGTAGCTTGGTTTTCGACAGCCGGATTCCACCACCTGTCGAAATGAATGACATGCGAGGCCGCTGTGAGATTGAGCCCGGTGCCGCCTGCTTTGACCGAGAGCACGAAGAACGGGACGTCTTCGTCTTCCTGAAATTGGCGCACCAGGTCCTTGCGCTTCTTAACCTCTGTCTCACCATGCAGGACGAGGCCGGGCCTTCCGAATATGGAGCCCAGGAACGCCACTAGTGGCGCCGTTGACTCCTTGAACTGGGTGAAGATAAGTGCCTTCTCCTGCCGGGCGGCAACCACTTCCGCGATGTCGCGCAGACGCACAAGCTTACCGCTATCCTCCTCATTCCACGCACCGTCGCCGAGCCACTGTGATGGATGGTTGCAGATCTGCTTCAAACGCATGAGAAAAGCTAGGACGATACCTCTCCGCTTTATTCCATCGACCTCTTCGAGATGGCCGGCCAGTTCCGCCACTGCTTGCTGATAAAGCGCCGCCTGCTTGCGGCTCAAGGGGCAGAAGGTTTTCACCTCGGTCTTGTCGGGCAGGTCGGCAATGATGCTCTTGTCGGTCTTCAGCCGTCGCAGGATATAGGGGCGCACCAGTTGGCGGAGCGGACCGTAAGGGTTATGTGGCCGGTCGGCGAGGCGTTTGACGAATGCCGAAAACTCCTTCGACGATCCCAACAGGCCAGGATTGATAAAGTCGAAGATCGACCATAGGTCGCCGAGCCGATTCTCGATGGGCGTGCCGGTCAGCGCAATGCGCATTTCTGCCTTGAGCCTCTTGACCGATTTTGTCTGCTTAGCGCCCGGGTTCTTGATGGCCTGTGCTTCATCGAGCACCACAAACCGCCATGATGTAGTTTCTAGCCAAGGCGTACGCGTCAGAAAGCCGTAGCTCGTGATTACGAGATCGACATCTGCGCATCTGTCCGCACTGTAAGTGTTCAGTTTCTCGGACGGCGCAGCCGATGGATGGACCACGACTGTTTTCAAAGTTGGCGCAAATCGGGAAATCTCGGCGGCCCAATTGGCTAACAACGAGGCGGGGGCTACGAGCAGGCAAGGTTTCCGAATTGCCATGTCCTCATTCTTGATCACCAGCAGCAGCGACAACACCTGGATGGTTTTGCCGAGCCCCATATCGTCGGCAAGGCAAGCCCCAAGCTTGAGCTGCGTTAGCAGATAGAGCCATTGCACACCCGACTGCTGATAGGGTCGCAGCGTACCCTGAAAATGTTGACCGGGGTCGACCCGCATGAGCCAATCGGGATGGCGCAGGGTCGCCAGCGTCTCCGCCAGCCAGGGGCCGGCAACGGTCTGGCTCCAATCGATGTCGGCTGGTGCGGCAGTTTTATCTCCGGCAATGCCAGCCCCAGCCAGCAGACGCATCGCCTCACCGAACGAAAGACCATCGGCGGCGGCGCGGCGCTCGATGGCCTCAAATTGCTCGAGTGTGCGATGCAGTCGTTCATGATCGACCTCGACCCACTTGCCACGGATTAAGGTCAATCCATCGGAATGCGCCAGGAGTCGCTTGATCTCGGCCTTCGAGAGGCTTTCGCCCTCGAGCGTCACCTCCATTCGGAAGTCGAGCAGCGCGTCCATCCCCAGCTGTGATGGCGCATTGCCCCCGACCGTTGCTTTCACTTGCGGGCGTGCGGGGTGGTTCATGCGCCAACTCGCTGGCATTCGCACGACCACCCCGGCGCTTTCGAGCGCGGGAACATCCTTCAGGAATTGCAGAGCCTGTTGTGGGCTCCAGCGCAGCGGGTGAAAGATATCGCCGGCATCGACCATGGTCTTCAACCAAGGGCAACTTTCGGCGGCACGCTGGACGGGCATCAGCAGCGAGAGCAGGCGTTGGCGGTTCCTCGCACCGGAATACTCCTGCAAGGCCTTGCCGAGCGGCAGATGCTGGGCCTTGGCCTCAGCCGAAAGTCGGGTCGTGTAGGTCGCAAGAAACGCGAACGGGGCTTCTTCGTCCTTCCGGTTCTCCGCGAGGTTGAAATGAACGCGCCCAACCAAATTCCATGCCGGATGACGGCTCTTGAGGAACTCCTGCACGGAGAGCTTGGCCTGCACCAACTCGGCATCAAAGGCCGCATCCATACCTCGCCAAAGATTGGCCAGGACAGACGTCGTCAGGTATTCCGCGCCGGTCATCGGCGGAACGGCCGCTGCCATCGTGTCCAGCTCGCCATCGGCGGGGATTGGCACAGGCGGCTTGGTCCGGCCGTCTCCAACACTAGGAAGAGCGCACAGTGCAGTCATGTAGCGCATTCCAAGCTCTCGCCAATACGACAACACCGGCGGGAGAACCGTCGCGACTTCGTCGGCGCCGAGCCACAACAATCCGTGCCCTGAGCCCCGTAAAAATGCTTTCTCCAGCCGCAAGCCCTGATCGGGCTCCAACGCAGGAGCTTGCGCCGTTTGTCGCAGCGTCAGCAAACCATGCGGGGTGAGAACGGGTTCCAGCGTCATCATGACGGTGGGACCTTACGACCCCACCGGAAATGTTGGCGATTTTGGTGGTGAGCGGCGCGCCACATCGAGAAGTAATTTGCCATTCTGTCACGAAGTACCGAGGATGGCGCGGTCAGCAATTCCTTGACCAGAATGAACTGGAGAACGCACTCCGCGACTGCGGCCGGAATCTCAAGAAGAAAACCATCATCTTTCAAAACATCAACGTTCCTTTCGCTTTGCGAAAGCTCGATTTGCACCAAGTTTGCGCCAATCTCATCCGGCGTGAACATGCGCCTCACCTCGGAAAAGAACCGCGGCAGTTCCCGCGCGAAGTCGGGGATGTCTGGAGGCAGTACTGGTAAAACTCATCAACTTCTCACCGACAAGGTAGTCGAAGGCCGCCGTGAGCCCGAATCGCGCCTTGATCGTTTGAGCCGCTTCGCACTGTTCAATCCAAATCTTATGCGCTTTGCGCACATTCATCGTCGGCCCTCATCTTGTCGGCATCGACGCTATTCTTGACGCCAGCCACTCGTTCAATTTCGACCACCTTCGCCGCCCCGAAACGTTGCGAACCGCGATGGCAACGGCCTTCTTCTGACCGACCAGAACTACCAGTTGTTTGCCCGGGTGACGCCGGTATAGAGCAGGTTTCGTTGCAGCATGGTGTAGTGCTGCGTCATCACCGGGATCACTACGGCAGGGTATTCTGAACCCTGGCTCTTATGGATAGTTGCTGCGTAGGCCGGCACCAGCGTGTCGAGCTCGCCAAACTCATAAATGACCGAGCGGCCGTCGAAGCTTGCGGTGAGTTCGCTGTCTTCGGAACTGACATCGTCGATATAACCGATGTCACCGTTATAGACCTCCTTGTCGTAATCGTTTTCGATCTGCATCACTTTGTCGCCGGACGCGAACGTCGAACCGAAGCGTTCGACCTTGCGCTCGCCGGCGGGGTTCAGAGCCGTCTGCAGTTCGATGTTTAGCGAGCGCGCACCGACGCCGCCCCGGTTCATTGGACACAGAACCTGAATGTCGCGAATTGGGTCGAGGCCGAAGCGATTGGGGATCCGTGTCTTCACCAACTCGATGATACGCTGTACGGCGGTTTCTGGATCGCCTGCTTGCACGAAGTAGAAATCGCTATCCGTGCCGGGCAGGCTGAGATCGGGGATAGCCCCCTGATTGATGCGATGTGCGCTGATGATGATGCGGCTTTGCGCGGCCTGCCGGAACACCTCGGTGAGACGCACCACCGGCACAGCACCGGATGAGATGACGTCGGCCAGCACTTGGCCTGGCCCAACCGAAGGAAGCTGGTCGATGTCGCCGACGATCAAAAGGGCAGACTTGTCTGGCACTGCCTTGATGAGTGACTGCATCAGCATGACGTCTACCATTGAGGCTTCGTCGACAACAAGCAGGTCGCAGTCGAGCGGATTGTCTTCGCCGCGCTTGAAGCCGCCGCCCTTGGGGTCAACCTCCAGCAACCGGTGGATCGTCCTAGCCTCAAAACCGGTCGCCTCGGTCATGCGCTTGGCGGCGCGGCCGGTCGGCGCGCATAGCAGGAGCCTCACGCCCTTTGCTGCGAGAATGCGGAGAATACCTTTGACGATGGTGGTCTTGCCGACACCAGGACCGCCGGTCATGACCAACGCTTTGGACATCAATGCGAGCCGGATCGCAGCGACCTGGCTTTCGGCAAGGGTAAGCCCGATCCGTTGCTCGACCCAAGGCAGTGCCTTGTCTGGATTGATCCAGGGCCAGGGCAGTGTGCCATTCGCAAGCCGGATCAGCCGCTCGGCAATCGAGCGCTCCGCCCGATGCAGGCCCACCAGAAATACGCAGGACGTTTCGCCTACGCTGTCTGCGATGACCGTGCCTGCTGTCCGTTCGAGATCAAGCGCAATGCGCACCAGTTCCACCGGGACCTCAAGCAGCTTCTCGGCAAGCGGCACCAGTTCATCCGTCGGCAAACCGCAGTGCCCTTCGTCCATCGCCTCGGTCAGCCCATAGGAGATCCCGGCCCGAACCCGGATCATTGCGGTCTTTTCGATGCCGAGTTTCATCGCGATCGCGTCGGCAGTCTTGAAGCCGATGCCGCGAATGTCGCGCGCGAGGCGGTAGGGGTTCTCGGTCATGACCTGTACGGCGTCCGCGCCATAGGTCTTATAGATGCGCACCGCCCGCGCTGTGCCGACGCCATTGCTGTGCAGGAAGACCATGATTTCGCGAACGATCTTCTGTTCAGCCCAGGCGGCCGTGATCCGGTTGGCCCGAACCGGGCCGATGCCCGTTACCTCGCGCAGCCGTTCGGGCTCCGCCTCGATGGTATCGAACACCTTCTCACCGAAGGCGCGCACCAGCTTCTTGGCATAGACTGGCCCGATGCCGCGGATCATCCCGGAGCCGAGGTATTTCTCGATGCCGTCGAGCGATGTCGGTTCCGAGGTCTTTAAGAACTTCGCCCTGTACTGTTGGCCATGGGTGCGGTCATTGACCCATTCGCCCGATGCGGTAATCCACTCGCCAGCGGAGATCACCGCGGCGTGCCCGACTACAGTGACCAGTTCGCGGTGGCCGCGCGCCTTGATCCGCAAAACGCAGTAGCCATTCCCGTCGTTGTGGTATGTGACGCGCTCAACAAGGCCAGCAAGAACTTCCCGGCTTGATGGTTCCGGCTGCGGTTTCATGCGGATCGTCGCATCATCTGCTCCGTCGCCGAGAGCACCATTTGTGGACAGCTCTCTTCCCCGAACCCAATTTGCTCAGTTGGATCGTCGTTGGCAAGCCACCACGGTGGTCACCCCCTTCGGAGCCCACCGAGTTGGCATGCATAGCGCGACTGCATGGCCGATCAATGGGCGTCCGGCGATATGTGTCGGTAGCCGCCGTGCGGTGTAAGAATCGAACTGTAAAGGAGACCAGCCAGTCGTGATTTCGCTTTGCGGTTACCGCCGGCCGCGGCAATCTTGGTCTCGACCAGCAGCCGATCAATCTTGGCTGCGCTGACGCCGAGCACCAGTGCTCGATCGGCCTGGTCCGAGCTTGAGCCGGCCATACCGCTCCAGCGAAGGCAGCAACGTCGGAATCATTACCCTGAGCCGCTTCCCGCAGATCCGATCCGAGGCCTCCCATAGCGCCACCAGTGTGAATCTGCGTGGGGTCCGGACGCCGATCGGCGTCGCAAGTGCTTGACTGACTTCGCGCGTGCGGGGTCAATGTTCAGCGTCGATTCACAATCGCCCCCCGGGCAATTACGGGTGCCGCAACGAGCGCCTTGCAGTTGCGCTGCGGAAGACGCAAAAGGAGGGCAATCTTAGCATCGGCTTTTTTAATTGGGTTACAAAAGCAAAAGATCACCAAAGACCAGCTTCATGAATTGATCCTAGAACGGTTTGGACTGATCAACTTCTTTCAGGTCAGCGAGGACAGGCAGCTCGGGTTCCGCACGACTGTGGTAGCGGCGCCGGCGGATCTCTATGAGTTACATTCTCGGCTCGAACGTATTTGCAGTGAGTTGCGGCCAAGATTTGAGTTAGAGTGAGTCACGACCTCAGGCGGGATCTTCGAGGGGCTTTCGGCTGATTGGCGTTGGTCGAAGTATCTATATCTGGGCTCCGGTGGGTGTGTGTGCGTAAGTTCACAGAAGCATCGCAGACCGGGTGCTACATATTCTTCGCGAATATTATTGCGGTCGTTCATAGTGGGTGACGGATTTACGGAGAATTACATGGCACCGATACAGGCTAGGTTCCTCGTACGAAGAGGTAGCGTCGACTGGATGGTTTATGATCGGGATCGCAAGGGGGCGGCCCAACTGAAGGATTACAGCTTGGCTGAGAAGCTGACGAAGGAACAAGCTGAGCAGATTAAGCAGCGGCTGGAGACGGCTTGACCGACGTTTGCAAGGACTGGTGCTCGCACAACGTCCAGATGGACGCGGCGAGATGGCCGGACGAGATGCCGCTATCCGATCTCCAGCCGCGGTTCACTTGCACAGCCTGAGGCAAGCGCGCAGCTCATTCATTCGTTCGGTCGATGAGCCGCCAAGGATGGGTACGCGCGGCTGACGGGGGCTACCCTGCCCAAGTTTGGCCGAAATGGCCCCCATGCTGGTACGAGCCATCTAAGGGGCTATCGGTTGTGTGGTTGAGCCTTGGCGGTGTCGTCCGGCAATGTCGTCGCCAAGGCTCTCACGCGCGCATTCGGTCAATGGGTGCGAAGTGGTGGCGGCCGGAGTGTGCAGGCTAGCTGAAGCATCATTCCAACGGGCCGCGCTAAACTCGCGAGCGTTTGTGATCTTACAAATGTCACAGCCGCTGGTTAGATACGTATCTACTGATTAGCACGGGCTCTTTCAATTGGCCATATTGCGATGGCGGCGAGCGAAGAGCGCGCTCGCCGAATCCGCGGCGGCGCATCGCAAAGGAAGAGTACAGATGTTCAAGAGACAGGTGTCGGGCCGCAAGCTTAAGTGCGCAACCAAGCGACGTCGAGCGAAGCCGAAGCGGACAGCGCGTCGTCAACTTGACGGAGCGTTCAACTTTGCAACGCGCGTATTTTCAGATTTCGACCCGACCACGGGGGTCGAGGGTGAAATACGGGACCGCATGGTCAGGACGGCTGAAGGACGCTTCTATTTGATAGAAGGTCCAGACATCAAGCCGAGTGCTCGTGAAGTCGTAACGCCTTATAGGCTCGAAGATGTCTTTGCGTGGTTGCAGGATTGTCCGGAGCAAATCGAGCGGACAGTGATCGTCGGCAACGCCAACTGCAATCTTTTTGAGCGCTGAGTTCTGCTTTGGGCGACTAAGGCGCGGGGCGTCAGACGACGCCCTGCGTATAACCGAACTCCCGTGGGTTTCGTCAGCTTTCCGAAAGCTTGCCCGAACAATAAGCTGTTGCAGTGAGGATCAATTACGACAACGCCCCCTCCGACGGGCAGAGTCCGGCCAGTAGCGCGATGCGCTGACCGGCGCTGCTACGACTGCTTACGGCCGCTTTAGCTGCTCAAGGACCCGCCTCTTTCGCTGCTGACGAGAAAGCGAGTGAGCCAGTCAGGCGCCCCCCGAGCGCGGCCCCAAGGGCAAACCCACCGGGAAATGAGCTATGCGGGATTTTGGGTGACGAGGCGATCAGGCGGCGTGGTTTGCCGGCATGCGGATGACCTCGATGCCGTCGTTGAATCTGACACCTGCAATCACCTTGGGCAACTGATTTGTGCCTTTGAGCCGCCGCCAGGTTTTTGATGCGGCGATGACCAGCTTGAACACCATTAGCCTGGCGGTCGTTGACGACAGCGATCCTTTCGTGCGCACGGTTCTGTGCCGCACGGTCGCGAACACGCTTTCGATGGGGGTGGTCGTGCGCAAGTGATCCCAATGCTCGGCAGGGAAGTCGTAGAAGGCCAGCAGCGCGTCGCGGTCCTTGGCGAGGCATTCGACCGCCCGGCCGTACTTGGCGCGGTATTTCTCGGCGAAGACGTCGATCGCCGCTTCGGCGGCCGCACCCGGTTCGGCGCCCAATAGACCTCGCGCAGGTCCTTCTTCATGTTGGCCTGGACCGAGAGCGGGACCTTGTCCAGGACGTTGACGGTCTTGTGCACCCAGCAGCGCTGGTGCCGCGTGCCGGGAAAGACCTCGTCAAGAGCCTTCCAGAAGCCGAGCGCGCCGTCACCAACGGCAATTTCCGGGGCGATTTGCAACCCGCGCTGCTTCACGTCGATCAAGAGTTCACGCCAGCTCTGCGCGCTCTCCCGGACGCCGACCTGAAAGCCAATCAGTTCCTTCTTCCCTTCCGGCGTCGCGCCGATCAGCACCAGCATGCATTCGCCGTGGTCTTCCATGCGCGCCTACAGGAAGACGCCATCGGCCCACACATACACGTAGCGTCGCGCCGACAGATCGCGCTTCTGCCAACGCTCGTACTCGCCCTGTCACTCGGCCGTCAGCCGGGAGATGACCGCCGGCGACAAGTTCGGCGCGTCCTTGCCCAGCAGGGCCGTCAACGCCTCCTGGAAATCGCCGGTCGAGATGCCGCGCAGATACAGCACCGGCAACAGCGCATCCAGGCTCCGGGTGCGCCGCGCCCACAGCGGCAGGATCGCCGAGCTGAACCGGATCCGCTCGCTATCGCCGGCCGCCCCGCGGTCCCGAATCTTTGCCCGCGCGACCTCGACCGGTCCGATGCCGGTCGCAATCGTTCGCGCCGGGCCGTAACCATGTCGCACGACACGGGCGCGCCCGTCGCGCCAGCTTCAAATCCTTCACCGTGGCAAGAAACGTCTCGACTTCGATCTCCACGGCCTGCGCCAGAAGCTCCCGAGCACCAGCTCGCAGAATATTGGTCAGTGGATCGTCGATATCGTCGGGCTGACGAAGGGCAACAATATTGCTAGTCTCGTTCATGGCGTATCGCTCTCCTTGAGAGGTTCTGGCAGGCTCGACACCCGCCTCGATACGCCGCCTATCTCATTCCGTCATCACCCACTTTCCCGCATAGCTCCCGGGAAATATCTCGTCAAGGCATGTAAGGAGCGCCGGCTCGCGTAGTTGCTGCGCATGAAGCGCAAGGAGATCACAGAAAACGAGGCGACTGCTCGTCGGTCAGTGCATTGTCGGAGACTCCTCGGCAGCAATTCAAGTCACATGGTCGTCTTCGTCTCGGTCCGCCTCGAGTTGGTCGGCCTCGTCCGACGCCAGCACAGGAAACTCCCCCGCCAGCATTTTGTCCTTGCTGAGCAGGCCGGCCTCCTCGAGCATTTCCATGTCCGGAAGATCGCGCAGCGTCTCCAGGCTGAAGTGCGACAGGAACGCCTTGGTCGTCACGTAGGTGTAGGGTGCGCCGAGCTGCGGGCTGCGCGGCCCGGCTGCGACGAACTCCAGTCCGCGCAGACGGGCGATGGTATCGCGGCTGACCTCTTTGCCGAAGAAGGATGACAATTCGCTGCGATTGATCGGCTGATAATAGGCGATGCAGGCAAGGATCAGTGCTTCGGTCTGCGACAACGCCTTGTGGTCGCCGGCAGCGCCGATCGCAGCCCGGATCGCCTCGGCGAAGTTTTTCCGGGTCCGGTGCTGCCAGCCGCCGGCGACGGATACGAGCTCGTAAGGCCGGCCGCGCAATTCGTCGCGAATGTCATCGATCAGCAGGTCGATGCTGCAGTCGCGACCGACAACGCGCGCGAGGGCCTCGCGCGTCACCGGTCCGGGCGAGGCGAAGATCACCGCTTCGACCCGGCCCATCCATTCGCGCCAGCGCAGCTCCGGCGGCAGGTCGGCCAGCTCGGTGTCGAGATCCGCTTTTGGCCGCGCGCGCCGGCCCATGTCAGAGCCCGTACAATCGGAAGGTCGGCCGGCCGGTGAGCTCGCGCACCGCGCCGAGCGAGACCAGTCGCTCGAACAGCCGCCGTGTGCTGCGGTCGCTCGCCGTCTTGCCGGGGCCGGCGGACTGGGCGTCTTCCACCATCAGGATCCCGACCATGATGTCGGCATCCTTGCCACGCAACTTCGGCGCGACCGCGAGCAGGCGTGTCGCCCGCCGTGCGAGATCACTGTAGAGGTCGATCGCTGCCACGGCCGCCGTCGCGTAGGCCGCACAGAGTGCGTTCATGAAGACAGTCTCCCCTTCGAGGTGCTGCTGCGCCTTGCGCAGCGCACCGCGCGATAGATGCACCGCGAGCAGCGGCACCGGTGCCGGCCAGCGCAGCTGGTGGGCGAGGACGGCGTCGGCCAGCCACAGCGGCACCAATTCTTCGTTCGGCAGGACGCGGCCACTCGCGGCGATGATCTCCGCGGCGGCCAGCACCGGCATGGCGTGCTGCCGCTGCGTGTGCCGGCTTGCAAGTTCGACGATCTCGCTCGGCAGCGAGCCGAGCGGATGGCCGAGCGCGGTCGCAAGGGCAAAGATCCATCCCTCCACGTCGCTGGAGGAGGCGCGTTCGCCGAGCTTGCGCCAGGCGGCGAGAATACGCCCGCCCGGTCCGGGGTCGTCGGCGTCGCGGCGCAAGTACCAGTGGTCGCGCAGCGCCGCCTCGTCCTCCGTCCGCCCGCCCTGACGCGCGAGCGCGGCCGCGCAAGTGAGCGCGAGACGTTGGCGCCAAAGACTGCCGAGCGGGTGCTCGTCACGGGCGATCGGATGCAGCGCCGCCAGCGCCGCGCCGGCATAAAACACCGCTTCCGTGACGAAGTCGGGCGGTGCGCGACGACGCAACCAGGCCGGCGCGGGGGCGAAGGTCGGCGGCGGGTCGGGGACGATTCGGCGACGCGCGAGCATGCGAAAGGGTAAGCCTGCGCGGCGCTTTTTGCTATCCATTTTACATGAAACCGCCGGGCCTGTCAGTGGATAACAACGACCGATAATGTTGCCTTATCGGTCGTTTTGCTCTTTATAGAGGGCATGCCCGTTTTCAGCGCCCAGAACCCGGAACATCGCGCTCCGCAGAGCGCCGCACCGCCTGAGAGCCCGCGGGCGGAAGCCGATCTGTCGACCGCGGAGGTGTCGGCCGAGCCGCGCGGCGGCCTCCCCTCCCCGCTCCCGGCTGCGGAATCCGGCGTGCCGGCGCATCTCGAACGGCTCGCCGACCGGGCCCGCGACTATGTCGAGGCGGCGAGCTCGGCCAACACCCGCCGGGCCTATGCCGCCGACTGGACGCACTTTTCCGGCTGGTGCCGGCGCCAGGGCCTCGAGGTCTTTCCGCCCGCCCCGCAGACGGTCGGGCTCTACATCACCGCCTGCGCCTCCGGCGCCGCGACCGCCGACCGCAAGCCGAATTCGGTGTCCACGATCGAGCGCCGCCTCTCGGCCCTGACCTGGACCTACGCGCAGCGCGGCACGCCGCTCGACCGCAAGGACCGTCACATCGCCACCGTCCTGGCCGGCATTCGCAACATCCACGCCGCCCCGCCCCGACAGAAGGAAGCCGTTTTGCCGGAGGACGTCATCGCCATGCTGGAGACGCTCAATCGGGGCACGCTCCGCGGCCTGCGGGACCGCGCCATGCTGCTGCTGGGCTTCGCCGGCGGCCTGCGGCGCTCGGAAATCGTCGGCCTCGACCTCCACCGCGACGACACCGAGGACGGCCGTGGCTGGGTCGAAATCCTCGACCAAGGCCTGATTGTCACCCTGCGCGGCAAGACCGGCTGGCGCGAGATCGAGATCGGCCGCGGCTCGTCGGACTCGACCTGCCCAGTCGTCGCGCTACAGATCTGGCTGAAACTGGCCCGGATCGGCCACGGCCCGCTGTTTCGGCGGGTGCGCGGGCAAGGCAAGGACGTCGGGCCCGATCGCCTGACCGACCAGCAGGTCGCCCGACTGGTCAAACGCGCGGCGCTCGCCGCCGGGGTGCGCGCCGACCTGCCCGAAGGCGAACGAGAGACGAAGTTCGCTGGACATTCGCTGCGCGCCGGCCTCGCCTCCTCGGCCGAGGTCGACGAGCGCTATGTCCAGAAGCAGCTCGGCCACGCCTCCGCCGAGATGACCCGGCGCTATCAGCGCCGCCGGGATCGGTTCCGCGTCAATCTGACCAAGGCGGCAGGCCTCTGAGGCCGCTCTCCGCTGATTAGAACCGATATGCCCAATCGCGCATTCCGATAAACATGGTGCGCCACGGCTGGTCGATAAGTTTGTTCCACGCGTAGCAACAGTGATCGATGATGTCGTTGTAGGATTTGAACACGCGGTTCGAAAGCCAGTTGTCACGAAGGAACTGCCAGACGTTCAAAAGCCAGGATCAACTCGACGTGCAGACTCTACACAGTTCGAGAGAACGGTTAGTCGCCGATTCTTTTGGAGCGTGGATTGGCGGCTTGCCAAGGCTCAGTGTCTTCCAGTCGAAGATGATCTTCATCGGGCCTTCCCCTCTTTATTGCTGTCCAATCAGTCGGCGAGCCCGATCATCACGGACAGCATGTTGTTCAGCGCCAGCATATCGGCGCCTGACAGATGGCCTATCACCGGGCCGCATTTGGCCCGCGGATAGGCCAGAACCTTGTCGACCATGACCTGTGAGACGAGTTTGAGACCGTTCGAGGCCGTCGGCTCGATGGTGAGACGATATAGCGGGGCATCGGCGATCGTGCCGGTGAGCAAGACCACGAGCACGCTGTCCGCCGCATTGAGCACATCGGACTGGATGACGACCGCCGGACGGGGCTTCCCGTAGTCGCCCTGTGCCGAAACCGTGACGAGATCCCCTCTCCTCACGATTCAGGCCATTCAGTCGCGGCGGCAATGAAATCCAGCGCCTCAGATTCCTCGGGCCGGCCGCGCAGCAGCAATCCCTGCCGCCTCGCTTCGGCGGCAAATTCCGGCTTGTGGGGATCAGGCACCCAGATGCGCAGCTGCTTCATGCCGCGATGCTGCTGCTGTTGGCGGTAGCGCTGAAACTTGGTCAGGCCGTCATCGGTATGCTTGGGCCGCGCCATATGAGATCTCCATCAGTTGCGCGCTACTTTACTATAAAGGTTGCGCGCGACCAAACCGTTTGACGCTGGTGACCGCCGATATCGACGAGTTCAGCCGTGTCGACGGCCTGATCGTTGAGAACTGGCTCGACTGAGGCCAAGATATCTCAATCTCCTAGCGTAGATATTTAATTTGCGATATTCAGATATCTCGGAAGGGATATCTGATGCCTCTGTTCATTCGTGATGATGATGTCGACGCCCTTGCGGCGAAGCTGCAGGCGGCCACAAAGTCTAGGACCAAGACCGAGGCTGTGCGGCTCGCGCTCGAGCATGAGCTGCAGCGCGTCCGTGAGAAACAGCCGGCAAGCGAGCGCGCGGCAGCGAGCATTGCCATATCCAGGACAATGGGGCCGGGTGGCGGCTCCTTCGACATGAAAACCTTCACCGACGACATGTGGGGCGACATCTGATGTATATCGATGCCTCCGCGATCGTGGCCATCCTGGGAGAAGAAAATGACGCCGGGGATCTGCTGGCGCGGCTTGATAGCTCCTCGTCCCAGTTACTCGTGTCGCCGCCGACCGTCTATGAGGCGGTGATCAGCCTCGCCCGGAAGAAGGCGGACGAGAATGGCATGAAGGGTAAGCCAGTGCCTGTGCACTTCATCGAAACCTCACAGTCGGCTGTCGCAAAGTTCTTGGAGGATTTCGGCATCAAGGAGATCATGGTTTCAGCCGATATCGGCCGAAAGGCTGTGGATGCCGCCAAATGCTACGGGAAGGTAGTCGGCCACAAGGCGGACCTGAATTTCGGCGACTGCTTCGCCTATGCCGGCGCCAAGGCCTATCACCTGCCCCTGCTCTACAAGGGCAATGATTTCGCCGAAACGGATCTGGCGTAGCGCCGCGGCTTCCGTGGAAGATGAATTCGGCCCTCATCGCGATTTTGGCCTTTGCAGGTTTTTCAGCAGCGCTTCCGACACGCGGAGGCTTGGCGCGGTGCCAACCGAACGTTCAGATCGAGGTCCGCCGGCATTCCCCGCGGTCCTCTGCGCATCGAGTTTCGCCCGCAGCAGCGCCATGACCATCGGCCAGGTCGAGAATTTACCGTCCCTCGCCCTGTCGGTCAGGCTGCGGAGATACCCTCCGGCGCTGTTGATCTGATCCGCCCGCTGGTAGATCGCGGCCAGCGTGATCGCCGCATGCTGTTCACCCATGGCCTCACGTGCTTCGCGCCAGGCGCTGGGACTGATCCCCAGTAGCGGCCGAGCAATCTCCGCCGCCGCCAGGAAGTCACGCCAGTGGCGGATTTCGCCGCCTCGTACCAATTCCAGCAGATTCGGACAGGCATCGAGCACGATTCCCAAGGGCAGCTCACGTTTCGGCAAGCTCCGAACGTTGTCGGTTTCCTCGACGGTGCAGCGCGCTTCAACTTGTTTTGGAAGGCTATATTCAGATTCAAAATTAGGATCTGGATTTGAATTCTGTATGTGACGACCAGAATGGGACTCATTGGCGTCCGGATTCTGTGATTTCGTGAATGTTTCCAGCTCCGCGCGTATGTCCGCATAGAGCGCATGCAAATCCATGCAGACGTCATCTAGAAGCTGCCTGGGCGCCGATCGTGGTAGCCGACCGATAATCGTCTGGTAGTTTTGCTGAACCCTACCCCAGTTGCCTGGCACCCCCTCCTCAATGCCGGCCTCAATCAGCTTGACGATGTCCCGGCGCAGCAGCGTGAGGCGTTCCTTTGCAACACGGAACGCCTTCTTCTCGGCCCCAACAGCCTCCGCTAGGTCCTTGAACTCCTCAGCCCGAGCCACGATCGGCGAGAGGTCGAAGCCATAGGCCTGCTCGATCTCCCCGCTCCGGCCCTTCCGGGCGAAGCGCTTGCCGTTCGGGCTGTCGCGCCGGACGACTAAACCGCAGTCGACCAGCACAGCGATGTGACGCCGCAGCGTCGTCGCCGGCATGCCGTTGGCCCGCGCCATGAGCTGCACGTTTGAGGGCCAAACCACGATCTCGGCATCCCCCGTGAGCGCCGTCTCCGGATGAAAGGTCAGGAGCGCGTTGAGAATCGTGAGCGATCGATCCGTCGCGCCTAGAAGTTCCCTCGCCTCCCGGATGTTCTGGAAGACCTGCCACTTGTGCACGATCGCTTCGGGCTTCGCAGTCCGTGCAGCCATCTGATTTGAGATTTGGCCGAGCGTCATCGGCCGCCGCCCGAAGGGCGTCGTTGTAATGTGCGTCTCCATTTTTCTTCACCTATCGCTAGGCAAAAGAAATCTGCTCGCCGAAACAGCGCTTATTCCCTCGCGGGACTCTTGACTGCGATTCGGGGAAGTGCGATTCTCAACACTGCTAGGTAGACGAGAAGGGCTTCCGGAATTCGTTTCGGGGGCCTTTTTCTTTTGCGGTTACGTCCTTTCCTTCGTTGCACACAGTGGCAGGGCGACTTTCTTGTCGCCTGCAAGGCCAAAACCTTGGCAGCTGCCAAGGTTTTGGCCCCGGCCTCATTCACCGGGCTTGCCCGATGAACCGTTCGACGAGCTCTGGCAACTCCTGACGAAGAAAGGTCGCAAACGCCGCTCCTTGCTCATTTTGCACCTGAATCCTCACGCCGGAGCGCCCGAAAGTGGCCTTGCCAATCACCGGACCGTTCGTCGCTTGGAGTGAGATCTCGTCGGTTGCCTTCCCATCATCCACCTTGCTTGAAGCCGCGGCGAGAGCGCTCTGAAAGCGTTCGTCGGACGACGAAACCTTGGCAGTTGCCAAGGTTTCTCTTATCCGATCCCCCGCTGCGGCATCGCTCTTGACCAACGACGCCAGCAAGGTCCATCGCGGTCGACCCGTCTTCGGAGCCCGGCCGATCGACCGGATCACGTCGTCCGGAACGACCTGAACGACCGTTCGAAACTTCGTCATTTCCGCATCATCAGCTTTGACCGCAGCCTTGATGTCCCGCGGCCTGAGCCCTTGCGCATCCATCTGAGCGGCAAATAACGCGCGCTCAATCCAGCTGAGGTCTTGGCGCTCCGAATTCTCAATGCCCTGGACCAATGCCAATTCGTGATCACTCAGGTCGGCCACCAGTGCGCGGATCGGCATCCCAAGCTCGCGGGCCGCCCGCAGACGCCGGCGTCCGTAAACGACCTGGTAGCGACCGGGATTCGACGGATGATTACGGACAAGGATTGGAACTTTCTGTCCTTGCTCGCTAAAGGACGTCTTGAAAGCTCTGAAATCCGCCTCGCCGTCGTCGGGCAAACGGTCGATAAACGGGGAGGGGTCAATTGTGTCCGGCGCCAGCTTTTGGTCGCCGCCCTTCGCAACAAGCGCCTGTAGGCGATCGCGCTCCTCGCGCATCTCCTGGAGCGTGCGCTGGGTCGCGCCGATGATACCCGCACCAACCCTGCCGAGCGGACGTGGTGGCTCGCCATGTCCGGATGCGGGCGGCGAATCTCGTTCTTCGGCCGCGTTCGCGGACAACGCGCCGAAGCTAGCGATGATCGACTTGCCTCCCGGCTTCTTAGTCATGACCGTCCCCAACTTTGCTTGATCAGATCGAGAATCCTATCGTTCACAGCGTCCATGGAATCTTTGGCGCGCCGGAACGTATCGCGCCCGATATTGCCAGACTCGAGTTCGTACAGCGTTCGCTTGGCGAGCCCTGCGCTCTCAACTGCAGTGCTTTCAACCGCGGTTGGCGCTAGGACATCATCGGCAAACAGATGCCGCAACAATGAGACGACCTGCGCCTGCGCCTGGTCGTTCGGATCGTGGCGGGTGATGAGGTAGTGCAGAAAGTCCTGCTGAAGCCGTCCGCCGGCGTCGCGAATAGTCCCGATGAGGCCTTCCATCATCAACAGGAACTGGCTCATCGACATGACGTCGAGCATGGCTGGATGAACGGTAACGATCATGCCAGTCGAGGCGTAGATGGCGCCGAGTGTGAGGAAGCCTAGGGATGGCGGCGTATCAAGCACGACGACGTCGTAGGCGTCTTCCACCTCCGCGATCGCCAGACGCAGCCGCTCGAAGAAGATTTCATCCTTTGGTGCTGACCTCGTTGCGAGCACACGCGGTGTTTCGTGCTCGTATTCCATGACTTCGATATTGCCCGGAACAAGATCAATGCCGGGGAAGTAGGTCTTGCGCACGATATCGGCCATCGGCCGGCGCTCCGGCCCATAGCGTAGCGTAGCGTAAATCGTCTCATTCTCGCCGACGTCAACCTCCGGCTGCGCACCGAACATTGCCGAAAGCGAAGCTTGCGGATCGAGATCAATCGCCAGAACGCGGTAGCCATTCAGCGCTAGGTAGTGGGCGAGGTGCGCAGCCGTCGTCGTCTTCGCACTGCCGCCTTTGAAGTTGACGACGCCGATAATCTGCAGGTGGTCGCCATCACGCCGATGGGGGAGAAAGCGGAGCGCTTCTAACGGTCTCTGCTCCGCAAGCAGACGCCTGAGTTCGTTGACCTGGTCGAGCGTGTAAACGCGATAATTGTTGTCGAGGCGTGTGGGCAGCGGCCCCTTGCCCTCCGACGACAGGGTGCGTAGCAACGCACGCAGCGTCGCTTCGGAGAGCGAGATCAGCTTCGAGACTTCATGCGTCATGAACCGCCGGAGGGTCTTTTGCGCCTCGGGCGGGTACATTTTCTCGCGAATCGACTGAAGCTGACCCGACAGCAACGCGGCGTGCCGTATGATCTTGTCTTCGGGTGCTTCAGGACTCGCAGCAATCGCACTTTGCCTTCGCATTCGAACTTGAACCCTCTTTTCGGGTTATAGCCCGCAAATCGCCATCAACCCGATTTGAGGATGGACATGATTTTGCGATTCCGTCCAGCCAATTAAAGTTAACGAGGCGTTAACCCTCGTGCCAGAGTTGCACCTCTCAGCTGGGCTAGTCTCCTGAATCATCAAACGAATTCAATGCCATGCCGGCGCGCGGCCGTTTATAAACTCCAGCCGAGACACTCATACTTTTATTAGGGTTCAAAGCCCAAATTTCCGCGTTGCGAGACCGTTTTCGGGGCCATTTTGCCCCGACTCACCCCCGCAGGCGCGAATCGCACTCATAATTTCATTAGTCGCGCCGCCCTGACGATGATGGCCTTTAGGCCTCCGAACTCGAGAGATTCGGAGCAATACGCATGCGGGCAATCGCCGTCCCACCCAAAACATACAGTAACTCGGCCGTCCTGCTCGATTCGATGCATAGATTTCGCGCCCGCGCCTTCCGCGAGCGTATGAACTGGGAGGTCGAGGTTCGGGACGGCCGAGAAGCCGACCAGTTCGACAATTGCCGGCCGACCTACATCCTGACTTTATCCGATCGGAGCGAGGTCACGGGCTGCGCCCGATTGCTGCCGGCGACCGGACCGAACGTGCTGTCGGTGCCCCTTCCTGAACTCATAGCGTCGGGACTGTTCAAGCCCCACGCCGCTATGATCGAGAGCTCGCGCTTCTGCGTCGATACGTCGATCGAGGCGGGGAGGGGCAGGGCAGGGCAGGCGCTCCATGACGCCACCTGGACGATGTTCGCCGCGATCATCGAATGGTCGATGGCGAACGGCTATTCCGAGCTCGTCACCGTGACCGATGTCCGCATCGAACAGATCCTGCGCCGCGCGGGATGGCCCATGGCGCGGATCGGAGAACCCAAGCCGATCGGCAATACGGCGGCGACGGCGGCCCGCTGCCCACCGGCCAGGCGAGCTTCGAACGTGTGCGGCCGGAAGGTTACGCCTTTTCGATCTACCCGCTCCGGCATGCGGCTTGAGGGGAGTCCGTCGCGATGACGCAACTGCGTTCCCATCCGCGCCTGATCCGCAAGCTGCAGGAAGCCCTCGGCGACCAGCTCTGCGTCGCCCTCGATGATGCTTCGGTGGTGGAGATCATGCTCAACCCGGACGGCCGACTGTTCATCGAACGGCTCGGCCACGGCATGGCTGCCGCCGGGGAGATGACCGCGGCCGCCGCGGAGATCGTCATCGGCAGCGTGGCGCATGCGCTCAATTCCGAAGCCGACGACGAGCAGCCGATCATCTCCGGCGAATTGCCGATTGGCGGCCACAGGTTCGAGGGGTTGCTGCCCCCGATCGTCAAGGCGCCGACCTTCACGATCCGCCGGCGCGCCTCGCGGCTGATACCGCTCGACGACTATGTGAAGAGCCGGGTGATGACGGAGCGCCAGGCCGACATCATTCGTAACGCCGTCGCCTCGCGCCTCAACATCGTCATTTCTGGCGGCACCGGCTCCGGCAAGACGACGCTGGCGAACGCCGTCATCGCGGAGATCGCCAAAACCGCACCGGAGGATCGCATCCTGATCCTGGAGGACACCGCCGAGATCCAGTGTCCGGCCGACAACATCGTCGCGCTGCACACCAGCGACACCGTCGACATGGCCCGGCTCCTCAAGAGCACCATGCGGCTCCGGCCCGACCGCATCATCGTCGGCGAGGTTCGCGACGGCGCCGCGCTTACTCTGTTGAAGGCCTGGAACACGGGGCATCCCGGTGGCGTCGCCACGGTCCACGCCAACACCGCCGAGTCGGCCCTGCGCCGACTCGAGCAGCTCACTGCCGAAGCGAGCCAGCAGCCGATGCGTGAAGTGATCGGCGAAGCTGTCGACCTCATCGTCTCGATCGAGCGGACCACGAGCGGCCGCGTCCTGCGCGACATCCTCCACGTCGAGGGCTTCGTCAACGACCGCTACCAGACCGAATCCTATGTCCCAAAGGCGCAAGCCGATGTCGTCTGAACGCCTTGCCGCCCACATCCTATTGGGGCTCGCGCTCGGCCTCCTGATCGCTCATCCGGCGCTTGCCTCCTCGGGCGGCAGCCTGCCGTGGGAAAGTCCGCTCGAGCAGATCCAGAAATCCATCACCGGCCCGGTCGCCGGCTTCATCGCGCTCGCGGCCGTGGCGGTCGCCGGCGGCATGCTGATCTTCGGCGGCGAGCTCAACGATTTCGCGCGGCGGCTGATTTACATTGTGCTTGTCGCCGGCATCCTGCTCGGTGCTACGCAGATCGTCGCCCTGTTCGGCTCGACCGGCGCCTCGATCGGCACGGTTGCGACCGCCACAACGGCCGCCCCCGTCTCGCCCGGCAGCCGGGCAGGGGAGGCGGCACATGGCTGAAGCCGGCTCCGCTCTCGCCCGCTCGCGCATTCACCGCGCCCTTTCGCGCCCCAACCTGCTGATGGGCGCCGACCGCGAACTCGTGCTGCTGACGGGGTTTGCGGCCGTCATCCTGATTTTCGTGGTGCTCACCTGGTACGCGGCGCTGTTCGGCATCGCGATCTAGACCTTCACCGTCGGTCTGCTGCGGATGATGGCGAAGGCCGATCCGGCGATGCGGCGCGTCTACATGCGTCATGTCGGCTACCGCCAGCTCTATCGCCCGACCTCATCGCCCTGGCGGCGCTTCTGAGGATCGAGCATGGTTGCGCTGCATTCCTTCCGCCATTCCGGTCCGTCCTTCGCCGATCTCGTGCCTTACGCGGGACTGGTCGACGACGGCATCGTCCTGCTTAAGGACGGATCGTTGATGGCCGGCTGGTATTTCGCCGGGCCGGACTCGGAGAGCTCGACCGACGCCGAGCGCAACGACGTCTCCCGCCAGATCAACGCCATCCTGGCCCGCCTCGGCTCGGGCTGGATGATCCAGGTCGAGGCGCTGCGCATTCCGACCACGGACTATCCCGCCCGCAAGGACGGCCATTTTCCCGACGCGGTCACGCGCGAGATCGACGAGGAGCGGCGCGCGCATTTCGAACGGGAGAGCGGACATTACGAAAGCCGCCACGCCCTGATCCTGAGCTGGCGGCCGCCGGAGCGGCGTAAGTCGGGGCTCGCCAAATACGTCTATTCCGACAAGGACAGCCGCTCGGCGAGTTTTGCCGACACGGCGCTCGGCAATTTCAGGGCCTCGGTCCGCGAGATCGAGCAATATCTGTCGAACCTGCTCTCGATCCAGCGCATGCGGACCCGCACAGTCGAGGAGCGCGGTGGGTCCCGCAGCGCACGCTATGACGAACTCTTTCAGTTCGTGCGCTTCTGCATCACCGGCGAAAACCATCCGGTTCGGCTGCCCGAGGTCCCGATGTACCTCGACTGGCTCGTCACCGCCGAATATCAGCACGGGCTGACGCCGACGGTCGACGGCCGCTATGTCGGCGTGGTGGCGATCGACGGCCTGCCGGCCGAGAGCTGGCCCGGCATCCTGAACATCCTCGACCTGATGCCGCTGACCTACCGCTGGTCATCGCGCTTCATGTTCCTCGACGAGATCGAAGCGCGCGAACGGCTCGAGCGCACCCGGAAGAAATGGCAGCAGAAGGTCCGGCCCTTCTTCGACCAGCTGTTCCAGACCCAGTCGCGTTCGGTCGACCAGGACGCCATGGCCATGGTCGCCGAGACGCAGGACGCAATCGCGGAAGCCGCCTCGCAGCTCGTCTCTTACGGCTACTACACGCCCGTCATCGTGCTGCAGGATCACGATGCCGAACGGCTACGCGAGAAGTGCGAGGGCATTCGCCGGGTCGTCCAGGCCGAGGGTTTTGGCGCTCGCATCGAGACGCTGAACGCCACGGAGGCCTTTCTCGGCTCGTTGCCCGGCAACTGGTATGCGAACGTCCGCGAGCCACTGATCCACACCCGCAACCTCGCCGACCTCCTGCCGCTCAATTCTGTCTGGTCGGGAAGCCCGGTCGCGCCATGCCCGTTCTATCCGGAAAGTTCACCGCCGCTGATGCAGGTCGCATCCGGCTCGACGCCGTTCCGGCTGAACCTTCACACCGACGACGTCGGTCACAGCCTGATCTTCGGTCCGACCGGCTCGGGCAAATCGACCCTGCTGGCGCTGATCGCCGCGCAATTCCGCCGCTACAGGGACGCGCAGATCTTCGCCTTCGACAAGGGCCGGTCGTTGATGCCGCTGACGCTCGCGGCCGGCGGCGATCACTATGAGATCGGCGGCGGGGCCGGGGAGGGGATACAGTTCGCCTTCTGCCCGCTCGCCGAACTTGCGACCGACGCCGACCGCGCCTGGGCGTCGGAATGGATCGAGACACTCGTGGTGCTGCAGGGCGTCAGCGTCACGCCGGATCATCGCAATGCCATCTCGCGCCAGGTCGCCCTCATGGCGGCGGCACCGGGACGGTCGCTCGCCGATTTCGTGTCGGGCGTGCAGATGCGCGAGATCAAGGACGCGTTGCACCACTACACGGTCGACGGCCCGATGGGGCACCTGCTCGACGCCGAGCGCGATGGGCTGACCCTCGGCGGCTTCCAGACTTTCGAGATCGAGGAGCTGATGAACATGGGCGAGCGCAGCCTCGTGCCCGTGCTCACCTATCTGTTCCGGAGGATCGAGAAGCGCCTGATCGGCGCACCCAGCCTTATTCTGCTCGACGAGGCCTGGCTGATGCTGGGTCATCCCGTCTTCCGCGACAAGATCCGCGAATGGCTGAAGGTGCTGCGCAAGGCCAATTGCGCCGTCGTGCTCGCCACCCAGTCGATCTCGGACGCCGAGCGTTCCGGCATTATCGACGTGCTGAAGGAATCCTGCCCGACGAAGATCTGCCTGCCGAACGGAGCGGCGCGCGAACCAGGAACGCGCGAGTTCTATGAACGCCTCGGCTTCAACGAGCGCCAGGTCGAGATCGTCTCGAACGCGATCCCGAAGCGCGAATATTACGTCACCTCTCCCGCCGGCCGGCGTCTGTTCGAGATGGCGCTGGGTCCGGTCGCGCTCGCCTTCGTCGGCGCGTCCGGACGGGACGATCTCAAACGCATCACGGAACTCAAGACAGCGCACGGCCGCACCTGGCCGGCAAACTGGCTCCAGACCAGGGGGATCGCTCATGCCGATACGCTACTCGCCCATGACTAGATTGGAATTTTTGCGCGGCGCGGCGGTCGCGGCCATGGCGCTGCCGTTCATGGCGAGATCCGCCGTCGCCGGCGGCGGCGCCCTCAGTGGCGGCGCGACCGAGTGGACGCAGATGCTCAACAACAGCGAACTCGTCTCGCTGGTCGGCAAATCGGCCGAGCAGGTGAACAATCAGATCAGGCAGATCACGCAGCTCGCCGAGCAGATTCAGAACCAGTTGAAGATCTATAGCAACATGCTGCAGAACACCGCGCAGTTGCCGAACCACGTCTGGGGACAGGTCCAGAACGATCTTAACCAGCTCAGGAACGTCGTCAGCCAGGGGCAGGGCATCGCCTTCTCGATGGGCAATATCGACGATGTGTTGAAGCAACGCTTCCAGAGCTACGCCGACTTCAAGACCAGTCTGCCGAACAACGCCAGCTTCTCGCAGACCTATCAGAACTGGTCCTCGACCAACCGCGACACGATCGGCGGCACGCTGCGCGCCGCCAGCCTCACCGCCGATCAATTCTCGAGCGAGGAGGCGACCATGTCGCAGCTCCGCACGATGTCGGAAGGCGCCGACGGTCAGATGAAGGCGCTGCAGGTCGGCCACCAGATCGCGACACAGCAGGTCGCCCAGATGCAGAAGCTGCGCGGGCTAGTCTCGCAACAGATGACGATGATGGCGACCTGGTATCAGTCGGAGCAGGCCGAGAAGGATCTCTCCCAGGCGCGCCGGCAGGAGTTCTTCAAATCGACGGCGCCGTCGATGTCGGGCGGGCAGGAGATGCGTCCGAGATGGTGACGGCCTCCTTTCTCACCCGTCCTTCGACGGTGCTTGCCATTGTTGTCACAGCGGCCGTCTTTCTTCACACCGTCGGTCCGGCAATCGCCGCCGCGGATGGGGGCGTGCTGACGACGGTCGAGAACCAGGTGGTCACGGCCGCGAAGGGGTGGGAATCGACCGTCACAAACGCCGCAAAATCGCTGTTCTGGATCCTCGCCGGCATCGAGGTCGGCATCGCCGCGGTCTGGCTCGCCATCCAGGCCGCGACGATCGAAGCCTGGTTCGCCGAGCTCGTGCGCCGGATCATGTTCATCGGCTTCTTCGCCTTCGTCCTGGCGGAGGGGCCGAGTTTCGCCAAAGCCGTGGTCGACAGCCTGTTCCAGATCGGCGGCGGCAGCGGCTCGGCTTCACCGGCGAACGTCTTCAATGCCGGCCTGACGGTCGCCTCCGCCATGTCGCAGAAGATTTCCTTCGGCGTGTTTCAGGACAACGCACTGGCGCTCTCGGCCTCGCTCGCCATGATCGTCAGCGTCATCGCCTTTTCGCTCGTCGCGGCGATCTTCCTTGCCGTGCTCGTCGAGATGTATGTCGGCCTTCTCGCCGGCATGATCATGCTCGGCCTCGGCGGATCGTCCTTCACCAAGGACTTTGCGATCCGCTACCTCGTCTACGCCTTCTCGGTCGGCATGAAGCTCATGTCGCTCGTCATGATCGCCAAGATCGGTTCCGACGTACTGATCGGCCTCGCCCAGGATACGTCGGTCGGCGACCAGTACCAGACCGCGCTCGCCATCGCCGGCATCGCGGTCGTCGTCTTCATCCTCGCGATGTACGTGCCGTCCATCGTCCAGGGCGTGGTTCAAGGCGCCTCGGTCAGCAGCGGCATGGAAGTGATCCGGCACGGCGCGCAGGCTGCGAGTTTCGCGGCCGGAGGCGCTGCCCTCGCGATGGGCGGGGCCAACGCCGGCGCAGCGGCCTTCTCGGCGGCGCGCGCGAGCGGCTCATCGGTCGGCGGCGCCGCCCTTGCCGGGCTGCGTGGCGCGGCCTCGGCCGGAGGCGCGCTCGCCTCGGCCGCCCACGACAAGGCGATCGGTGCGCCCGGCGCCTATGCCGGATCTCTGCTCGGGCTCGCCAACGCCAAGCTTGAGAAGAGCGGCGGCGGATCGCCGCCCCCTCCGCCCCAAAAACACGAGAAATGACGGAAGAAACGCGTTTTGGCCTCCCCCAACAGTCCCGAAAATCCCTATATCGCCGCACGGCAGGAATGGACCGAGCGCTACGGCTCCTATGTGAAGGCCGCCAGCGCCTGGCGCATTGTCGGCATCGCGAGCCTCGGCCTCGCGCTCATGAGTACGGCCTATGCGCTCTACCAGAGCACGAAGGTCAAGCTCGTTCCCTACATCGTCGAGGTCGACAAGCTCGGTTCGTCCGTAAGTGCGGGCTTTCCGGCCCAGATCGAATACGCCGACCCGCGCGTGGTGCGCGCCACGCTCGCCGGCTTCATCACCAACTTCCGATCGGTGACGCCGGACACGGTGGTGCAGAAGCAATATATCGACCGCGTCTACGCCATGCTGCGCACGACGGACCCCGCGACCGAAAAGGTCAACGCCTGGTTCCGCTCGAGCTCTCCCTTCGACAAGGCCAAGACCGCGACGGTCGCGATCGAGGTCAACAATGTCGTGCCACTGTCGCCGCAGTCCTTCCAGATCGACTGGACCGAGTATGAGCGCGACCGCAAGGGCAAGGAAGTGGCGACCCGGCGCTTCCGGGGCGTGGCCAGCGTCGTGCTGATCCCGCCGCAGGATGAGGCGGTGATCCGGCTCAACCCGATCGGTCTCTACCTCAAGGATTTTGACTGGACCGCTCAGATCTGAAAGGCGCGCCCTTACCTATGACTGCAACAAGACCAACATTCCGGGCGGCCCTTCTGATCGCGACCGCCCTCGTTTCCATCACCGGCCTCCACAGCGCCGATGCCCAGAGCCTCAACCGGAAGGAAGCGAAGGGGATGGATATCTCCGGCCAATGGCGCGGCCGAACCGGGCTCGTGACGCGCGGCGCCGATGGCAAGGTGATCTTCCTCTATGGCGAAGTGCAGCCATCTGTTGTCTGCTCACCGCTGCAGGTCTGCGACCTCGAGCTGGAGGGCGGGGAGGTCGTGCGCGACGTGCTCGTCGGCGACACCGTGCGCTGGAAGGTCGAGCCCGCGACCTCCGGCGCGACGGGCGGCCAGGCGATCCACCTCATCGTCAAGCCGACCGAGCCAGGCCTCGTCACCTCCATGGTGGTGACGACGTCGCGACGGACCTATCACATCCAGCTCAAGTCCCACGCCACGCAGTACATGGCGCGGGTCGGCTTCGACTATCCCGAGGACGTGTCCTCGCGCCTGGCGGATGTGAACGCCCGGATCGAGACGGGCGGCGCCGGCGTGCCGGCAGAGCAATTGAACTTCAGCTATTCGGTCTCGGGCAGCGCGGGCTGGCGGCCGACTCAAGTCTATAGCGACGGCACCAAGACGTACATCCAGTTCCCGGAGTCGGTCGCCTCGCGCGACGCGCCGGTCCTGTTCGTAGTCTCGGGCGGGCAGAACCGCATCGTCAATTATCGGATGAAGAGCAACATGATGATCGTCGACTATGCGGTCGACAGGGCCATCCTTGTCTCCGGCGTCGGCTGGAGCCAGGAAAAAATCACGATCCAGAGGCGAGGGTGACGGCATGATCCGCCCTTTCTTCTCCACCTTTCGCCCGGCACGCGCGGCCGCCTTCTTCCTCACGGCCGCCCTTCTTTCCGGATGCGCGACTTTCGGAACCGGCGGACTCGTTGCCAGCACCGCCCCAGCCGAACTCTTGGCCCCCGCTGCTTCGGCCGTCGCCGGTGATCTCGTTCCACGCCTTGCCGAACAAATCGGCCAGGGAAAGGCGACGATTGTCCTAAAGCCCGACGGCTCCGCCTTCGGTTCGGCCCTTGAGACTTCGCTGCGGGGCTGGGGTTACGCGGTCACGACCGATCAGGACACCAAGGATCCTAAAGCCATCCGGCTCGCCTATGTGCTCGCCTCCATGGACGGACAGATGCTCGCCCGCCTCTCGACCGGATCGATCGAGATCGGTCGCGTCTATTCCACGACCGCGACCAGCGCGCTGCCGGCAAGCCCGGTCTCGGTGATGAAGCGCAGCTGAGGGGAGGGGAGGCATGACCCAATCTCTGCAGCTCGGCGGCGGCTCCGGCGGGACGGGCGCGCCGAAGGACATTCGCCGTCTCAACCGCCTGCCGATCATCGCCGCGGCCGTGCTCGGCATCGTGTTCCTCGCGGTGATCTTCTACGGACTGACCTCGCGGGGACTTGTATTCCGCTCAACGTCCGACACGGGTTCGATCGGCGGCGCGCCCGCCACGACCTTCGCCGATCAGATGAAGCGCGGCGTTGCCGACGGCCTCATCGGCGACGGCCAACAGCCTCCGCCCGCGGCGCCGACGCCCGAGCCGAAACCTGCCCCGCAAAATCCCTTCGTCCCGCAACAGCCTGCCGTCGCCGAGCCGAGGGGCGGCGCACTCGAATCCGAAGAAGCCTGGCGGGCGCGTCTGGCCCGCGAAGGACAGGAACAGCTCCTCCGGGAGCGGCAGCGCCAGAGAATGGCGCGTCTGCAGGCGAGCAACATCGCGCTGGATTCGCCGCTCGCCATCGACACGCAGAAGATTAAGGCTGCGTCGGCGGCCACGTCGCCGGCGAAACCGGGTGCGATGACACCGGCCTCATCCTCGCCGACCGACCTCTACAGCCTGGCGCTTCTGACCGGGCTCAACGGCCAGAACCTCGATCCCAACGGGCAAGCGAAGAAGGAGACTTTTTTCAACTCCGACCTCGCCAAGCTCGGCTATCTGCCGAACCAGGTCGTTCCCCCGCGCTCCTACTATGAGCTGAAGCGCGGCTCCGTCATCCCGGCGACGCTGATCACCGGCATCAATTCCGATCTGCCGGGCCGCATCACCGCTCAGGTCAGCCAGAACGTCTTCGACAGCGCCACTGGCTACCGCCTGCTCATCCCGCAAGGCACGAAACTGATGGGCCGCTACGACAGCAAGATCTCCTTCGGCCAGAGCCGCGTCCTCGTCATCTGGACCGACATCATCTTCCCGAACGGTTCGACGCTCCAGATCGGCGGCATGGCCGGAACGGACGCGGAAGGCTATGGCGGCTTCACCGACCAGGTCGACAACCACTACTTCAAGACCTTCGGCTCCGCGATCCTGCTCGCGATCATCGGCACGGGCATGGATATGGCGGCCCCGCAAAGCTCGACGCTCGCGACGCAGCAGACCGCGTCGGACGCCGCAAGGCGGAATTTTGCGGAAACCTTCGGCCGCGTCGCCGAGCGCACCATCAACAAGAACCTCGACGTGCAGCCGACGCTGGAGATTCGCCCCGGTTATCAGTTCAACGTCCTTGTCGATCAGGACATCGTGTTCCCGGGCGCTTATCGGGGCTGATCACACGCAATGCGACTGAAGCCGCCATCGATCGCGATGCTCGATCCACCAGTTTCTGCAATCCGGCCTCTAAATTTTCGCATTTGTTGCGCCAATTATAAATAACAAGCTACGTCAAACTGCATGAGACGCGAGGAGAGTGGAACGACACCTATGCACCAACGTCATAACCACGAAAACAGGAGCTTCGCCGAGTTGGCGAGTCAACTTAATCTATCTGTCCACGATGTGTCATGAGGATCTCGCGGTGAACCGAACCGCGTAGCGCTTCACGTTGAACCCTCGCGACAATGTGCACAAGAAGCGGCGCAGCGAAAATCGTTGTGTGGCGTGGAAGATCGCCAGCTTTTACCGTTCACAGTCGGCACCACCACCAGACATCAATCTCACCATCACTGCGTCCTGCGCCGAATCGAGCCGGGTGCTCGCCGCCAGAAAGAAGTCTTCAGAGAAATAATGGATACGAGGAGAATGGACCTAAAAACCTGGTTTCAGCGACTGACGGACGTCACTTCTGCCGCGAGAACGCAGGAAGTTCTGAGGGACGCGCTGCCGGATCTCGTGGAGGAATTGGGCTTTGACTGCTACGCCTATCTCTACATCCAGCCATCCAGAACTTATGCCTACTCGAACTATTCGCCGGAGTGGCTGAAGCACTATTTCGACAGCGACTACACGACGATTGATCCGGTCGTAAAAACCGCCAGCACGACTTTGCGCCCATTCACCTGGTGCTCCGGAGGCTCCCGCCATTCGGAAACGAAGGAGGTTCGGCGTTTCTATTCCGAGGCCGGCGACTTCGGGATCAGATCGGGTATCAGCATCCCGATACGGACGGCCTGCCGGCACATGTCGATGCTGACGCTCGCATCGAGCAAACCGTCCTTGACCCTCGATAAGGATATCGATCAGATCGCCGCCGTCACGGCGGTCGCGTTCCTGCATGCCAAGCTTGAAGAGCACAATGCGAAGCCGACCGCGCAGCCAACTTTCGAGCTGACGGCCAAGCAGACCCTCTGCCTCAAATGGTCGGCTGAGGGAAAGCCGATGAAGTCGATCGCCACCCTCGAAAATATGTCGTTCGCGACCGTGAATTTTCATCTCAACAACGCCCGCAAGGTGCTCGATGCGGGAAGTCTCGCCCAAGCCACGGCACTCGCGACGAAGCTCGGCCTGATCTGACCGCATCCTGCGCCCCTGGATCTATAGGATGAAACGGCCCCCAGCGCTGTGAACGCAGTGGGACCATTTCGAGTGGGCGCCCGACTGAGGCTGGGGCCGAGAATCAGGTGCCTACAACACAAGATCAAACACGCAGATTTTCTGCGCTGCTCTTACCACGCCTTTGATCCACCTTGACCTCGTAAGAGACTTTCTGCCCCTCACGCAAGTCTGAGAGGCCAGCCCGCTCAACCGCGCTTATGTGCACAAAAACATCTTGACCGCCGTCATCCGGCTGAATGAAGCCAAACCCCTTGGTCGCGTTGAACCACTTCACAACACCTGTCGCCACCGTCCGTCTCCTACTTAAGCAATCGCGTTGACAGTAAATCAGCTTGGACCATTCCCGCAAGCCGACCGGTGTTGATCGCTCAGCTTGTCACCCGTCTGGTGCCATGCATCGAATGGGATGCCCCCGGGCGGTTCATCGTTCTCGGCGACATGGAATTGGACAACGTCTGATCGATCGCGGGCCATCGCGCCTACTGCCACTGCAAGCGTCACATTGCACTACTGAACGCTGACCGCTGGCCGGACGGGCTGTCCGACATCGAGCCGCGGTTTGCCGGTCAGGTCTGCGCCTGCTGCTTTCGAGCGTCCGAGTCGACAGCCGGCGGAACTCGCCGGTAAGTGAGGGTCTACTTGACCCAAATCAATCTGCTTCAGAACTCCTATGGCCTTCTGCTTGGGGGGCGAACGACACGAGACCCAGGAGTTTGCGATGAGGATCAGAACGATAGCCTTTGCAGCAACCGCAGTTCTCTTAACAGCATCAACACTTGCCTACGCAGCGGAGACCTCTTCCACGGTAGGAATGGGGCATCCTAGCGCCGCCGACCTCAACGCCTTGACGGATGCGCGCGTCGGCATGATCAAGGCCGCCTTGCAGCTTACGCCCGATCAGGAAAAATACTGGCCGCCCGTGGAAGGGGCCATCATCCGTGCGAGAGCGAAGAACCGACAAGTCCGCTTCGAGCGGGTGGCCGAACTGCGCGATAGCAGCCCAATGGAAGCGATTGGTGAACGCAATCCGGTCGAACTTATGCAACGTCGAGCAGAAATACTGAGTCAACGCGCGGTTGACCTCAAGAAGCTCGCCGACACGTGGGAACCGCTTTATAAGACGCTAACACCGGACCAGAAGAAGAGGATGGCATTCGCGACATACGCGGCGATGCGCGGGATGCGAGATGCGATTGAACATCAGATCGAAACCGAAGATGACGACGACTAGACTACCTGGCGTGACGCGTCGCGGAGCAACAAGTTTTGGTCCGCGACGATCGTCGATACACGCAATCCGGAATCAACGCATTTGATGGCGCGCCGGTGCCCTGACAATTTCGGCGATGCCCGACGTCTCAAAGGCCAGATTGATGTAGTCGGCCACCTCGTGACGGCTTTAGGCCGGCCAGATTGGCGATCTGGGAGATGATCTTTCAGACATATTCTCTCCAACAAAAGGCCGGCAGAGATGCCGGCCTAATTGATTGGAGAAAAGTATTAGGACAAGGTCAGTATCTCGCCGCGACCGGAGCGCCGTAGCCGCCAAAGCGATAATTCAAGCGCACGGTGACCATATCCACGTCCTGGCTGATCCGGTCGTTGAGTACGGCAGCGAGGCGGGGATCGGCCACCGAGAAGGAGTTATTTGCGTGCCCCATCCACAGATGGTCGTACTCCGCACCGATCGACCAGTTGGGGGCGAAGCCATACTCAAAGCCGACACCCAAGGTGCCGCCCCAGCGCGTGCTATCCGCCGAGACCAAACCGATCCCGGTGGTGTTGTCGAATATGGTCAGGCGATTGCTGGTCACAGCAGCGCCGCCCTTCACGTAGAGCAGCGCCGAATTCCAGGCCCAACCGAGCTGGCCGGTGAAGAGACCGATTGCATCAGTCTTCGCGGTGGTCGAGAGCGTCGGATCGAAAAGGCTCACGCGCGTGTTCTTGATGTCGGCCCAATCGCCTTGAGCTTCCAATCCAAATACGAACTGATTGGTTTGCCAGCGATATCCAATTTGTCCACCGGCCACGCCGCCGGAACGATCACCGCAGCCGCTCGCGACGGTCCCCACAGCAGTGACGAAATCTACGCAGTTGTGGCTTTGGCCCCAGCCGCCGTTGGCGCCGATGTAGAAGCCGGTCCAATCGTAAATCGGAGCCACCATCGGCGGAGGCGCCTTGGTGTAGGGACGGGCCGCTAAATCCGCCGCGCTTGCCGGTACCGACAGGCTCAGCGCCATCGCGCCAACCAAAATCTTCTTCATATGTGTTTCTCCCAGTCCGCTTCAGTTGTCCCCGAAGCGTTGAGGCCAGGCAGGAGCGCCTACTTCACTATTCCAGTTCTAATTGTAGGGGAGATGCTGCCGGTAGGCTGTACCGGCGAAGCCACACTCGCCGGCCAAGTTCGAGGACAAGCTATTAATACGACTTAAGAATTGCCATTGCCGAATCTTGATACCCCCTATCAGGCTTGCCGCCGCAGGTCGGCATCTTCGGTCTTATGCTGGGCAGCCTCGGCTATGCGCTGCTCGGGTCCCTCGCGTCACCTTGCCGTCGGACGGACTTCCGCGATCTCGCTGATGATGGCGGGCACGGTAGGCTGCTTTGAATTGCGCCAGATCAAGTGCGCTCATGCGCCCGTTGCCTAAAGTTCCCGAGTTCACCGCCACGTCCATTTTGTACGGAGTTCTGCGATGTTGATCAGGACTACCACAGTGAGCCGCCCTGCGGTTGATGGGCAATTGGCGGCCCTTGCCGGCCAGCAGATCATCTGTAGCGAATTTACCTATCGCAGAGGGATGGAAGTATTTGGGGAGGGAGAGGAGGCCGAGTACGTCTACCAGATCGTCTCTGGTACAATCCGGACCTACAAGATGCTCTGCGATGGCCGCCGGCAAATCAACTCGTTCCATCTCGCGGATGATATGTTCGGGCTTGAGAATGGGATAATTCACCGCTTCACCGCCGAAGCAGTGACTCAGGCCAAGGTTCGCATCACGAGCCGAAGCAGCCTGCTCGATACGATTGCGCAGCGGGAGCCGGGCCAGGCAAGCCTTCTCAACCTCGTCACGCGTAATCTTCAGCACGCCGAGAACCACATGCTTCTGCTAGGACGAAAGACGGCGCTCGAGAAGTTAGCCGCATTCCTTCTGGAAATGGACGAGCGGCTTGCTCATCCGAACGTCATGAGCTTGCCGATGAATCGCCGCGACATCGCCGACTATCTTGGATTGACCCTCGAAACCGTGTCGCGCGCGTTTTCGATCTTGCGTGATGATAAGATGCTAAGGTTCGATGGACAAACCCAGCGTCAACTCGTTTTGCTGGATCGGGAAGCGCTTGTGCAGCTCGACGCCTGATCGTGCGAGCACGGCAACGTTCAAGTGCTGCGAGCTGACTTTGTACGGTCACGCCAATTCGTCCGTCGATGTCCTGCTGAAGCGTATGTTTTTGGCGCGCTCTTTCCGGCGCAGACTCGTCGGCTGCAACGAGCTCGACCGGGTTCGGACCTGCCTCGCCTACTGGATGTCGACGAGAAGCTTTTATCGAGGCGCAATATACTGTCGGTTCCCGATCAAAGTCTGGCCATAAATACGAATGCAAGGACCGCCAAAGTTTAACCCAGGTAGCTCTGCCTACGTTGCCTGCCGCGGAGTGAGTTGAGCACCCGCGCAGCCGTGTTTGCGCCAGCCAATCTCACTCATGCTGCAGCCCCAGGCCTTGTGCTCGAACACCGGCCAGTAGCGCTCGGCGAACTTCCTGTCGAACCCGCTATTGTGCGCTATGACGATGACTGCATCGTCTACGAAGGTCGCGGTGGCCGCATCGTCGAATCTGTGACCGGCCACCATCTCGGCGGTGATGCCCGTGAGTGCCGTAACGTCCGCCGAAAATAGAACCACTCGGCTCGTGGAAGGCGGAGAAGGTGTCGCGGACGCCGACGATCCGCCCGTCCGGCGTATAGTCGAACTTGAGCATCCCGAACTCGATCATCTCGTCTCTGGCGTGATCGAGGCCGGTCGTCTCGGTGTCCACTAGGACGCTGGTCTTGCAACCTGCCCGATGGTCGGCTGGGACGCGGCCCGCGGTATCAGGCGCCGCAACACTCGGTAGTCGGCCGACTGGCTCAAAGCCTCGGCCATCGCGGCCAGATCCGATGCGTCCTGAAGCATATCTTTCAGGGAATGCGATCCGATAGGCTCGGTAAGGTCGTACAATACCGTGTCCGCAGTGCACGGGGTGGCGCAAAGCCGCGCAATTCGTCGCGCCCTCGCCGGCATGTTCACGATTTTCGGCGACCATCCGCCGTCCAGAGCGGAACGGCCCTCCGTCAGGCGACTTGATCTCCCGAAGAGGCATAAATTCGGAGAGGAACCATGAAGACGATATTGGCAATAGCCTGCCTGACCGCACTCGCCTTCGCGTCGCCGGCGGAAGCCAAGGGATGCATTAAGGGCGCCATCGTCGGCGGTGTCGCTGGCCACATGGCCGGCCATGGCAAGCTCGGCGCGGCGGCGGGATGCGTCGTCGGATATCACGAAGCCAACAAGCAGAACCCGAACAACTCGAACGCTCAGGCTCCCTCGGGCCAGAAGTAGCGCGCGAGCACCTGGGCTGCGCCGTGAAGATCAGATCTCATTCCGAGAGCCACATCGTCGAGCTCGACGATGGCTCGCGCTGGAAGATATTTCCCGGCGACCTCGATCTGACGCTGAACTGGAAGCCCGTGACGGAAATCGTCGTCATGCCGGCTGACGATGATCTCAGTTCTCACCTGCTGGTCGGCGGAGACGCAAAGGTGCGGGCGATCGCCGAGGGCGAAAGCTGGTCGGCAGGTGAGGTCAAGGCGGTGCTGAAGGAAGGATAGGGATGTGCAGCGCGGCGGCCAGACCTTCAGAAAAAGTCTGCAGCGAGGTTCAGGCCATAGGTCATCGCCGCAAGAAGGGAGAGCAAAAGGCCTGCGCCGCAAAAGATCATGATGGTCTTGAGCCCATCGGAGCCGCCGACGTCCACGCTCGCGGAACGCAACAGCACTTTGGCGAATGCGATCATCGTCGGTCTCCTCGAGAGTAAGCGGCGTGACGAGGATAGCCGAGGGCAGCTTCGGCGAGTGTGAACCAGCTCTCAGGTCCGCTGGATCTCGATCGGGTGGGTAGCTTGCCCAGTGGCAGCCTTTTTGAGGGCATCCCGCTCCCGACAGAGATTATCGACCTTGGCTCGCATCCGGACGAGCAGCAGTTCAGCGGATGCCGTCGGGACGCCGGCCCGCTGCAGCATCCGGATCTCGCTCTCCTGAGCGCTGAGCTGCACTAATCAGCCCGAGGAGTATTTCAGCCGTTTGCGCTGCGCTGAGATCGGTATCCACCATCATATTGCTGGCGGGCTACGCGCAGGTTTTTGAGCTGCTTTGGCACCGTCCTAATCTTCGTAGTCGATGGAGCCGGCTGCCCCAGCCCGGCTGGCTGGGGGCCGTGGGCGGCCGAGCCGGGGCAACGCCTCGCTGGGCGGCGGGCCAGTGTGGCGCTTCCCTACGCTACGCCGCGTATTGAGCTATTCAACGGAGAACCGTAGCGAAAAGCGGCGGTTGCAACGCGAAGCGCAGCCCGGAGGAGCGCGATCGCGGCTGGCGGTGCAAGCGCTTCACTCCGGGCGCAGTCGCCCGCGCGCCTGTGTCCCGCGCTGACTTACTGACCATGTCAGCGAAAGAATGAGGCGGAGCTACGACCTGTGCCCCGCCGATCGATGCCGGAAAATGGCGGATGCGCCGCAGCAACTTAATCGCGTCGCTTTCTTGATCGCGCTCAAGCCACAAGGGTGCCTCAGCGATTCCCTGGCTTCTTCAGGTAAAGAAGCCAGGGATGCTTCCACTCGGCGCCGCCCACGCGGAATAGGCAGCATCGTCAGGTTGTATCAAAACGCAGCTTCGCGCCATTAGCCATTGGGGTTAGCGACTTTTGTCGGCATGGCACTGGATCTCCCCGCCAGCCCAGCCAAAAGCCCCTCCCGGGGCGGCTTTCGCGCGCCCTTGGGTTGCATTAAGATTGAAAGCCGATGTTTGAAGCAGTGGGGAAAATATCATGGAAGACGCCCTAGAACGGGCCTACCCATGAAACCGCTAATCGGACTTATCGCGCTGCTCTTTACGACCGGCGCATTTGCACAAGCCGCTCCCCCGAAGGCGGCTAAAAGGCCGCCCGTTCAGATCAGGCCGCAAGCGCCAATGGGTTGCAAACTGGTCGGCACGGTCAGGGGCACCAAGATCTGGGCGGGCGACTGCATTGCTGCGGCACCCGCCGCGGAAACTCCACCACCGCCATCACCCCCGCCTGCACCGCCTAGTGGCCTCAGCGCCCCTGCAGAGAAGCAGTGATTAGGCGACGTTCCGCCGGCCGGTTGAGAATCGGTTGAGGCAAAGAAATGACAGTCGTCGACCTAAAGGAGCTAGCCCGTCTTATTCGTCAGAGGGCGCCTGAGAGGCTGGCGAGCGTGGTGTAAAGCGCTGATGCGGCGTAGGATTCGGTTGCGAAGCCAACCCCATCACCTCAACCGCGAACGCCACGCCCGCCATGACCGACGATATGATTCTGCCCTTCTCGTTTCCAGCCGTTCACGCCAAGAAAGTCACAGCTGCCTTCGATGGCGGTCGGCTGACCTCGAACGGGGACGTGATGCTTCTGGCGATGGCCGAGCGGCGTCTCGGCTTGGCCGACAATTTGGCCCGCGTGTTCCCGGATCGGCGCGATCCGACGCGGGTCGTGCACAGCCTTGTCGATATGTTCCGCGCGCGCATGTTCGCGATCTGCTGCGGCTACGAGGACGCCGACGACCTCGATCATCTGCGGTCCGATCCCGCATTCAAGCTGGCCTGCGGACGGCTGCCGGACACGGGTCGCGATCTGTGTTCCCAACCGACGCTGTCGCGGCTGGAGAATGCTCCGCGCCTGCGCGACGTGATCCGACTGACCTACACTTTGGTCGACGCATGGATGGATAGCTACCCGCGCGAGCCGGCATCCGTCACGCTTGACATCGATGATACCTTCGATGTCGTCCACGGCCATCAGCAGCTCTCGCTGTTCAACGCTCATTATGACGAACGCTGCTTCCTGCCGATCCACGTCTACGACACGGAGAAGAGCCGGCCCGTGGCGGTCGTGCTGCGGCCCGGCAAGACGCCGGGCGGCGTCGAGGTGCGTGCCCATCTGCGCCGCCTGATACGGCATATCCGGACGCGGTGGCACAACACGCGAATTACGTTCCGTGGCGACGGGCACTATGCCCGGCCGGAGGCACCGGAGGCAATGGCGTGGTGCGAGACCAACGGCATCGACTACATCTTCGGTCTGTCCGGCACCAAGCCGCTCGCCAGAAAAGTCGACGAGGCCGCCGACGGCATCCGCACGCGACGCGCCATCGAGAACCTGCCGGTTCTGCGTGGCTATACCGAGACGCGCCACAAGGCAAAGTCCTGGGATCGCGAACGACGTACCGTCGCCCGTATTGAGGCGACGATGCTCGGCCTCGACATCCGTTTCGTCGTCACCAGCCTCGATGTCGGCTCGGCCGAGTGGATCTACGACAGCCTGTATTGCGCGCGCGGCCAAGCCGAGAATCTGATCAAGGTGCATAAGACACAGCTCGCCTCCGATCGCACCAGCTGCCGTTCGGCGCTCGCCAATCAAGTCCGCCTCGTTCTCGACACCGCCGCTTATTGGCTGATGCTGACCGTGCGCGACGCGATTCCCAAAGCCCGGGAATTGGCCACAGCCGAGTTCGCGACGCTGCGTCTTCGTCTCTTGAAACTCGCTGCCCGTGTCGTCGAGACCACGAGCCGCATTCGCCTTGCGTTTGCCGCGGCATGTCCCGAAGCCGACCTGATCCGCGGCTTGCCAGGCGCGCTGCTGCCGCTCGGTCCTTGACCGGCGGGGCGTCCGCCCCCCGTTCGCCCAACCCATCCCTCAAGCGCGTTGCAAAGTACCGGTCGTCAGGCGGTGAAAGCCGAAGGCAATCCCGCGCGCCTCGTCAGAGCAGATGTGCGGCCACATCAATCGGACTAAAAAAACGCACTCTCACGAATAGGACGGGCTAGCGGAAATGGCGGTACAGCTAGAGCATGATGTGTTTATACGGAAACGTACCCTGAATTTTTGAGATAGTTGGCGCACTCCTCCTTGGAGAAGCCGTTGGGTCGCGCTACGGCAGATGTTCTGCCGGCCGAGGGTCATTTGTTCGACCTGCTCGAACCGGAAGATGTGGCGCCGGAATGGAAACGCTGGTCGCCGATTCTCCTGCGGCCGGAGGGTCTTTATGGTACTCGCCCGGCAAAGGGCGGCAACAAGGCCGCCAAGCTCAAAGCCATCCGAGAGGCCCTACGCACCGCCCAGCAGGTTTGGCTCGCCACCGACTGCGACCGCGAAGGCCAGCTCATCGGTCAGGAAATTCTCGAGCATTACAATTACCGCGGCCGGGTGCTCCGGGTACTATTCACCGCGCAGGACGCGCAGACCATCCGCGACGCGTTCGTGCGGGCAAAATCCAATGCCGAATATGCCAGGCTTTACGCCGCGGCCGTCGCCCGACGGCAGGCGGACCAGATCTACAACCTGTCGCTCACGCGCACCGCGACCGTCATCCTGGGGCAAGGTGCTCGGCGTGTGATCGGGGTTGGTCGCGTGAAGACGCCGACCTTGGCGATTGTCTGCACGCGCGAACTGGAAATCCGAAACTTCGTGCCGCTCTCCTATTTTGAGGTTGTTGCGACCGCGAAGGTTGCCGGAGGGCAATTCCAGATGCGTCACGCGCCGCAGGAGCGGATTGTCCGTCGCGAGGTCGCCCAGGATATCGTTAATGCAGCTCAGGGCTTCGAGGGCGCGCTTGCGGTGCGCGTCGAAGAAAAGCGGCATGGGCCACCCAAGCTGCACGATTTGCCGTCACTACAGAAACTGTGCGGCTCTCGCTTCGGCTGGCCGGCCAGCAAGACGCTCGAGGTGGCGCAGGAACTCTATGACGGTCAGAGCAAGAAGATCATCACCTATCCGCGCGCGGAGGTACGCTACCTGCCGCAGAGCTTGATAGCGGACGTTCCGAAGATCGTGACCGGACTGCAGGTAGGCCAAGCGTTCAGCGCAATCCCCATGCCAGAGCCTCCGATGATCCGCAAAGGTGCAAGCGGCAGTTTCTACGATAAGGGACTGGAGGGCGCGAGCCATCACGCCGTCATTCCCAATGTCAACACGATCGATAAGCTGCGCGAGGTCTGGCTTCGTCTGTCATCCGATAAGAAGAAACTGTTCGACCTCGTCGCGCGGGCCTATCTGGCAGCGCTGATGCTCGACTTCCGCTATCGGCAGACAAACGCAACTCTCGACGTCCATGGCTTCGAGCTCCGCGCCTCCGGCCGCCAGAGCATCGATCTCGGTTGGCACGCAGCATTCCCGGACTGGCAGCCCGTCGACGAAAATGGCGATGAAGCACAATTGCTTCCGGAGCTGCGCCAAGGTGAGACCGCACAACTGCAGAATTCCAAAATTGACGACAAGGAAACTCGGCCGCCGCCGCGTTACAACGAAGGCACCCTCATCGATGCGATGCAAAATGCTTGGCGCTTCGTCGACGACGAGCCCCTTCGGCAACGCCTGAAGGAAGCCAAGGTCAATCTGATCGCCTACAACCTGATCCGCATCCCCAAACTGGTTGCAGCGTAGCCAACTTGGCGTCCAGACCACCAAAGCGCTTCAAACTCTCAAACAAATCATCCCAACAATGGCACCCGCGACAGAACAAACGTAAGCGCGAAGCCGATACCCTGGCTTCAGAGTTAGAATGAATGTGCGAAGAAGCCTCCGGCTTGGAACGGAGGTTTGGATGGGATTAGACAGCAAAAAGGACGTCCATTTGGGCGGCTCACCGGTGGGGCCGGTGAGCCGGCTGGAGCGAGGCGCCGGCGCAGGCACGGGCTGGGGCGGCAGGTGCACGACATCCGGTGCCGACGGGCGATTGATCGGGCGAAGATCAATCGGAGCGCGCGGCGCAGGAGTCACGATCGGCGGCGTCGGAATGCGCGGCGGCACATAGGTCGGCGCCGGCACCGGGATACGTGGCGGCGGAACGTAGGTCGGCTGCACCGGCGTCATCCTCGCGGTCGCATTGGACATTCGTTACAACACGCGGAATGTGTGTCATCGACGGGCGAGATTTCCTCGCGACCGTCTTTCAGCTCGGAAATCCTGATGCAAGCCGAGGCGTACTTGGGAGACTATTTGGCCCGGCAATCCTTCGTTATGCTGATCGCGCCTGGTCACTCCCGGCCACTGATACCCAGGGACGGATCGGGTGCTTTGACCTAGCCCGGCAGGACGACGAGGTCATCGCGGCACATGCCGCCAACGAGCTTGTGATCGGCGGCCGTTATCAGACTCGGTTCTCCTCGGCATTCCTGGTACGGGCACCAATTGTCCCAAAGTCCATCCTCGCGGTCGAGCGGGTCGACCATCGCGGCTACGTATTGCCGGAGATCAACATCACGCTGGAGAAGGCGTTGGGTCGTTAAAGGCGATCCAGTCGTCTCGGACCGGCCCAAACTCAATCAGCTAACCTCCGCCCAACAATCGTCGTTCTCATAAATCCGCACGCTCTCGCAATCAGGAATGCGCTCAAAGAACCAACTGGCAATGATCTCGGCGGTCGGGTTCTCCAGTCCTTCGACATCGTTGAGAAGTCGATGATCGACCAGTTTAATCAACGGCCCCACCTCGGCATCCATCTCAGCGAAGTCCTTCACGAAGCCCCTACCGTCCAACCCTCCCTGCATCACGACTTCCATGCGGTAGTTGTGTCCGTGTAGATTCTTGCACTTGTGGCCATCGGGTAGATTGGGAAGGCGATGAGCGGATTCGAACCTATAGGTGCGCCCAATCCGCGTTGTGAGAACGACATCATCGCCGTCACTCCGCGAGCGCCTCTCAGAAACAATGCGCTGGGAAGAAAAGTGCTTGTTCATGGTATCCCCATAAGCTTGTGCGCCTGAAGAATCACTCTCCAGAGCAAATTACTCAGGCAATAGGCGATAGCCAACTCCGTATCTCATTTGCGGTAAGGCCCATGCGAACCGGCCGCACCTCACAAAAGGCATCGCCGGACTAATGCGGCGGTCGCGCAAGCGAAGGCTGCAAAGGAAGAGCGCAAGACCGCGCGCACGACACGGTGCGCGGATGCCCAGCAGTCGTGACGGCGTAGACAGTAGGACTCCTCCCCCGATGCCCCGATTGCGCTAAAAAACCGCCGAAGAAGGAAGAATTCCTAATAAGCCCGGCCGAATTTTGTGACCACCTGCGTTTAACCCCAATCCATGCGGCCGGGACGTCAATTCAGGTCCGTTTCGAGCTGCGAGAGTGTGTTTTCGGACTTGGGCAGCAAAAGCGGAGTCCGTCTGGGACGAGAGCTTGCGTGCCGGACAGAGGGTCGCGACGGAGCAACGACAATCGAAAGTTCAAGTGTCGATCATCCTCACCTTTAGCACAATCTCGTCGTTGCCTTCCCGTTGCACCGGGACAACGTCCACTACCCGTCGTCGCTCTGGACGCACGGACCAGACGCTGCTGAACAGCGTCTAGCAGTCACTCGTGTCAGCTTCGCGTGAGCGTCCCTTGCCCCGAATGTTTCGGCGCGCCCATTGACACCAAACGCCACTTGCCGGATCGTGTTGAGCGAGCAGACCCATTATTAACATCAAAAGTTGTGCAACGCACGCAAGCTGATCGCGAGAAGGCTGCAGAGCGCACGCGAGCAAAGACGATTTTAAGGCCGCCACGGAGAGCCGAAGTGAGTCCTCCTCTTTCGCACATTTTCGTACTCATGCTCGAAAATCGCTCGTTCGATCACATGCTCGGCTTCTCGGGCATTGTCGGAACGGACGCTGTCACCGGCCGGCGACGTTCGGTCAACGGACTTACCGGGTCGGAAGCCAACCAATATCAAGGACGAACCTACCCGGTCAGCCACCCAGCCGATTCGGCGATGGCTGCCGATCCCGGCCACGAGTTCACGGATACGGTCGAGCAGCTCTGTGGACCGACGGCAACTTACCCGCCAAGCGGCAGCTATCCGCCGATCAACAACAGCGGGTTCGTCGCCGACTACGCCGCGCATGTTAGAAGCAACGCGGGCGCCATCATGAAATGCTTCTCGCCGGATCAACTGCCAGTCTTGACAAAACTCGCCTCGACCTTCGCTGTTTGCGATAGCTGGTTTGCCTCAATTCCAGGCCCTACGTTCCCAAACCGATTCTTTGCCTGCGGCGCTTCGTCCGGCGGACTCGACCACAGTCCGACGTCGTGGGAACTGTTTACGTGGGAGACCGTCTCCGGGTTTCAGCTGCCCCATGGCTCGATCTTCGATGCCCTCGGGGCGAAGTTCGGTTCGGGATGGCGCATCTATGCTGGCGACAATCTGCCGATGGCGACCGCGCTCAAGAACATCCACCATGCGAATGTCACGCCTTACGCTTCGTTCGCCAATGATGTAGCCAACGCAAATTACCCTTGGCTCTATACCTGGATCGAACCAAATTACGGCGACGTTCCTGGCGGCACATACAAAGGCGGCAACTCCCAGCATCCTCTCGACGGAGTGACTGCTGGCGAAGCGCTGATCAAGTCAACTTACGAAGCAATTCGAAATTCGCCCCATTGGGCCACCGCCCTCCTCATTATCACCTGGGACGAGCACGGCGGATTCTACGACCACGTTATTCCGCCGCGGGCAGTCCCGCCCGGCGATACGCAGCCAGGCTCCAAATACAATCAATTCGGTTTCACTTTCGCTCAGTATGGCGTTCGCGTCCCAGCAGTGGTGGTGTCGCCGCTGATCCCGCCAAATGTCGTCGATGGAAGGCTTTATGACCACGCCACGATCCCGGCGACCGTCGAGGCTGCATTCGGCATCAAGCCGCTGACGGCACGAGACGCAGCAGCCAATACGGTGCTTCCTTTGCTGTCGCTGACACAGCCGCGCGACTGCCCGAAACGATTGCCAACACCCGTTCCCCTCGAGGCGCCCAGAGTTCGGCAGCTCATGCCGCGGCCGACCGATACGGTCAACAGCGGCAATCTGCCAGGCGTCCTCCTTGCGGCGGCGCGACTCGATCAGGAGCTCTCGCCGCCCTCCGAGGTGCAGGCGATCCTTGCGAAGGTCCAGTCCATCCAAACGCGGGAAGACGCCCAGCGGTACCTGGACGAGGTCAACTCGAAAGCCGAAGCCGAGAAAGCCGATGAGCAAGCCCGTTTTCGGCTGTTGCGCCGAAAGCCCAGGAAGCGGAGCACGAAAAAGAACGCAACCTAATGAAAGGAGGTCAAACATGCGGGCAAACACGAAACTCCTTATTAGCACCGGCAGTCTTTCAATCTTGATTGGTCTCATGGCCAACCCGGGGCCCGTAAGCGCCGCCGAACTTATTGACATGGTCGCGTCCCGGCCATGCTCGGCGATCGCGGGTGATCGCGTCGGCGCCTCCGGCAATTGCAGCGCTTCCGCCGACCACAAGAAACTGGCAGTCACGCTGACGGCAAAGCAGATCGATCTGAACAAATCACCTGGTGACGCCGGCTCTGTCAGCTTCGATCTGCCCGACGGCGTCACCTTTCCCGGCTCTGAAGCCCGCCGGATTTCGGTCGATGGCTTGATGCTCTACAATGATGCTCTCGCTCCCGAAGTCTGGCGGGTGAACCCCGGCAGCACGCTCGAGATCAAGCTGGTCAACCACTTAAGCGCCGGCGAAACAGGCTCCACGAACCTTCACACGCACGGGCTTCTTGTTACGCCAGACCTCGACACCAAGGGCGCAAAGGCCCTCGAGCCGGTCGGCGACACCGTTTACGTTTGCACGATTCCGGAGGGTGAGAGCACGACCTCGCCGAGCGCCAAGAACTGCGCGGCTCACGGCGCCTACTACGGCAACACAACCTCAGAAATGAATTACCGGATCGCTTTGCCGTCGGATCATCCAGAAGGCCTGTTTTGGTATCACCCGCACGTCCACATGAATGCGCGCACGCAGGTCGGCGCTGGCCTCTCCGGGCTCATCTTCGTCCAGGGCGCAACCGGCAGCGCCAGCGGTGGCGCGCGCGTAACAAGCGGCGCTCAGCCAACCGAACGCTTCCTGATGCTGAAGGATCACCAGATCGGTTCGGTCTCGGGAGGCGATCCGGCGACCCTCAAAGCCAGCTTCCTGCCGGTCGGAGACCACGATGCCGGGCTTTGCGGCGCCGGAACGACGGTGCGCGGCACCTGCTTCGCCGACGACAAGGGCTGGCTCTTCACCGTAAACGGCCAAGTTTACCCGCACATCACAGTCAAGTCGGGCGAGCGCGAGATTTGGCGGATCGCCAATACCAGCGCCGACATGACCTACGATCTCGCGCTTGTGGCCAAAGACAGCGGCCCTCCGCTACGCATGCAACTCCTAGCGCGCGACGGCATTGCTGCAGCCCAGGAAGGCGCAGATTCCGCCATTCTCGTCGAACGTGTGCTTATGATGCCAAGCTCTCGCATCGAGGTGGCCATCGATCGCGTCGCCACCGAAGGCCTGTTCGACAGCGGCAAGCCGCTGGAAGCGGTGTTGAAGACGTACGGCTATTACACGGGTGGCGACGCCTGGCCGGAGGTCGAGCTTGCGAGCGTGACATTCGAAGCCGCTCCGGCTGCGATCCCGACGGCGAGGCCACGGGTTGTTCCCCATCACGTGACGGCCGGCGTTCCTTCGGTGACAAAGGCCTTGGAGCCGCTGCGGGTGTCCGCATGGACTCCGTCCGCGTCGCCAAACACGGCCGCACCGCCCGCGCGTGCGGTTAAGGGAGACGCGCGCGCACCAGGGCCCGACCCGGCTTTCGGCGGCGATCACATGTTGCACGCCGGTGGCGTCAACGAGCATCCTTTGCCATTGCCCTCCGTCGAAGAGTGCAAACCGCTGCTGCCCGGCGAGGAGCGCCTGATCGTCCTTGCGATCGAAAAGCCGGACAAAGATCACGAGTGGTTCAAGATAGGCGCAACGCGCGCAAAACGGCGGCAAACTCTGACCAAGTGCAGCGCCTTCTGGCGTCTTGCGACACCAGCACCCGAAGTGGCTGTCGTGACTTCGCGGTCCTGACCATGCTTGTTCGCCTGGGCTTGCGGGCAGGCGAAGTCGCCAAACTGCAACTTGAGCACATCGATTGGCGAGCCGGCGAGATCGTGATTGCCCACAGCAAAGGCAATCGCACCGAACGATTGCCATTGCCAGCGGATGTCGGCGAAGCAATTGCGGCTTACTTGCGTCACGGCCGTCCCGCAAGCACGCAAGGCCGCACAGTGTTTGTACGGATCACAGCTCCGCATCATGCTCTCACCACTGGCGCGGTAACGCAGATTGTTCGCCACGCTGGCGAACGGTGCGGCTTTGAACCGATCCATGCTCACCGGCTGCGTCACACCGCGGCGACTCTGATGCTACGCGGCGGGGCATCGCTGCCCGAGATCGGACAACTTCTGCGTCACCGCAACGCTATCACGACATCGATTTACGCCAAGGTCGATCGCGATGCTCTGCGATCGATCGCCCGCCCTTGGCCGGGAGACGTCGCATGAACGCTCTCCGCAAGGCTCTCGTAGACTATTTTGCGGTTCGCCGCGCCCTCGGCTTTAAGCTCTATCGAGCCGAGAAACTCCTCGGTCAGTTTCTCACCTTCGTCGAGGATCGCGGCGAAGACCATCTAACAACCAAGACGGCGCTCGCTTGGGCGGCACTCCCTCAGGGCGGTCGAACCTGGGCGTTTGCCCGACTTTCCGTTGTTCGCCGCTTCGCCAATCACCTGCGCGGGATCGATCCCGCGACCGAGGTGCCCCCGACCCACTTGCTGGTGCAGCAAAAAGGCCGAGCCACCCCCTACCTATACTCGGAGGCGGATATCGCGGCCCTCCTCGCCGCAGCCGGGACGCTGCGGACGCCGCACCGAGTGGCGACATTTCGGACATTGATCGCTCTGCTTGCAGTGACCGGAATGCGGGTTGGGGAAGCGATCGGCCTCGACCGCGACGATTTTGACTCCGTCGTTGGACTACTCACCATTCGGAACGCAAAGTTCGCCAAGTCTCGCCAATTGCCGCTGCATCCGAGCACCGTGGCTGCACTGGTTGATTATCTGCGTCGAGACGACCGTCCGGCAAACTCGTCGAATACGCCCGCACTGCTGGTCACTACGGTTGGCACCAGGTTCGGCTACATGGGCGTCCAGCCTGTCTTTCGTCAAATTGTGGAGGTCGCCGGCCTCAAGCCGCGCTCTGCCTCATGCCGTCCGAGGCTGCATGACCTGCGGCATGGATTTGCCGTCAACACCATCCTTGATGGATATCGAGATGGCCGGGAGCCGGGGAACCGGATCGCGTTGTTGTCGACCTACCTCGGCCACGTCGATCCTGTCAGCACATACTGGTATCTTTCAGCTGCGCCGGAGTTGCTGACGCTGGTTGGTGATCGTTTGGAGCGGCACCTCGGAGGTGCCGCATGACCGCACTTGCCCCAACCCTGCAAGCGTTCTTCACGGAACGCCTGATCCGCCAGCGCCAGGCTAGTCCCCATACACTTGCGGCCTACCGGGACACGCTGCGGCTGCTGCTGATCTTCGCGTCCGAGAGGAAAGACGTCGAACCATCGAAGCTAGACATCGACGATCTTGATGCGCCGCTCATCGGCGCCTTCCTCGACCATCTTGAGAAGCAGCGGGAGAATAGTGCGCGCACTCGCAACGCTCGACTCGCCGCCGTCCGTTCGCTGTTCCGGTACGCAGCGCTTCGACATCCCGAGCATGCCGCCATAATCGAACGCGTGCTTGCCATTCCGCGCAAGCGTTTCGACCGGAGGATCGTCACTTTCCTGATCGAACCGGAACTCGATGCGCTGTTCCGCGCACCCGACCGCTCGACCTGGACCGGGCGGCGCGACCATACCTTGCTTACGCTCGCGGCCCAAACGGGCCTGCGTGCGTCAGAATTGATCGGCCTTCGCCTCAGCGATGTTCATCTCGGCACTGGCGCCCACGTCAGTTGCATGGGGAAAGGACGGAAGTTGCGGATCACACCGATTACCTCGGGCATGGCCGCCCTCCTGCGTGTTTGGCTCGCCGAGCGCGCCGGTCAGCCGGCGGAGCCACTTTTCGTCACCCGATCGGGGACGTCACTGAGCCGTGACGCCGTCGAACATCGGCTCGCCAAATACGTTCAGATCGCCACCCGCGCCTGTCCGTCGTTGGGACAGAAAACCATCAGCATGCATGTGTTGCGTCATAGCGCCGCGATGCGATTGCTTCGGGCGGGAATTGAAACTTCGGTGATTGCACTTTGGCTCGGCCATGAGCAGGTCGAAACCACCCACATCTACCTACACGCTGATATGGGAATCAAGGAACGCGCACTGGCCGCGACAGCTCCAGCGGTAGCCACTCCCGGTCGTTTTCGACCGAATGACAAGCTTCTCTCATTTCTGGAGGCACTGTGATTATGCCGACTCCAAAGCAGCGATCGCCACCGTCAGAGCCCGTCCTGAGCCAATGGTCGGCATAATCCAGAAGTCGGCATAATCTCTACTCGATCACCACCAACCAGGCCGCCATCAGCGCGCTGTTCCGCGTCGTCAACCGGTATGTCGGCAACCTCGCGCCGATGCCCGGCGTATTTCCGGACTACAAGGCGCCGATCATCCGGACGGGCGCCGAGGGGCGCGAGGTTGCGACCGCGCGGTGGGGCATGCCGTCGTCGTCGAAGGCGCTGATGGACGCCACCAAGAAGCGCGCGGAGAAGCTGCAAGCCAAGGGCAAGGCGGTCGACTTCAAGGAATTGCTCCGGATGGAGCCGGATTCGGGAACCACCAACATCCGCAACGTAAAGTCCAAGCACTGGACGCGATGGCTGGGTCCGGAGCACCGCTGCGTGGTGCCGTTCAACTCGTTCAGCGAGTTCAACAAGGCCGAGGGCGGCGACATCTGGTTCGCGCTCGACGAGACCCGCCCGCTCGCCTGCTTCGCCGGCATCTGGACCAACTGGACGTCGGTGCGGAAGGTCAAGGAGGGCGAGACCGTCAACGACCTCTACGCCTTCCTTACGACGGAGCCGAACGCCGAGGTCGGCGCCATCCATCCGAAGGCGATGCCGGTGATCCTGACAACGCCCGACGAGGTAGAGACCTGGATGACCGCGCCGGCCGACGAAGCGCTGAAGCTGCAGCGCCCGCTGCCGGACGGGGCGCTGCGGATCGTCGCGCGGGGCGTGAAGGAAGATCCATCAAACCCGATCGTGCCCGGATGATCAGCATCTCGAAAGCCGGCAGCATGCGGTCACCGGTCATCATCGTGGTGGTCGAGCTGGCGAATGCCTTCCGCTAACAAGCGGAGGCTCCGTGAACGACGAATCCCCGACAAGATGGCTCGATCCGATCTCCGAAAGCGCGTTACCGTCGAAATCCCACACTCGTCGTTGACCTGCGGGGATGTAGGTTGCTACCGAGAGAGTCCGCAACCATTGTTTCCGCCGATGCCAACCCCCGCCACCGAACAGCAGAAATGGCTCGACGAAGTCCGGCGCGCGCTGGAATTCGCTGAGGAGAACGTCGGAGCCGACATCGTGGCTGTCAATCGGCGTTCGACTGGGACCCCCTATCGGCATCCAAAAGGGACCCCTTTGATCGGCGTGCTCTGCTGGTAGCGCTCGGGTCGTCGGAGCTGGTCGGGGTTGCGGAGACGGCGCGAGCGCGGGTTGTTTGAACATCGTCGCGGCTTTTGAATCGCCAGCTGTCGTTGCCGGTCTCGACGATGTCGCAGTGATGGGTCAATCGGTCGAGTAGCGCGGTGGTCATTTTGGCATCACCGAACACACTGGGCCATTCGCCGAACGCAAGATTGGTGGTGACAATGATGGAGGTGCGCTCGTAGAGCCGGCTGATGAGATGGAACAGGAGCTGACCGCCGGATTGCGCGAACGGCAGATAGCCCAGCTCGTCGAGAACGATGAAGTCCATGCGGGTCAGATGCTCGGCGAGCCGTCCCTGCCGACCGTTGCGGGTCTCGGTCTCGAGCCGGTTGACGAGGTCGACGACGTTGTAGAAGCGTCCTCTGGCGCCATCGCGGATGCAACTTCTGGCGATGGCAATGGCCAGGTGGGTTTTGCCTGTACCGGTGCCGCCAACCAGCACGACGTTGCGTTGTTGGGCGATGAAGCCGCCGCCAGCGAGATCATTGACGAGAGTCTGATTGATCGGCGTGCCGTCGAACTGGAAGTCGGCGATGTCCTTGGCGAGCGGCAGCTTGGCAATGGTGAGCTGGTATTTGATCGACCTGGCTTGCTTCTCGTTGATCTCGGCGTTGAGCAGGTCGCCGACAATGCGTTGAGGCTCGTGCTGGCGCTTGACGGCAGTTGCCATGATCTCGTCGAAGGCAGCCTTCATGCCGTAGAGCTTAAGTTCGCCCATGAGGTCGAAGATTTGGGTTCGTTCCATCAGATGGTCCTCCGGAGGTTGTCGTAGCGGGCACAATCGGCGATCGGTGCATGACGGAGCGTCAGTGCGGCCGGCGTCATGATGTTGGCCGGTGGGGCGGGTTCACGTTGACGGGCCAGGATATTGAGAACGACATCGGCGGAATGGACGCTGTGACTGAGCGCTTCGGCACAAGCCGCTTCCACCGCGGACAGACCGTCAGTCAGCACCGCGGTGAGGATGTCGACCATCTGCCGATTGCCATCGTCGGTGCTGGCCAGCTTGCGCCGGATCCGCTCGATCGCGGCCGGCAGCACCCAGTCTTTGAAGGGAGCACCGTTGCGCAAGGCGCCGGGTTTGCGGGCGAGCACCGGCACATAATGCCAGGGGTCGTAGACGGTATCGCCGCGGCCAAAGGATCGCGGGTGCTCGGCAACGATACGTCCATCCTGACGGATCACGATGCGATCGGCATAGGCTTGAACCTCGACCGGTCGTCCGACTGCACTGGCTGCGACCGAGTACTTGTTGTTGTCGAAGCGCACCAGGCAGGTCTTCGAGACCGATGCTGTCACCGCATGGAAGCCGTCGAAGCGGCCGGCATAGGGAACGAGTTTGGGGCGTTCGGCTTCGAACACGTCCCAGATCGTCTGATCGACCAGCTCCGGATGGCGATGAGCCTTGGCGTAGGCGATGCACTTGTCGAGCAGCCAGGCGTTTAACTCGTCGAGGTTTTTGAACCGCAGCCGCGGCGTGAAGAGGCGCTCCCGGACCAGCCCGACCTGGTTCTCGACCTGCCCCTTCTCCCAGCCCGACGCTGGCGTACAGGCGACCGGATCGACCAGATAGTGGCTGCACATCTGCAGGAAGCGGCGATTGTAGAGACGGCCTTTACCGACAAAGATCGTCTCCACCGCGGTCTTCATGTTGTCGTAGATGCCGCGGGTGCAGGTGCCTTTGAACAGGGCGAATGCCCGGTCGTGGGCGTCGAACACCATCTCCTGCGTCTCCCGCGGATAGGCCCGCACGAACAGCATGCGACTGTGACAGAGCCGAACATGAGCAGCCTTCACCATCACCGTGGTGCCGCTCAGCAGGACCACCTCGTGGCTCCAGTCGAACTGGTAGGCTTCGCCTGGTGCAAAGCTCAGCGGCACATAAGCCGACGCTGTCGAGGTGCCGCGTTCCTTGGTCCACCGTCGGGCGTATCGACGAACCGCATCATAGCCGCCGGCATAACCCAGGCCGCGGAGTTCCTCGAATAGCCGGATCAGCGTCAGCCGTTCCCGCGCCGCCTTGCTCTCATTCCCTGCCAGCAACCGATCAAGCTCGGCACTCCAGGCACCCATCTTCGGGAGCGGCTGCGTCTCGCGCTCGTACCGGAACTCCGTCGCTTGAGAACGAATGACCTTGCGAACCACCTTCCGCGATACGCCAAGTTCTCGGCAGATCGCCTTGATCGGACGACCATCAACAAAGTAGGCGCGACGGATCTTACCAATCGTCTCCACCACCAGCATCCCAACCTCGGCTTCCATGACTCGATGGAAGCCACTGTGGACCCTTATCCCGGGGTCCCGATTGGATGCCGATCACCCCGAAACGGGGGTCCTTATTCCATGCCGAAACACAGAAGCCCTGGTTCCAGTGTTCGCGCAGTCGATGGGCCGGCCGCTGGACGAACTCGGGATCACAGTCTGCAACGTAGCGGGCGTCAACTTCAGCCCTTACGTCAAGCTCGCTGAGTCCTTAAGCCTGCCTTATGCCGTGATCACCGATTGGGATCCGCTGGACGGATCGAAACCACCGTTGGGCCGAAAACGGACGATCGCTCTTTGGCAAGACATGCTCGAGGTGCGTCGGCAACCCGAGCTGACACCGGTTCAACTTGCGGAGTTCGAGACCAAAACCTTTGCTGAGTTCGCGCCGGCAGCGGCCAATTCGGGCGTCTTCCTGAACGATCGGACTTTCGAGGTGTCGATCGCCAGCACGCCAGCGCTTCTGCATCCGCTCCTCGACATTCTCGACCAACAGGGATTCGGTTCGACGCGAACAAACCGGATTGCCGCTTGGCGCGCCGGCACGTCAGCGGTGGATCCGACGCAGCTGCTCGCCATGATCGCCGATATCGGCAAGGGTCGATTGGGCTCGAGATTGAGCAGGAAGATGATCGGTCTTCCTCCGCCGCAGTACATCGCCGACGCGATCACGAACGTGGCCAACCGTGTCTGATCCCCGCCGTCTTGTCGGAGCGCTCAAGGAACTCGAGGGCAACCCCGAGCAGCTCGCCGCCGCGCGCGAAACCGGGCACTGCGTGGTCTTGGCCGGCCCGGGCAGCGGCAAGACCAAGACCCTCACGACCGCCATGGCTCGGGCCCTGGTGGAGCACGTAGTCGATCCCCGCGGCGTGGCCTGCATCACCTACAGCAACGAGTGCGTCGCCGAGCTTGAGGCCCGTCTGTCGACGCTCGGAATTGGCCCGGGCAACCGCGCTTTCATCGGTACGGTCCACGGGTTCGCGTTGAGCCAGGTCATCTCGCCCTATGCGCGCTGCGTTCCGGTCGGCCTACCCGCGGACTTCAAAGTCGCGACGCGGGCGCAATCACGCGCCGCTGTGGAAGCAGCCCATGCCGCCGTGATCGGTGGCGCCGAAGATCCGCATCGGCGCTGGCAGTTCGCCGTCGAGAAGCGGCGACGCGACGTCGATCGCAGCCGGCCGGAATGGAGGGGGCAGAATCCCGAACTGGCGAACTTCATCGAGGCCTACGAAGCGGAACTGCGAAATCGAGGGCTCATCGACTACGACGATATGGTGCAGGCTAGAACTTCGCGAATGTGGCGCATGGACAGTCTTTCTGTCGGCATCTCGATCCTCTGCGGTTGGCAAAAGACCGAGCTACCCCGGTTGCAGACTGTCAGCGGTGGACGCCTCCTGGTTGTCCCCGATCATGATCGCTGGAAATAGCGATCACGATCGGCTGGAAACCATGATCACGTTGCTCTGGAATGGGTGATCACGATGGCCTGGAATCGGTGATCACGATCGGCTGGAACGCGCAGCAGCTCAAGATGCGCAATCAGCGCCGCGTTATCCGACAGCTCCGCCAGAGCATTTGCGGCTTGCGCCTGCCAGCTGGCCGCCTTCACCTCGGCGTTCTGCCGCGCTCCGCGCTCGGCCTGCAGCGCCGCCAGGGCACTGACAAGGTCCGAAGGAAGATCGTCCGGCTTCGAGATCATGAAGCCATTGAATCAGATCGCGGTCGAGATGCAAACAAAAACGCCTAGCCGATGCGCATCGGACGCTGGGTTTCCTCAGGATTGCGCCAGTCGATGCCGGACAAAAGATAGGAGAGCTGCGTCTGCGAGATCGCCACCGGTTCGCCGGCTACCGATGGCCAGATGAACCTTCCCCTCTCGAGCCTTTTGGTAAACAGGCATGCTCCCTGGCCATCGTGCCAAATGACTTTCAAAAGATCGCCGCGTTTGCCCCTGAAGCAGAAAAGACCGCCGCCCATGGCGTCGCGCTTGAGCACATCCTGCACGCGCAGAGCCAGGCTCGGAAAACCACACCGCATGTCCCTATGGCCCGTCGCCAGCCATACGCGCACGCCCGTCGGGATCGGGATCAACGTAGTGTCTCCAGCCCTCGCATGATCCGTAGCAAAACCGCGACATCGACGTTGTGGTCCACGATCACGCGTCGGCCATTCGCGGCCACGATCTCCAAAGTACCCGTCGCCGCCAGTGCGGCAGGCTCTGTTGTCGTCGATTGGATATCCGGCACAATCTGGGCTGGCACAAATCCATCAACCTGACAGCCGCCAAGCTGTCCTTCGCGATAGGCCTTCCGCCACGAAAACAGAAGCTGTTTCGCAACCCCATGGTGCCGCGCTGTCGCCGACACCAGGCGCGGAGCCGAAAAGCTTTCCTCGACGATCCGGAGTTTCTCCGCCTCCGACCAGCGCCGACGCCGGCCAGTCTCCACAATCTCAAGACGGCTCACTTGGCGACTATCAGTAAGGATATCCATACTGACAGTCAGCTACAGATCGGATAACCCAACAAGGCGGTCGTCCTCGGACGAATACCAGCAAACGAAAGACATTGTCGCATTATCTCATCAAGATCGCCAGGCTCGGCGGCTATCTCGCCCGCGCCAACGATCCGCCACCAGGGAATCTCATCATGTGGCGCGGATTATCGCGATTCATCGATATCGCAACGGGGGCGAAGCTCTGACTCAAAGATGTGGGTAATCGTAAGCTTCGTCGTATGCGTACGGTTCGTGCGCCGATCTCGAGTGCGCGGCCGCAGGCAGCGACTCTTTGTGCCGCTGCCCGAGTGGCCGCCCTCGAATTGGACAGCATAGCGGATGTCGACGCCGCTCAGTCCCTGGCTATTCGAGGGCTATGCCTTCCACGCGCGCCGGTGCTGTGGGCCCCGCAATCCACGTATTTGGTCCAACCTCAGGTGAGGCAACGCGTTGTCGCGTCTCAGTCGGTTCTCAAATTGTCGGTGCCGTGACGTCATCAGCTTCTCATCGCCGCCAACCGCTGCCGTGTTGATCGAAGATTCTAGGGAGTGGATCAGTTGCTAAGGCCTTCGATAGAACAGCGGCCAGAACCCGACGATTTTCCCAAACGCTCATCAGTGTTAAATGATCACCGGGAATCGGCACGGCATGAATGGCCGCGACATCCAGGATCCGGTCCCAACCGCGCATAGGTGACCTCTGTTCTGTACGCATCGAAGCGTCGGCTCGCACACGCCGCCCCCCGGAAGGTTCGGCGGCATAAAATTGATGTATTTCCAATGGCAGGGCTGGAATTTCATATGACTGCAGCGCCTGGTGAAAGTGTGCGTACATCGAAGCCGTAGCGTAGAGTTCTTCGTCTACTATTATTGCGCCGATCTGCTGTGCCTTCTGAAGCAACTCAGTAATTGAGCATTCCTTGGCAAGACGCTCCAAGAGTTGGAAGCGTTTATCATCTAGAGTATCGAGAGGCTCGAAAATCATTTCTAGCGCTATTTGCGCATCCGACATGTTCGATGGAGTTGCGGAAAGGGTGACATCGATGAAAGCAACGAACGATACGGCGTCATCGATGCTCAGTAAGTGCTGGGCAATCGCATAAGCCAAGATTGCCCCCGAGGAATATCCAGCAAGACGGTAGGGGCCACGCGGCTGGGTTTTCTTCACGGCCAAAACGACTTGCGCGGCTATCGCTTCGAGCGTTGGCCGATCATTTTCGTTGAACGATGGCCATGGCAGAGCGTAGACAGGGCAGTCTATTTCCATATCCTTCACCAACGATAGGACGTATGAGCAATCTCCATAGCCTGACGGAACAAAGAATAGTGGTGATTGAGATCCGTTCGTTCGTACCGGCAGCACTCCAGCTGTGTGACGGAGGTGGTCCAAGTGAACTTTCGACGCAAGCAGCTTCAGGACCGGGGCCTGGAAAAGATCGGCAGCACCCAACATTAATCCTCGGTTTAGTGCTTGGCTGA
>NZ_CP088024.1 GCF_013373795.3 Bradyrhizobium quebecense
GATAGCGGTACGACAACCCCACCTCGTTTAAGTGGACGGGATGAGCGAGACTCGCGCGTGGATTTGACAACGCGAGGGACGCTCGTTCCATGCATCAAGACAGACATCAAGACAGGCATGATGCCGCCTCCTATCAACGGATCGAGGTGATCACAGGGGAAAGGCGACGGCGCAGTTGGAGCGATGCGGAGAAGGCGCGGATCGTGGCCGAGAGCGCCGATCCGGAGACGAGCATTTCCGAGGTGGCTCGACGCAACGGGGTGAACCGGGGACTGCTCAGTGTGTGGCGGCGCCAGGCGCGGCTCGCGTCGAGCGAAGCGCCGCAGTTCGTGCAAGTCAGGCTCGACGCCGCCGTCGAGGCGCAGCCGAACGCGATCGATAAGGCGCATGTTCTGACGGGGCCGGCCGAGCGGATCGAGGTGATGATCGCGGGCGCGACGGTGCGCGTGCCTGTCCGCGTCGACACTGCGACGCTGGAGCGCGTGCTGGCGGCGGTGAGATCGACGCGATGATCTCTTTCGGTCCAATGGTCCGTGTGTTCGTCGCGACGCAGCCGATTGACTTTCGTAAAGGCGTTCATGGCCTTGTCGCGCTGGTAGCGGAGGGATTGGGCGGCAAGCCCTACAGCGGTGACGTTTATGTCTTCCGATCGAAGCGATCGGATCGTTTGAAGTTACTGGTTTTTGACGGCTCGGGAATGGTTCTAGCGACGAAGTGGCTGGAGAATGGGGGCTTCGCCTGGCCACCTGTTCACGAGGGTACGATGCCGGTAACGGGGGCGCAACTGGCGATGCTGATTGAAGGTCTTGCGGAGTGGTCGCGTGTGGTCCCCAAGGTGACGAAGCGGCCGACGAAGGTTGCCTGACGCGTCTTGTTTTGCTGGCGATTGTGAGTGTGTTCGTGTAGCTCTGCGATATGGCGCTTCGCCCCGAAGATCTCCCCTGTGACCCTGCAGCTCTTGCCGAGATGGTGTTGGCTTTCGAAGGCGAGAACGATGATCTGCGCGCAGAGATCGCCACGTTGAAGAGCCTGATCTTCGGCGCACGATCGGAGCGCTCGGCGATCGTCTGCGCCGAACAGATCGCGTTTGATCTGGAACCGACCGCCGGCTCACAGCTCCCGGCCAATGACGACAAACCGGACGCGCCGAGACCGAAGCGGCGCAAAGCGAGGCGCAACATCGGCGCACTGCCGGCGCATCTGCCCCGGATCGAGCGGGTGATCGAGCCGGCGTCCACGCGGTGCCCGTGCTGCACGGGTCAGATGCATCGGATCGGCGAGGAGAGCAGCGAAGCGCTCGATCGGGTGGCTGCGTGTGCTCCGCACGATCCGTCCAAAATACGCCTGCCGCTCCTGTGAGGGCGCGATTGTCCAGGCCCCGGCACCGGCGCGGCTCGTCGAGGGCGGCATGGCGACGACGGCGCTGATCGCGCATATCGCCGCGGCCAAATATGCCTGGCAATCGACGCTCTACCGCCAGACGCAGATCCTGGCGGGTCAGGGTGTCGTCGTCGACCGTCAGACGCTGGCGCGCTGGATGGGGAGCGCGGCGTGGCTGGTCAGGGGCCTCTACGATCTGCAACTGAAGACTATGCACGGCTTCGAGCGGCTGTTCTGCGACGAGACGCCGATGCCAGTGCTCGATCCGGGACGCGGCCGCACGAGGATCTGCCAGTTCTGGGCGCACGCGACGGACGATCGGGCGTGGAAGGGGCCGGCGCCGCCGGCGGTCGCCTACGTGTTCGCAGGTGGTCGCGGCAAGAAGGAGATCGTGGCGCAGTTGGCCGGCTTCGAAGGCGTGCTGCAAGTCGACGGCTATGCCGCCTACGCCTCGCTGGCGGGCGATGCGAAGATGTCGGGCCAGATCCAGCTGGCGTATTGTCTCGTTCACGCGCGCCGCAACTTCGTGAGGGTGCACAAGACGACGAACTCACCCTTCGCCGCGGAGGTCATCGAGCGCATTGCGGCCGTCTACGCGATCGAGGAGAGGATCCGCGGTCTCGACGCCGGGGAACGCCGCGCGACGCGACAGGCCGAGACGAAGCCGCTGATGGAAGCGTTGAGGATCCGTCTGATCGCGGTGAAGGACGGGATCTCCCGCCGCTCGACGCTCATCAAGGCGATCGACTACATGCTCGAACGCTGGCAGGGCCTGACGGCGTTCCTGGATGACGGGCGGCTCGAGCCGGACACCAACACGGTCGAGCGATCGATCAGGCCCATTGCGATCGGAAAAAAGAACTCGTTGTTCAGTGGTGACGAAGGCGGGGGCGAGACTTGGGCGATACTCGCTTCGCTTCTTAACACAGCGAAATTGAATGGTCTCGACCCCGAGGCGTATCTCATCGACGTTCTCGATCGCATGGTGAGCGGCGCCACGAAGACCAACCAGCTGCACGAACTTCTGGCCTGGAACTGGAAGGCCGCACGCGAAGCCGAAAAGCGGGCCGTGGCATGACGAAGCCGAAGCAACGGCGAGGAAAACGGGCCAAGACGACGATGGCGGACTATGCCATGTCGTTCGAACGGCTCGGGCAATGGATCAGCGAGCGCGCCAGGTCGCCGACGCTTCGGCATCCGCGGGCGACGTCGCTCTCCATGCTCGACGGCGCGGTGGCCGCGGTCGTTGCCGGGCCGGTCTCGATGGCGTCCGAGGAATGGGTGTGCCCGCTCCTCGGCGTAGATCCCGACGCCTTCAATCACGACACCGAGGAGTTCTCGGCGATCGCCGCCACGCTGATGCGCCACAACGCAATCAGCGAGACGCTGTCGACGGGACCGGAGAGCTTCGAGCCGCTGTTCGTGCGATCACCGGACGGCGAAGTCGACCCGCAGCCCTGGTGCATGGGCTTCTACGCCGTCATGAAGCTTCGGCTTCTCGTCTGGTCGCGGCTTCTCTCCCCGAACGGAACCGAACACCTTATGCTGCGGCCGATCTTGGTCCATTGCATCGACGACGCCGGTCGGCCCTTGCTACCCCCGGCCCGGCACACGCTGGGAACGCTGCCCGTCGCTCAAAACGTCCGGCGCGACATTCCCGTAGCCGTTGAGGCCCTGCGGCAGTTCTGGATGCCTATACGCTTCAAGCGCGGTGCGTAGGCCGTCCGCGCCAAGTCGTGGCCCTCTCGCACCGTTTACGTCCTTATGGACGGACATAAGGACAGTGCGGTGCTGAGCCGCATGGATTTGGTGGAGACCGGTCGGCGGCGACGCTGGACGCGTGCGGAGAAGCTCAGAATCGTAGAGGAGAGCTTCTCGGGGCCACGACTGGTGTCGGCGACGGCTCGCCGGTATGGGATATCACGTCAGCTTCTGCTGAGCTGGCGCAAGGCTTGGACCTGTCATGATCCGGCCGAAGAGGATTCGATCGGCCCGACATTCGTCCCTGCGATAGTTGCGGCAAGTACGCCGCCAACGACGGAAGCTGTCGAGACAGGTCAGATCGAAATCGTGAGCCCTCAGGGGCTGCGCGTGGTCTTCGGCCCCGGTGCGGATATCGAGGCGGTCGTTCGAATTGCTCGGGGCCTGGCGCGCCGATGATCCCGATCCCGACGGGCGTGCGGGTGTGGCTGGCGACGGGCCATACCGACATGCGGTGCGGCTTTCCGAGTCTGGCTCTGCGCGTGCAGGAAGTGCTCAAGCGCGACGCCATGGGCGGCGGTCTTTTCTGCTTCCGGGGCAAACGCGGTGATCTATTGAAGGTCATTTGGCACGATGGCCAGGGCGCCTGCTTGTTCACCAAAAGACTCGAGAGAGGCAGGTTCATCTGGCCATCGGTTGCTGGTGAATCGGTAACGATCTCTCCGGCGCAGTTGAGCTATCTGTTGTCCGGGATCGATTGGCGCAACCCTCAAGAAACCCAGCGTCCGACGCGGGTCGGATAGTCGTTTTACGGTTTGAATCTGCTGCTCGATCTGATTCAATGGCTCCATGATATCGAAGCCGGATGATCTTCCATCGGACCTTGTCAGTGCCCTGGCGGCGCTGCAGGCCGAGCGTGAGGCGCGACAGAAAGCCGAGGCGAAGGCCGCCAACTGGCAGGCGCAAGCCGCGAATGCGCAGGCGAAACTGTCGGATACCGAGGCGCTGATCGCTCATCTCGAGTTGCGCATCGAGAAGCTGAAACGCGAACTGCACGGGCAGCGATCCGAGCGCTCGGCACGGCTGCTCGAGCAGTTGGAGTTGGAGCTCGAAGAACTCGTCACCACGGCGAGCGAGGATGAGCTTGCCGCACAGGCCGCAGCGGCGAAGACGCAGAACGTCCGCCCCTTCATGCGCAAGCGGCCGGTGCGCAAGCCATGGCCTGACGATATCGAACGCGAGCGCGTCGTCATTGAGACTCCAACGACCTGCGCCTGCTGCGGTGGATCGCGGCTGGCGAAGATCGGTGAGGATGTGACCAAGACGCTGGAGGAGATCCCGCGCCGCTTCAAGCTGATCGAGACGGTACGCGAGAAGTTCACCTGCCGCGATTGCGAGAAGATCAGCCAGCCGCCCGCGCCGTTCCATGCCACGCCGCGCGGCTTCATCGGCCCACAATTGCTGGCAACGATCCTGTTCGACAAGTTCGGCATGCATATCCCGCTCAACCGCCAGAGTGCGCGCTTTAAGGCCGAGGGGATCGACCTGCCGTTGTCGACGCTGGCCGACCAGGTCGGCCACGGGACCTTCGCCGTCATGCCGCTCTTCCACTTGATCGAACGCCACGTGCTCGCTGCCGAGCGCCTTCATGGCGACGACACCACCATCCGTATTCTGGCGAAGGGCAAGTGCACGACCGGGCGGATCTGGACTTATGTGCGGGATGACCGGCCGTTCGCCGGGCCTGCGCCGCCGGCAGCGGTCTATTACGCCTCGAGCGACCGACGAGGCGAGCATCCACAGAGACATCTGGCCGCCTTCGCCGGCATCTTGCAGGCGGATTGCTACAGCGGCTTCGAGCCGCTGTTCGCCCCGCAGAAGAAGGCGCTGCCGATTACGCCGGCGTTTTGCGTGGCCCATGCGCGGCGGGGCTTCTTCGAGCTGGCTGATATCGAGAAAAATGCTCGGGAAGGCAAGAAAGGCAAACCGGTCTCCCCGATCGCGCTGGAGGCTGTCAGACGCCTCGATACGTTGTTCGAGATCGAGCGCGCCATCAACGGCCGCGGTGCCGGCGAGCGGCGTGCCGCTCGCCAGGAACAGAGTAAGTCACTTCTCGAGGACATGCATGCCTGGCTGCTCCGCGAGCGCGAAACCCTCTCGCGTTCCTCCGAGGTCCTGAAGCCGATTAACTACATGCTCAGGCGCTGGGACGGCTTCGCCCGCTTCCTCGACGACGGCAGGATCTGCTTGACCAACAATTGCGCTGAGCGCGCATTGAGAGGCATCGCCTTGGGAAGGCGCAACTGGACCTTCGCCGGCAGCCAGCGCGGCGCCGACCGTGCCGCCATCATGCTGACGATGATCACGACCTGTCGCCTCAACGACGTCGATCCCAAGGCCTGGCTCGCCGACGTCCTGGCCCGTATCGCCGATCATCCCGCATCGCGTCTGCACGAGCTCTTGCCCTGGGAATGGAAGCTCCTGCGCCAGGCCGACAAGCCAGCCAATCAGCAGGCCGCCTGACCTTCACCCTTCACCCAATGCCATCATAGACCTCGCCGTGCCCGCGCGCATGCGTCAATCAGGCGGCCTCCGTCGTATGCGTACGGTGTTTCCAGTGTTCGGCCGGGAAGTCGTAGAACGCCAGTAGCGTGTCCCGATCCTTGCTCTGGCAGTCGGCCGCCTTCTCGTATTTGGGCGTGTAGCTCTCGATGAAGGCGTCGAACGCCAGCTCGGCGGCGGCCTTGGTTTCGGCCATCCAGATCTCTAGCCCGTCTTATTCATGATTGCCGGGCGGGGCAGCTGGAACATTTCCGGTCGGGGTGAAGGCGCGCGCGAACGCTTCGGCTTTTTCGCCGCTTTTCGACCCGACTTCGTGAACGCGTTGGAGGACGGCAGCGGGGTGACCGGGGGCTCATGCCCCGCGCGTCAGGGTGCTTGCGGGACCAGAGCGTTTACCAAGCCGCGGAACAGGTCGGCGTCGGGGCACGCCGCAGCGAAGGCGAGACGGACGCGGGTGGCGGTCTCGATGACGCGGGCTGCGATCTTGAGAAGCCTGAGCCTGATCGTGTTGAACTCGGCCGTTGCCAGATCGCGCGGCTTTGGGATGGCATCGCGCACGGCGAGGATGAGCCAATAGGCGGCGGTGTGGAAGACGAGGCGGACCTGGTTGGCGAGCGCCGAGCGGCAACTGGTGCGATCGGAGGCGAGCTGGGTCTTGTGCAGCTTGATCAGGTTCTCGGCCTGTCCGCGAGCGCAATAGAGGCTGTCATAGATCCACTCAGCCGAGCCGATATCCAGGCTGGTGACGACGTAGCGGACGTCGAGCCCTTGTTGGGTTGCCTCGATGCGGGCGACGACGCGGCGCTCACGATGCCAGGAGCCGGCCGCGTGGCAGGTCTCGGTGTAGCCGCGAACCACGATCTTGTTCTCGATCGCACGTTCGGTTCGAAATGCATCACAGACCTCGTCGACCTTTCTGGCGAGCGGCTTCGTGCCGGCTAGCGCGAAGATGTAATCGACGCCGTTTTGCTCGCAAAAAGTCATCGCCTCGGGGCCGGCGTAATGGCTGTCGCCGCGGAAGGTGATACGCGTATCGGGCCAGCGCCGGCGAATGCGCCGAACCAGGCGGCGCAGGTGTGCCCGCACCTCGCGGCCGCTCGGCGTCTTGCCGGGGCGCAGGATGACCGCAACAGGCCGGCTGTGCTCGGTGTCGTAGACGTGGATCGGCAGGAAGCAGTGTTCATCATAATGGGCGTTGAACAGCGAGAGTTGCTGACGGCCATGCACCACGTCGACCGTGTCGTCGATGTCGAGCGTGATTGCGCTCGGCGCTCGCGCGTAGCTGTCCATCCATAGGTCAACCAGCACAGAGCTCAGCCGGATCACCTCGCGCAGGTGTGGTGCATTCTCCAGGCGCGATAGGGTCGGCTGCGAACACAGATCCCGGCCAGTGTCCGGCAGTCGGCCGCAAGCCAGCTTGAACGCCGGATCGCCGCGTAAACGATCGAGATCATTGCCATCCTCGTAGCCACACGCGATGGCGAAGATGCGGGCGCGGATCATATCCGCAAGGCTGTGCACGATGCGTCCCGGATCGCGCCGCTCGGGGAATACGCAGGACAACTTCGCGGCCAAGCCGAGGCGCCGGTCCGCCATGGCCAGAAGCATGACGCCGCCATCCGACGTCAGCTTGCCGCCGTCGAACGAGGCTGTGATCTTCTTGTGGGAAACGGCTGGAAATGAGAACGGCAGACTCGTATCGTCGGTCATGGCGAGTGTGGCGGCCCGGATGCGCGGAGGGTGGGTGTCAGCAACCGAATCCTACGCCATCTCAGCGGCTTACGCCACGCTCGCCAGCCTCTCAACAAGCCGCTGATGAATAAGACGGGCTAGGTAGTGTGGACTCTAAGGATTGAACTAAGCCGCTGCCGCGGCGTAGGGGGCAAGGTGGCATAGATCGCCTCCTGGCTGAGAGGATGTGGGTGTTGGAGCCCACCCCCTCAGACAGGAGTATCGAGATGGCCGATTTGAGCCCTCTTCGCCGCCGCCTGATCGAAGACATGACCGTCCGCAATCTGTCGCCGGCGACGCAAAGATCCTACATCAGCGCGGTTTCGAAGTTCAGCCGCTATTTTGGCCGATCGCCTGACCGGTTAGAGCTGGAAGACGTCCGCGCCTTCCAGGTGCATTTGGTCTCGACCGGCATCTCATGGCCGGCGCTGAACCAGATCGTCTGTGCGCTACGGTTTTTCTACGGCGTCACGCTCGGCGAGGCGCTCATCCCAGAGCGCATTCCCTATGCGCGAGAACCGCGCAAGCTGCCGGTCGTTCTCAGCGCCGACGAAGTGGTTCAGTTTCTTGAAGCGGTATCGAGCCTGAAGAGCCGCGCCGCGCTCACCACCGCCTATGCGGCCGGGCTCAGGGCCTCGGAGGTTGCGGGACTGCGGATCGAAGACATCGACAGCGCCCGCGGCGTCATCCAGGTGCGCCACGGCAAGGGCGCGAAGGATCGCAACGTGATGCTGTCGCCCCAGCTGCTGGGCATCCTGCGCACCTACTGGCGGCTCGCCCGGCCGCGGCTTTATCTGTTCCCTGGTCGTGACGAAGATCATCCGATCGATCAGACCGTGCTGCATGCCGCCTGCCGGTCGGCGGTGAAGGCTGCGGGCCTGACCAAGCGCGTCACGCTGCACACGCTGCGCCACAGCTTCGCGACACATCTTCTCGAGAACGGAACCGATATCCGGATCATCCAGGTCTTGCTCGGGCACAATAATTTGTCGTCGACAGCGCGCTACACGCAGGTCGCCACCGATACGATCCGAGCGACGCAGAGCCCGCTCGATCGCCTGTCGCTGGAGGTGACGCCACCTGGATGACCCGCAGCGGGATGCGGGTCATGACCCGCTCCGACATCCGCTCCAACAGGCCCGCCATCGAGATTGCCGATATTCTGTGCCGGCATGGCGACGCCTATCGCCGTGTACATGCCGGTCATCTGGGGCGGGTCGAGCGGCGCGTGATGAGCGCGATCGTTGCGTGCCGGACCGAGGCGCTCGGCGGCCACATGCAGGCTTGCGACGACTGCGGCACGACACGCGTTGCCTATAATTCCTGCCGCAATCGGCACTGTCCGAAGTGTCAGGGGAGAGCCCGAGCCGCGTGGCTCGCCGCGCGTCAAGCCGACCTGCTTCCGGTTCCCTATTTCCACGTCGTCTTTACACTTCCCGCACCGATCGCCGCGATCGCTTTCCAGAACAAGGCCGTCGTCTATGCCATCCTGTTCAAGGCTGCCGCCGAGGCGATGACGACGCTCGCCGCCAATCCACGCCGGCTCGGCGGTGCGATCGGCGGCGTCGCCGTCCTCCACACCTGGGGACAGACGCTGATGCATCATCCCCACGTCCATTGCGTCGTTCCGGGTGGCGGCCTCTCGCCCGATGGCGCGCGCTGGACCGCTTGCCGACCGAACTTCTTCCTGGCCGTCAAACCGTTGTCCAGACTATTTCGCACACTTTTTCTCAAACGTCTGTCGGCAGCCTTCAACTCCGGTGCCTTCCGTTTCTTCGGCGATCTCGGAGCTCTGGCCGAGCCGGCTGCCTTTGCGGCCCACCTCGACGCCATGCGACGCATCAACTGGGTTGTTTACGCCAAGCGGCCCTTCGGCGGACCCGCACAGGTCCTGGCCTATCTCGGCCGCTACACCCATCGCGTCGCGATCGCCAACAGCCGGCTCGTCGCACTCGACGACGATCATGTCGCCTTCTCATGGAAGGACTATCGCCAAAACAGCGCGACAAAGATCATGAATCTCAAGCCCGATGAGTTCATTCGCCGTTTCCTGCTTCATACGCTGCCTGACGGCTTCCACCGCATCCGCCACTTCGGCTTCATGGCCAACCGCCATCGCGCTGCCAAGCTCGCCCTTTGCCGCGAACTTCTCGATCATGAGCGAACAGCCCCAAACGATGGCCAGCCGTCGCCTGTGGATTCGGAGGCTCAAACCTGGGCCGAGGTTCCTGCCTGTCCCGATTGTGGTGGCGTCATGCGCATCATTGAGCGCTTTCGACATAGCTTCAGACGCCCCAGCCCTCGAACATCACCGTTCCGATGCGACACATCGTGAGCCAAGTCATGTCGTGCACGACGATCATCATTCGTCATTTCGCTCCCAGCGTCTCGATCATCGCGGACGATGTCGAATCCGTGCTGTCACACTGCGCGACAACAACCGTCCGATGCAGCAAAAGGCCTATCGCGATCTCAGGCGAAGCGCGTCTGATCTCAACTCTTCCAGGATGCGCACTCCTGTGTCTCTGCCTCACGCGCCGAGCCAGCAGATCGGGCATGGCGATCTCGAACAATCCCCATAGCTGCAAAACCGCGAATAGCCTCCCGCGCCTTCGTTCAATCCGGCTTCAATGAGGTCGCGTCATAAGCGCCTGCCGCGCCCTCGCGTGAGCGCGACCTCACAGAACCCTCCAGATTCCCAAAACGGCGCGAGTCAGATTCAAGACTGTTTTTGGGGAGGCAGTCTTGGGTGTGATGGACCGTTTGGTATTGAGCGACGCGGCTTGGGAGCGGATGGCGCCGCTGATCATAGGTCGCCCCGACCAGAAGGGCTCCACTTGGCGCGACAATCGGATGTTCGTGGAAGGTGTACTTTGGATTGTTCGCACGGGCTCTCCCTGGCGTGATCTCCCGGAGGCGTTCGGGGATTGGAACAGCGTGTTCCGGCGCTTCAGTCGATGGAGCATCAAGGGCGTCTGGTGGCGGATCTTCGAGGCGATGTCCGATGATCCGGACTTCGAATATTTGATCGTCGATTCCACCATCGTCCGGGCGCATCAGCACGCCGCCGGGGCCAAAAAAGGGGGTCTGAAGATCAGGCGATCGGCCGCTCGCGCGGTGGCCTGAGCACCAAGATACATATGGCCGTTCGTGGCTTGGATGTCCCGTACGGTTCGCGCTGACCGCAGGCCAGAAGGGCGATGCACCGCAAGCTGCCGCATTGATCGAGGGACTACCTGCCGAGGTCGTCATGGCCGATACGGCCTATGACGCCGATCATTTGCGCCAAGCCATCGCCGCCAAGGGCGCGCTCGCCGTCATCCCCAACAACCCATCACGCGCACTCAAATACCCGCTGGACAAGCACCTCTATGCCCAGCGTCACCTCGTCGAATGCTGCTTCTCAAAGCTCAAGCAGTTCCGCCGCGTCGCAACCCGCTTCGAAAAGACCGCCCGAAATTACCTAGCCGTCGTCACTCTCGCAGCCATCGTCCTTTGGATGCGGTAAGTGTCCACACGACCTAGAGCACCTCTTCTCGAATCAGGTGCCCATCAAAGAATCACAAGCGATTCTAGCGACTCAAGTTTTTCGGCTCAGTGCACCTCAAAAGATGTGGGTAATGGTAAGTTAGCTCGGACGGATACGTTCGATCTTGCCGCCGTTAGGTAGAAACTCCCATTTCTCGCGCTGTTCAGATTTACTGGACCGGCTCTCTGGCGAGTTTTTCCGCGGAAGCACGATGTATGAGGCTGACCACTCGCGGTCCTCGCACGAGGACCGATTGAGGGCAGAAACGGCTCTCGTTCCCAGAAGGAGGGGCGACCGCAGCGGCATAGGTGGTTTCCTGCCTACAGCGGGATGTTTTCAAGACCATCAGCATTGACCAAATTGAAAACGCCCCAGCAGCTGCTCGTTGCGTCAAGGTTCGCAAATATCCACCAGCGTTTTTGATGGAGTCACCCCGTTGCAGGATCGCGGCAAGCGTAGCACTGGCCTGTACCTCTCCCATCACCGAGCAGGCCTCGCGCCAAGCGCTCCAACTAACACCGAGCAGCGGTCTAACGAGACTCGCTGTGGCGATCATATCCTGGATCGTCAGGATATTGCCGGCGGCATAATCTGCGAAATCCGGACAAGCCTCCACGACGCACCGAAGGGGAATCGTGATTGATTGGGTCTTCCCGTTCGGGATAGGTATGGTGGGAGTTTCAGCGGGCGACTCTTCTTGGACGGCCAGAGGAGGGATATCGGTGATGGCCAATCTTTCGCCCTTAATCGTCTCTGTATGCCGCTGCAGAATTGCGACAATGGCTGCGGCAAGAGCCCAACGCTTCTGCACGACGCTCTCCAGAGCCTCGCGAGAAGCACGGCGAGGAAGAGGCCGCACGACCTCCTGCAACTGCAGATGGATCGCTGGCCAATCGGCTTTCACTCCCTCTTCGGCACACACCGCGATCATCTTGACGATGTCGCGGCGTGCGAGGGTCGCTTCCTCACGTAAAGCCCTGAGGGCCTCGCGCTGTTTGGAAATATGATCTGCCAATTGCGCAAACTCCTCCGCCCGTGTGATGAGAGGGCTGAGATCAAACCCAAATGCTTGGACCGACGCGCCGTTTGCATCACGTCGGACGTAGCGCTTGCCGTTCGGACTGTCCCGCCGCACGAGAAGCCCCAGCTTGACCAAGGAAGCGAGATGGCGGCGGAGCGTGGAGGGTGCGACCCCGTGTGCCCGCATAGTAAGCCGGCGATTCGATGGATACACCACGGGCTTGCGGCAGCCTGCGACGAGAACTGTCCCGGGATGGAAACTCAACAGCGCGCTGAGGATTGTGAGCGCGCGATCGGATACATTAAGTTCGGATCGTGCCGCACAAATATCTCGGAACACCTGCCACTTGTTAACTGACTTGCTGCCCCGAAAGCCACCCACTTCGCGGCAGTTTCCAATGGTGGCAAGGGACAGACGAGCCGGCCCGAAAGGAGCGATCGGGTTACATTCATACATCTAGTAACTCTCATTCGGCCCAGAAGAGGACTCCGTTGACGAATGGTTGGGCAAAGCCTTCGCCGACTCGACAATTAGACTAACTACATTTCTCATTCTGTCGAGAGAGCCGGCACTTGTGAATGCGATCCGAACGTTCTCGTTGGGTTGGGCGCCCCCGCTGTCGCGCAATACTGGACTTGATCTCGCTGCGACACTCGATTGGCGCCGGCGCTTCGAGATTCCTGGCTTGCCATGGCTATTACGTTCGCCTGACGAAGAATATGCAGTCGTCCCAACCAGATCTCTTCGAAACTGAACCTTGGAAAAACGCACGAACAAGCAAAGCGCGAGAGGTTTTCTGGTGCGGTGGCGGTTCCGTGCCATTCGCAAAGCCCGCCGACATTTGAGTTCCAGTTTCAGCTCAGCCCCCACCTGACTGTCCCGATCGCGTTTGCGTGAAAGTCTTTACGGTTTGCACTTGCGCAGAAATCAGAACCTCCGATGGGCGTTCAACCGCTAGCATTCTACCAAGAAGACGCCATTTACGGCAAAGTTGCGAATGCGAGAAGATTCCTAGAGTATCAATCAATACTTAGATCTCTTCTTTGACTTCTGTAGGTGGCGCTCATTATGAGATCCTGTGGTGCTTGGGTGGACAACGCGGCGGAGATTGGGCAAGGACTCTTCGGCGCCCGTTGGCGTACGATCGTTCGCATAACGATCGCGCATTCAAAGGCGTTCATGCCGCGAGCAGACCATCCTCCTGCCACCGCGTATCGAGACTACGTCGGTGCTATTAACCCGGTGCGCGCAATGACGCCTACGTAGCCAACCTTGATCTTGCTACACTTGGCCGCAGTGCGTCTGCATAGGCTTCTATGTCACGTTCGATTGCCTTGAAGCGCTCCGCAGCTTCCTCTGCGTGTAGCTCTCGTATTTCGCTGCAATCGATCGACGAGGGCATCTGCGCGGCTTTTGTCTACCGACAGCCGAAAAGCTGGCAACACTGATGGCGAGAAGAACCCGCACTACGGCGTATCTCGATCGTTTGGGGAGAACGGTGAGCTGCAGCTGTCGCGAACCGACAGCCGATGCTCGCCTCCTGACGGAGGGCGGTCACACAATTGCCGGATATAATGTGCAGCTCGCTTTCGACGGAAAACACAAGCTGATCGTCGCCAGCCAGGTGGTAAATGACGGCAATGACAGTGGCCAACTAGCCCGTCCTATTCGTGAGAGTGCGTTTTTTAGTCCGATTGATGTGGCCGCACATTTGCTCTGACGAGGCGCGCGGGATTGCCTTCGGCTTTTCACCGCCTGATGACCGGTACTTTGCAACGCGCTTGAGGTGTAGGTTGGGCGCACAGGGGGCGGACGCCCCGCCGGTCAAGGACCGAGCGGCAGCAGCGCGCCTGGCAAGCCGCGGATCAGGTCGGCTTCGGGACATGCCGCGGCAAACGCAAGGCGAATGCGGCTCGTGGTCTCGACGACACGGGCAGCGAGTTTCAAGAGACGAAGACGCAGCGTCGCGAACTCGGCTGTGGCCAATTCCCGGTCTTTGGGAATCGCGTCGCGCACGGTCAGCATCAGCCAATAAGCGGCGGTGTCGAGAACGAGGCGGACTTGATTGGCGAGCGCCGAACGGCAGCTGGTGCGGTCGGAGGCGAGCTGCGTCTTATGCAGCTTGATCAGATTCTCGGCTTGGCCGCGCGCGCAATACAGGCTGTCGTAGATCCACTCGGCCGAGCCGACATCGAGGCTGGTGACGACGAAACGGATGTCGAGGCCGAGCATCGTCGCCTCAATACGGGCGACGGTACGTCGTTCGCGATCCCAGGACTTTGCCTTGTGGCGCGTCTCGGTATAGCCACGCAGAACCGGCAGGTTCTCGATGGCGCGTCGGGTGCGGATGTCGTCGGCGGCCTCGTCGACTTTTCTGGCGAGCGGCTTGGTGCCGGACAGACCGAAGATGTAGTCGATGCCGTTGGTCTCGCACCACGCCATTGCCTCCGGTGCCTCCGGCCGGGCATAGTGCCCGTCGCTACGGAACGTAATTCGCGTGTTGTGCCACCGCGTCCGGATATGCCGTATCAGGCGGCGCAGATGGGCACGCACCTCGACGCCGCCCGGCGTCTTGCCGGGCCGCAGCACGACCGCCACGGGCCGGCTCTTCTCCGTGTCGTAGACGTGGATCGGCAGGAAGCAGCGTTCGTCATAATGAGCGTTGAACAGCGAGAGCTGCTGATGGCCGTGGACGACATCGCAGGTATCATCGATGTCGAGCGTGACGGATGCCGGCTCGCGCGGGTAGCTATCCATCCATGCGTCGAAGGCGCGGAGCATTCTCCAGCCGCGACAGCGTCGGTTGGGAACACAGATCGCGACCCGTGTCCGGCAGCCGTCCGCAGGCCAGCTTGAATGCGGGATCGGACCGCAGATGATCGAGGTCGTCGGCGTCCTCGTAGCCGCAGCAGATCGCGAACATGCGCGCGCGGAACATATCGACAAGGCTGTGCACGACCCGCGTCGGATCGCGCCGATCCGGGAACACCCGAGCCAAATTGTCGGCCAAGCCGAGACGCCGCTCGGCCATCGCCAGAAGCATCACGCCCCCGTTCGAGGTCAGCCGACCGCCATCGAAGGCAGCTGTGACTTTCTTGGCGTGAACGGCTGGAAACGAGAAGGGCAGAATCGTATCATCGGTCATGGCGGGCGTGGTGTTCGCGGCTGAAGGTGATGGGGTTGGCTTTGCAACCGAATCCTACGCCGCATCAGCGCTTTACACCACGCTCGCCAGCCTCTCCGGCGCCCTCTGACGAATAAGGAGCTATCGCCAAATTTTGGTGACGGCGCGGCCGGTCAGGCGGCGGCGGTTATGGGCTGACGGTCAGTCGGTTTGGCGATGACCTCGATCCCGTCGTTGAATGTCACACCGAGAACGAGTTTTGGCAACTGGTTGCGGCCATCGAGACGACGCCGGCTTTTCTGCGCGGCCTCAAGCAGTTTGAAGACCATCGCGAGCGCCGTTCTGTTGGACAGGCAGCCCTTCGATCGGATCGTGCGGTGGCGCACGGTAGCGAAGGTGCTTTCAATGGGATTGGTGGTCCGCAGGTGTTTCCAGTGTTCGGCCGGGAAGTCGTAGAACGCCAGTAGCGTGTCCCGATCCTTGCTCAGGCAGTCGGCCGCCTTCTCGTATTTTGGCGTATAGCTCTCGATGAAGGCGTCGAACGCCAGCTCGGCGGCGGCCTTGGTTTCGGCCATCCAGCTCTCCTGCAACGCGCGTTTGGCTTTAGGCTGCTGGCTCTTCGGCAACTTGGCGATCACGTTGGCGGTCTTGTGTACCCAGCAGCGCTGCTCGCGCGTTTTCGGCCAGACCTCGCCGGCGGCCTTCCAGAACCCGAGCACGCCGTCGGCGATGGTGAGCCGCGGCGGCACGCCGAGCCCGCGCCGCTTCAGGTCGAGCAGCAGATCGCGCCAGTCCTGCGCGCTCTCGCGGGCGCCATCGGTGAAGCCGACCAGTTCCTTGCGGCCTTCCGGCGTCGCGCCGATCAGCACCAGGATGCACTGCTTTTCGTCTTCGAGGCGTGCTTGGAGATGGATGCCATCGGCCCAGATGTAGACGTAGCGCTTCGCCGACAGATCGCGCCTCTGCCACGCGGTGTGTTCGTCAAGCCAACCGTCCTTCAGACGGCCGATGCCGACAACCCGGCAGCATCCTTGCCGAGCAGCGCCGCCAGAGCCTCGGAGAAGTCGCCGGTGGAGATACCCTTCAGGTAAAGGATCGGCAGCAGCGTCTCGATCGATTTCGAGCGGCGCATGTAGGGCGGCAGGATCGACGGAGAGAACCGGATGCGGTCGGGATCGGTAGCCTCCGCCTCGCGATCGCGTACACGCGGCTGGCGGACGCCGACCGGACCGATACCCGTCATCACCTCGCGTTCCGGCAGGTGACCGTGGCGCACGAGCGCTGGTGGCCGTCCGCAGTCCTCAAATCGGCATGCTTGCCGAGAAAGTCCGCGACCTCGGCCTCGACCGCCTGGGCCAACAGAGCACGCGCCCCGTTGCGCAAGATTTCGGTGAGTTGATCGTCGACGTTTCCTGGCTGAATCAACTTGATGATGTTATCTTTGGACACGGCATATCGCTCCTTCGGTGGAGAAGTGGAGGCGTCAAGCACCCCCACGATATGCCGCCTTCCCGATTCCCGCCGTCGCCAACTTTCAGCGATAGCTCACGAATAAGACGGGCTAAGACCTCGACGACGGCCGTCGCATTGCCCGTCGCCTCGACCACCACATGATCGTCATGAGTGAGCTCTTTCCTGGCGAAGGCCTCCAGGCCGTTGCGTGTCATGGGAATGCGGCCGAGCCTTGTCAGTTGCCCATCGAGCAGCGCGGCAGCCTCGGCTGCTACCCGGTGGATAACCGCGATGGCGCCACCAGCCCGCCACCGTGATGGAAGCGTAAAACTCTAGTTCTGGCTGGTCCAAACTTCGGTCTCGCTACATCGCTGCAAAACCATCGAGACTCTAACTGCCGCTGGATGAAAGTTCAGTGGCAGGTCAGCAGGTCACGTCCGATTGGGAGGATGAGCGCTTCTGCAATGAGATAATCCGGTTGAGCAGCGCGCGCTGGCGCGCCACGGCCTCGCCTTCTTCCGGCTCCAGCACCGGTTCTGCCTGATAGGCTTTTGCGCGCTCGAACGTATGATCTTTGACCTCGCGCTCGCGCGGTTGCTTTGCTGCCGTCTCATCGGCCGGTCCAGTTTGCGCTTCCTCTAGCGGAGTTGACGTTTCGGCTTCATGTCGGACCCGATACTGATCCTGATCAGCACGATCGAGATATTTCTCGCCGTGACCGAGAGCAATGGGATCCGGTGGGAAAGTATCTGCTTCATTAGCGGCAAAATGCCCGCCGTTGCTTGTGCCGGCGATCTCTTCTCCCTTCTGCTGCCACTGCAATGGCGTAGCGGATGCGGCGACTTGCTGAGTAATCGGCTTTGGCTCCGGCAGTCGGCCGGTCTGGCTCTCGAAGATTCGCCTTAGTATACGGTCTGAGTAATATTTCACTTTGGACATTTGCAGCGGTGGCAGTCCCTTGATGAGGACGATCTCGGTGTTCTCATCGATCCGGCGGACCTGCTCAGGCCGCATTAGGTTGGCTCCCTGATCCGAGAGCTGGATGTTGGTGTCGAACATTCGGCTTAGCGTGAATGACTTCGATTTGGCGCGGAAAGTGTAGTCGCCAATCGCCTTGGAAATGTAAATGGGTGTCTCCTCGTCGGCCGTGGCCATGAAGACCTGAATCCCGGTGTTGCTGAGGAAAGTCTCCCTCCCCGACTGCTCGTACAGGCCGGTTAGAGCCGAGAGGCTCTGTACCACGAACATGAACCGGCCCTGGTAGCCCGCGATTGTGGTGACGGCCGTCTCCACTGACTCCAGCTTGCCGAGATGCTTGAACTCGTCGAGCAGAAACAAGACCTCAAATGTCTCATCGTTGGTCGGCATAGAGCGCTGCATGACCGCCACTACCTGCTGAAAGAAAAGGCGGACCAGTGGTGCGATCACCAAAAGGTCATTGGGGCTCACGCAAAGATAAATTGTGGTGGGGTCGCGGCGGAGATCGTAGATCGAGAAGTCGCATCGCGTCGTCGCCGCTTTGATTAGCGGGTCCGCCCAGAGGTTAAGGCCACCATCTCCAAGGACCGACGTGTAGGATGTGAGAATCTTGGTGTCATTTCCTGCCATGTTATCAAAGATGCGGCGCGCTTCTTGGTTCTGACACTCCTCCGCCAGCTGGGCAAAGAGCTTGTACTTTTCTCCGGGCAAGGTGAACAGGTCATAGACGGCGCCAATCGTAGGCGTGCCACGCTCGATGCAAGCGAGCACTCCGGCGGCGAACAGATCCCTCGCGCCATCGATGAAGCCTTCCGACCCTTTGCCTTTCGGCGTGACCAGGTTGTAAGCAAGGCGGCGCGCTTCGCTAAACTGCCGCTCCGACGGCATACAGACGATGTCAAGAACCGGATTGTAGCTATGGGTCCGGCCGCCCGGATCCATCGGGGCGAATTTAAAGATCTGGTCGCCCCGGGCTTTTCGCGCGCGCGACGTCAGCTCGAACAATTCGCCTTTAACGTCGAGTGCGAGAACCGAACCGTTGAACGTCAGCAGTGTAGGAATAACAATCCCCACACCCTTGCCGGCGCGGGTCGGCGCAACCACTAGGCTGTGCGGCTGCTCGCCATTGCTCAGATACTGGCCCGGCCAGCGCGGACCCACCGTCTTGCCAAAGATTGGTCCGGAAACCCTGTGATAGGGTAGGATATAGCGCGCTTTTTTCATCTCACCGAAGCGCGCCCAGCGGGCCGTGCCATGGTGCTGGGGTTTCAGCGCTATGGCGGCCAGCATGAGGGACGCGATGACAGCCGTGAAGCAGATAATCGTCAATCCGCGGTAGAAGACCTGCGTCACGTGGCCTCGGTAAAAGGGCGTTTCGTACCAAATTGCGAAGATATCGAAGCTCTGGATTGCTTGGAGAGTAACGCCATGCTGGAAATTAGCATAGGCGCTCGCCAGAAACACGCCGAGCGGCAGCGATAAAGCTACACCGAATAAAAGCCTTTCAAGTTTCTGGCTGGAACCCAATGATCGTCTGACCTCCTGAGTCAAAAAATACGCGTCGTTAGCTTCGGTCACAATAGCAATGCTGGCCGTGTCCGCTTCAAGTCACACGACGGGGCATTCGGTCTTTGCAGCGATCGACATCGCGAGGGGCACCGTCGCTCTTAGCTTCGCACTCATCACCGACAAGGAAAATCGAGCGCGGTCTATGGCAGTGTCCCGGCGCCCGCCCCCTCAGGAATGAAGACTTGGTTGGTCGCCGCAAAGGCCATCCGAGATCTTTCAACTGACATCCAGTCCGACGAGACGCTCGCCGTCTATCCGCACTTCTGCAAATGGTCCAGTCAGGACGGATCGACATCAGCATCTACCTATGCTCGCCACAGTTCTCGTGTCGAGGCCAGCTCTCTCCGCTGCTTCGTCACGACGCCTTGCGGCTTCCATCATAGCCATTCTCCTACCGTTCGGCGCCGCGCTGACGGCGCTACTACTGCGGTAGTTAGGAGGTTGCGCCTTGCTAAAATCATCTTTGAGCGGCTCGAATCGGCTTGCAACATCGGAGGTCGGTAAGACCTTTGGCGTCGTGTCCGCACCTGCTGGTTTGGTCGTTTCATGACCATGACTCGCTGCTTTCCACTGTGGCATACCCCACGGGTAATCGTTCGCGCCGCTGTTCAACGTGCTTTCGTGCTTAGGAAGTTGCGTTATGCTAAACTCATCTTTGATCGCGTCGTTTCTGTTTGCAGCATCGAAGGTGGGTAAGGCCTCTAAAACCGTGTCCGCGCCTGCTGGTTTGGCTGCTTCATCACCATGCCTCGCTGCTGCCAACACTGGCATACCCGACGGGTCATCGTGCTCCCTGAGCGTCCCACCGCTGTCCAACATGCTTTGATACTTAGGAGGTTGCGCCTTGCCGAAGTCGACTTGAAGCGCTTCGGATTTGCTCGCAGAACCGGAAGCAGATGGGATCTCGCGCGCCGCCGTTGCCTGTGAGTGCACCGCCAGCATGATTTTGTCGATGTTTCTGGTAGAAACGCTGTTCGAATGGTGATCGCCTTCCACGCGATTCCCTTCATTCGAAGGAGCGTCGAAATGAGAGGTATTTTCCCAAGCCGCCTTATGCTGCATTGCTTCTGCAGCCCTCATTTTCTGGGCATTTTGCTCATGCTCTTGGAGGCCCTTTAGGCGCGTCTTCAGTTTTATTCCCAACACTTTCGTTGTCACGACCTTGGCATCGCGGCCCACATATCTCGCTTCACGTTTGAACAACTTGCCAAGGGTATGTTTGGTATCGGTTAACTGATAGGTGCTTTCGTCGAACGTGGCCGACTCTTTGTTCCAAAGCCTTCGATGGGACGTAATGTTTCTGCCCAGCTCGTTTCCCTTCGGATCCAGTAGAGATGTATATAACTTGACGCCAAAGAGCGTTTTGGTTTCGGTTACCTCAGTTCTCCTGTCTGGCGATTTTCTCGAATATTTCGAGAAGCCGCGACTTTCGCGACCGATCAGTTCCAGCTTGCCGTCTTCGTCTCGCTCAAAAACCTCTTTTCTGGAGCCTTTGGTACGGGTGAGGATGCGATATTTCTTGTTATCGACCGCGTTTTCGTCAGGGGCGCTAATTCTCTCAGAAATCGCACTGAAGAAGCGACCATCCCGAAGCCTGTTCGTGTAGTAGCTGGTGCGAATCAGGTGACCTTTTTCGTCCCGTTCCCATTCTTCACGGAAACGGCCATTCTTGAGTTCGAGGCTGCAGGAGCGAAGTTCACCCTTCGGGCCAAACTCGTAGCGTGCCTTTTTGCGCCACCCCTCCCTTTCAAGCTGGCTGACGTAAACTGTGCCTGACTGCGGGTCCCGTTCTAGGACCTCCGTGGTCTTCCTGACCACACCCCTTTTACGCGTGCGCTTACCATTCTTATCGATTGCTAGCCTTTTGTTGCCGAGGAGCTTGTAGCCGATCTCACCGTGATAGCCCTCTTTCACTTTGTCAAAGAGTTCCATCTCGTTGGCATATGCGGTTTGTTTGCTTGGTCTCCTAAGCCCGCGATCTATTCTGCGAGCTTCGTCGTCCATTTTCCGCGCTCGAAGACGCTGCTCTGCTTCTCGCCTAGCGGAACGCGCGTTCTTATAGACAGGATCTCTCAGCTTGATTGGTTTTTTTTGGATGTCGACCATGAGTTGGTTCTTCTGCCCTCGATCGAAAGGGAGTCGTGGAATGTGTAGAACTCAGGCACGGCGTCTCGCGGATGGGCGTTGCCGGCCGTCCTTTGACAGCCGGCGTTCTCCACTGACACGCCGCTGCGTGCGCACAACTGTCCGGTTCAACAACTACGGGAAGTGTCGCGTAATCTCTCGTTCCGATCCTCGTATCTGCTGCTTGGCGGCCGCTGCGGCGCGCTCGTATTGCTGCTGCCCGACTCGCCCCCCTGAAGCGCCAGAAGCCTTTCCGTTACGCTAGTTGGAATATCCAGCGTTTTACCCTTATTCTTCTCTTGTTCAGCCCTCTGCAGAGTTTGAGCAAGTGACGTAAATGAGGGTTTCGTGTAACTTACGCCTCTAGCCTTTCCATCATCGGCGTAGAATATCTTTCCCGAATCGTACATGTCCGTGATGGATTTGCCTTTCGGCAGTTCAATTGAATGACCTTCAACAAGGGTCCCATCGACCTCCACGAGCACGCGATCATGCGAAGCATACTTATCAAGCATCTTATCCCAATTTGGTTTGAACGTGCCCCATTGCGGGTTGATACCATGCTCTTTGCACACCTCCTGAAAGTATTCTGGAAAGCGCTTTGGGTCTCCAAGAAAATCCGGTGTGACGAACGTATTGCCCTCCGGCATTCTCATTATGATCCGATGGTCCATTGCCTCAATGGAAGGTGGTCCCTGGACGGCTTGTGCCGCTGCGTCGTTGGGTAGTAGTTCGACAACTTCTTTTATCGGGAAGTATGCCGTATCGATCTTCACGTAGGCCGTATGGGTATCCTGGTTATACCCGCGGGTTTCGCCGACATAGTCGCGTAAGCGGTGGGTGGCTTGATTGGGCCCAAGCGTCCGCTCGATGAAGTCGATGGTTTGATAGCCGTGAAATTTTGACTTCAGCCATATGTCGCCGTCAAGATCCGCCTCTAATTCCCAAGCCGTACAGCCACTATACTGATCGTCCGGGAGGCGCGAAAACCCCTTCATGACACCGTTCTTCATTCGAAGCATGATGTCCGGAGCCTGCTCGCCGCTAGTATGTGGATTTTTATGGGCGACCGCTCGGCGTCTGTTCCCGGCTGGAGTCTTATAGAGCTGCGCTTCGCCATCGAGTTTAAAAAATGGAACGATTTCGGGTTTCCCGTCCTTCAGGACTATCTTTCCGTCCTTATCTCGCCGTTTTGTTTCGCCAGCTTGGAAAAGGTCATTATCACGTTCTGCGGTCAGCCCAAGTGCTACCGTGATTTTCCTGAACTCCGAATTTTTGTATTCAGTTGTCGTTTTGTGGCCGTCGGGAACCTTAATAGCATTCCAAAGTCCATTCTTAGTATAGTAGTTGCCTTCGTACTTGATGTAGATGAGCTCTTCGTCCATCTGCTTGGCGGTTTTGTTGCCGAGCTTGGCGAGAGCCTGAAAATCCGCACCAGTAAAAAACGTATGAACGTTTTTCCTCTTAGAGCGGTCTTCGGAATCTTCCGAATTCAACGGCACTGTTTTGATGCCGTTGGCTGCCAGTTTGGTGTCTTCAACCGCAATCAAAAGGTCGTCGTTCGAGGGAAGTCTGGCGGCGCTGGTGCGTCGAGCTGCACTGAGTCGAAGCGCTTCCAATCGTTTGGCGGAATCATCGGGATGATTGACGACATTGACGACCTCGGACATGTTTTCGTCATCAGCCACGTAAGCGATCCTTCAATAAACTGGGATGGTCAGCTGCAATTGTTTTTCGTTTGCTTTTCATCTCGAGCCGTTACAGCTCTTAGCAACGCGATAAGCCGACGTTCACGAGAATCCAAAAATAGATTCGGATCGTCCATCGGTGCATAGTCGTCCACATCAATATCCAGAAGCGCGATCAGTTCACGTGCTAGCCTGTTGTCACTCTGACTGAGCCCGGAGGAGTGAGGTGACGTAAGCTTTTCGAGCGGCAACTTGACCTCCGTTCAATATCGAACGCACCGGTTGGCGCGTCTCCTTTAATAGAGATCTGAAACTCTGGAGCGTCAACGTCGAATCGTGTTGCACTTGTAATGTGGTTAGATCGGACATGCTTGCTCTCTCGGTGCCGGCGCCGTAGAACGCGCCTGCCGCACTGTTTCGAGGCTACGGCGGCTACGCCGGAGAAGCGCTTGAACACGCACTCCGGAAAATCGACGGGCCCACGATTGAAATTGTCAAACGCCTGGATGACGCAAAAGGCTTCGTTATTGTTGCCCGACGCTGGGTCGTCGAACGCACCTTGGCATGGCTCAACCGCTGCCGACGTCTCGCCAAGGATTGGGAGGCCTCCGTCACCTCGGCTGAAGCATGGCTCCTTGTCGCATCAACCCGACGGCTGCTGCGCCGCATCGCCAGATCGGCCAACGTTAAGTCATGAATTTTGAGTCAGCTCTTAAGCCGCTTCAACTGAACCGCCCCGGGTTTGCCGGGGGCCATTTAGAGCGTTTTCCGATCACGTTGCGTCGTAACCAGCCGCGACGAGATAATTTTGACATTCCTCGGGTGAGAAGCGTTTGAGAGCGTTGGCGATTGCTTGCCAGAGATCGGGCATGGTGCGGGCTGCGGCGGCCCGCAACAGCGCTTTCAGTTTGGAGAAGGCCATTTCAATCGGGTTGAAGTCTGGACTGTAGGGCGGAAGATAGAGCAGGCTAGCTCCGACCGCCTGGATGGCCTCTCGAACGCCATGGACCTTGTGGGCGGGCAAGTTGTCCATGATAACGGTATCGCCCGGCCGCAGCGATGGGGCGAGCAATTGCTCGACGTAGGCCAGGAAAGCGTCGCCATCCATTGGACCGTCCAGAACAAGCGGCGCGATCAGACCGTCGGAGCGCAATCCAGCGGTGAACGTCGTCGTCTTCCAATGTCCGTGTGGGATAGCTGCACGACATCGCTCGCCGCGTGGCGAGCGCCCGTAACGCCGCGCCATTTTGGTGTTGGCGCTGGTTTCGTCGATGAAGACGAGACGCTCAGGGTCAAGGTCGATTTGCCCTTCGAACCACTCCTCACGTGCGGCATTTATATCGCCGCGCCGTTGCTCGGCGGCGTGCGCTGTCTTTTTTTAAGTGTGATCTTTCTGCGCTGGAAAAAACGCCCGAGCGACGCGATGCCAGTCGATATTCCACGACGTTTCAACAGTTCTCGCAACTCGGCAAGCGTGATATCCGGCCTCGCTGTCACCGCCTCCAGAATCAATTGCGAATGCGCTTCGATGCGCTGCGATTTGCGGTCACCGCCCTGGCGTTTAGGAACGATGTCGCCAACTTTCTTGAGGCGAGCGCGCCAGCGGATCGCACTGGCCGCGCTGACACCAAAGCGCTCAGCAGCCTGTCGACAGGACATGCCACCGTCAATCGCGGCTACCACCCTTTGGCGAAGATCAACCGAAAGCGCCCTGGCCATACATGCTGGCCTCCCTCGCCAGCATGTAGCTTGAATCTGACTCGCGCCGTTTTGGGAATCTGGAGGGTTCTGTGAGGTCGCGCTCACGCGAGGGCGCGGCAGGCGCTTATGACGCGACCTCATTGAAGCCGGATTGAACGAAGGCGCGGGAGGCTATTCGCGGTTTTGCAGCTATGGGGATTGTTCGAGATCGCCATGCCCGATCTGCTGGCTCGGCGCGTGAGGCAGAGACACAGGAGTGCGCATCCTGGAAGAGTTGAGATCAGACGCGCTTCGCCTGAGATCGCGATAGGCCTTTTGCTGCATCGGACGGTTGTTGTCGCGCAGTGTGACAGCACGGATTCGACATCGTCCGCGATGATCGAGACGCTGGGAGCGAAATGACGAATGATGATCGTCGTGCACGACATGACTTGGCTCACGATGTGTCGCATCGGAACGGTGATGTTCGAGGGCTGGGGCGTCTGAAGCTATGTCGAAAGCGCTCAATGATGCGCATGACGCCACCACAATCGGGACAGGCAGGAACCTCGGCCCAGGTTTGAGCCTCCGAATCCACAGGCGACGGCTGGCCATCGTTTGGGGCTGTTCGCTCATGATCGAGAAGTTCGCGGCAAAGGGCGAGCTTGGCAGCGCGATGGCGGTTGGCCATGAAGCCGAAGTGGCGGATGCGGTGGAAGCCGTCAGGCAGCGTATGAAGCAGGAAACGGCGAATGAACTCATCGGGCTTGAGATTCATGATCTTTGTCGCGCTGTTTTGGCGATAGTCCTTCCATGAGAAGGCGACATGATCGTCGTCGAGTGCGACGAGCCGGCTGTTGGCGATCGCGACGCGATGGGTGTAGCGGCCGAGATAGGCCAGGACCTGTGCGGGTCCGCCGAAGGGCCGCTTGGCGTAAACAACCCAGTTGATGCGTCGCATGGCGTCGAGGTGGGCCGCAAAGGCAGCCGGCTCGGCCAGAGCTCCGAGATCGCCGAAGAAACGCAAGGCACCGGAGTTGAAGGCTGCCGACAGACGTTTGAGAAAAAGTGTGCGAAATAGTCTGGACAACGGTTTGACGGCCAGGAAGAAGTTCGGTCGGCAAGCGGTCCAGCGCGCGCCATCGGGCGAGAGGCCGCCACCCGGAACGACGCAATGGACGTGGGGATGATGCATCAGCGTCTGTCCCCAGGTGTGGAGGACGGCGACGCCGCCGATCGCACCGCCGAGCCGGCGTGGATTGGCGGCGAGCGTCGTCATCGCCTCGGCGGCAGCCTTGAACAGGATGGCATAGACGACGGCCTTGTTCTGGAAAGCGATCGCGGCGATCGGTGCGGGAAGTGTAAAGACGACGTGGAAATAGGGAACCGGAAGCAGGTCGGCTTGACGCGCGGCGAGCCACGCGGCTCGGGCTCTCCCCTGACACTTCGGACAGTGCCGATTGCGGCAGGAATTATAGGCAACGCGTGTCGTGCCGCAGTCGTCGCAAGCCTGCATGTGGCCGCCGAGCGCCTCGGTCCGGCACGCAACGATCGCGCTCATCACGCGCCGCTCGACCCGCCCCAGATGACCGGCATGTACACGGCGATAGGCGTCGCCATGCCGGCACAGAATATCGGCAATCTCGATGGCGGGCCTGTTGGAGCGGATGTCGGAGCGGGTCATGACCCGCATCCCGCTGCGGGTCATCCAGGTGGCGTCACCTCCAGCGACAGGCGATCGAGCGGGCTCTGCGTCGCTCGGATCGTATCGGTGGCGACCTGCGTGTAGCGCGCTGTCGACGACAAATTATTGTGCCCGAGCAAGACCTGGATGATCCGGATATCGGTTCCGTTCTCGAGAAGATGTGTCGCGAAGCTGTGGCGCAGCGTGTGCAGCGTGACGCGCTTGGTCAGGCCCGCAGCCTTCACCGCCGACCGGCAGGCGGCATGCAGCACGGTCTGATCGATCGGATGATCTTCGTCACGACCAGGGAACAGATAAAGCCGCGGCCGGGCGAGCCGCCAGTAGGTGCGCAGGATGCCCAGCAGCTGGGGCGACAGCATCACGTTGCGATCCTTCGCGCCCTTGCCGTGGCGCACCTGGATGACGCCGCGGGCGCTGTCGATGTCTTCGATCCGCAGTCCCGCAACCTCCGAGGCCCTGAGCCCGGCCGCATAGGCGGTGGTGAGCGCGGCGCGGCTCTTCAGGCTCGATACCGCTTCAAGAAACTGAACCACTTCGTCGGCGCTGAGAACGACCGGCAGCTTGCGCGGTTCTCGCGCATAGGGAATGCGCTCTGGGATGAGCGCCTCGCCGAGCGTGACGCCGTAGAAAAACCGTAGCGCACAGACGATCTGGTTCAGCGCCGGCCATGAGATGCCGGTCGAGACCAAATGCACCTGGAAGGCGCGGACGTCTTCCAGCTCTAACCGGTCAGGCGATCGGCCAAAATAGCGGCTGAACTTCGAAACCGCGCTGATGTAGGATCTTTGCGTCGCCGGCGACAGATTGCGGACGGTCATGTCTTCGATCAGGCGGCGGCGAAGAGGGCTCAAATCGGCCATCTCGATACTCCTGTCTGAGGGGGTGGGCTCCAACACCCACATCCTCTCAGCCAGGAGGCGATCTATGCCACCTTGCCCCCTACGCCGCGGCAGCGGCTTAGTTCAATCCCCACCCGATTCTTTCCGGTCGGAAAATGCTCTAGTTTAAGTTCTGCCGCCATGTCGGGTTGTTCCGTACGCATCCGGCGGGCGTGTCCGCCATCCCCTGCAAGTCGATCAACACAGGCGCGAACAATAAAGTGAGCGCCCAGCTCCTGCGTGAGACAATATAACTCGTAGATATCGCTCTCACGATCTGCGATGTGGATGCAGCGATGTGGGTCGCCAAGCCGCTCGATCGATTGCCGAAGGTTCTCAAGCCAGCGAATGCTTTCCTTCTTCTCGATCGGAAGGCGGGTCAAATTGACCTTCTGCTTAAGTTGCGCGATGCCTTTGAACTTCTTTCGCGTCCAGAATTTCACGGCCGACAATCCCAGCGGCAGTCCTTCGGACGTCACTGCGAGGCTCGTATGCATCAACATTCCGCAAACGGTGTGCTGACGCCAACGGCCGTCTCTTTTCCGCTCACCACAATTGACATTCTTGGTAATGCCGATCGCGTGCGGGTTTGCGCGTTGATAGGATAAATCCGTCGTGTCCTGGATGAGAAGGACCGGGCCCTTGCTGTCATCGTAACGTGCGCGCGTAGCCGCGAAGTGGCCGCTCAGAATATCGCTTTCCTCAACGCGCTCGTTCGCGAAGAAGCGGTAAGCTGCTTTCGTGCTCGCCCAATCCTGACAAGCAAACGGAATGCTCTCGCCCATGCTGTCGCCGATCTGCCTCAGCAGTTCGCCAAATCGTCGGCCTAGGCGGGCGTCTTTGAAGGCGTCTTCGTCAATCTCGTGTTTTGTCCAGTGCTCGACCTCGTGCGAGTCGCCGCCATCAGGGCGCCCATTCCGGGAAGCCAAACCATTCAATCTGACGCTGCTCGGACGCATGATGCACCTCGTCGACGCGATTCAGGTGCCCAGCAATGAATCATAACCGATTCATCCGATTCAAGTTTTTAAGATTGGAAACACCCCAAATGATTCAATAGCTTGTGGGTAATTGAAAGGCTGACCGGATGCGTACGAAACGAGAAGGGCAGAATCGTATCATCGGTCATGGCGGGCGTGGCGTTCGCGGTTGAGGTGACGGGGTTAGCTTCGCAACCGAATCCTACGCCGCATCAGCGCCTTACACCACGCTCGCCAGCCTCTCAGGCGCACTTTTGCGAATAAGACGGGCTAAAGACCTAAGCTGCTTTCGTTCGAAATCGTCATATGATCACGGAGATCCAACTTGCCGCCGCCTAGCTTTTCCAGGGGAGTTACCTTAAGCCGCTTCAACTCATCGTGCTAATTTGGAGCGATCTCCGCTTGTGTCAGATGCCCTTCCGTGCGCGTTTTGTATACTTTTTCTGATCGGGCGAACGGCAAGTAGATTTGCAACACGCCGCGCCTGCCACGGCGGCGTCCCACATGGACAATGAGGTCAATCGTCTTTTTCGCGTAGTTGACAATCGAACTATGGGACATCCGCATACCAGATCGCATGACCATGAAGGCCAGTCGGTCGAAAGCAAGTTCAGGACTGTCGGCGTGGATAGTTGTTATCGCGCCTGGGTGTCCTGTATTGATCGCCTCAAGAAAATCATAAGCCTCGGCACCGCGAATTTCGCCCAGAACGATGCGGTCAGGGCGCATCCGCAGACAGCTTTCCAAGAGCTTTGACGGACTCCGAGCGGAGTTTGCCGTGCGATCGGCAATTAAGCCAACTTGGTTCTTGTGCAGTGGAGAAAGCTCCGGTGCATCCTCGATGGTAATGATTCGCTCGTTGGAGTGCGACATCGCGAGCAAAGCGCGTGCCACCGTCGTCTTCCCTGACGATGTGCCCCCCGAAACTAAAACGTTAAATTTCTCCTCAATTGCCAGTCGGAATAGACCCTGCAGGTTACCGGTTTGAGCCATATCGGCCGCTGTCCGATGGCGCTCCTGGCGGACGGCATCCACGGAGATCTGCTCGCCTTCGACGAATTGGATATGGGAAACGTCCAAAGTCTGCGGCCGGTATTTGCGGATCGACAGGGACACGCCGTGCTCAACTGCAGGCTCGACAACCACTTGGACGCGCTGCGGGTTGCCCCAAACATTAACCCGGCCTGATACGATCGGATGAAGCACCCCAAGAGTGTTGCGGGCCTCTCCCGCCAGCTGCACTCCGAGCCGCTTGATGGCGTTGGCTCCTAACGCCACATTGATCTGGTGCATGTGTATCGATCCGGCCTCTTCGACGAAGATGGAATTGTCGGGGTTGATCACCACCTCATTGATACTCTCGTTCGTGAGATATTCTTTCAGGGGGCTGAAATACTGCTCTATATAAGAGACGTCTGGGCTGCACCGGAAGTCATTCATCGAACAACAAGATCCCGATTCACGAAAACGCGAACTTCCTCACCTTGCGGGACACGAAGGAGTGGAGGAAGGGAGAGATATTCGTTAACGATAGGTCTGGCCTGACCACCGATGGTCGCTGCAACATCGGACACGGCCTGGCCTGTCGCGTTCGAGCTGTCTGGCCAGGCACCTCCGCTATAGTAAGGCGAACGATTTACATTCGACGACCTGTTGCTGCCGACGAGAGAGGGAATGGTCGATGACACTGCCGTGACCACGCCGAATAGGAGTCCCGCACCTATCTTCGCGCCATAGCGGTTATCTACATTCCCTTCGGTACCAGCTCGACCGAGGAGGTCCGCACCTGCGGAGCCGAGCTCGATCGATTTGGCGTCCGGAGTGATGGCCCGATTCCAAGCGATTAGCACTCGTCTTTGCTCCATTTGCACTTTATCGCCGACAGTGCCAATCAGGCTTGTCCCTGCGGGCAGCAGAACACGCGAGCCGTCAACCGCGAATACGGGCTCGAGGACCTGAGCTCGGACATTTCCGGGCAATTCTGAATGGATAGCCGTTTCAAGTACCGCGGAGATGATGGTCCCCTGCACGATGGTATGCGATGGATCAGCGAGAACTCGTGACACCGAGGTCTTTACCTCCGAACCGGATCCGTCTCGCGGCCCTGATTCGTCAACGACTATGCCGTTGGATTGCCTCTGTTTGGCGCTTATTTCATCCAGCTCGCGCCGCCTCTCAGCCTCGCGCTGAGCGGAATTGCGCTCTTCTTCCAATCCTAGTGCCGCAGCACGAAGACGTGCATTCTCGGCTTCCGCCCTTTCACGATCCTCCTTAAGTTTCAGCGATAGTTCTTTGTTATAACCGTCCAGCAGTTTCTGGACATCGGCGAGTGAAACGTTTGAGCCATCGTGGAGCCGGGCGTTTCCGCCTACTTCATTCTTGATGTCATGGACCTGCTTATCCATCGTGCTGTCGGATTCGGCAGCCGTTTGCTTAACTGGAGGAGCCTTGGGAACTGAAAAGTCAAGCTGCTGATGAGTTCTTGGCACGTCCTCGACCTTTAAATCGACTTGTGAAGCCTTTTGGCTGTCATCGCCACTCAGACCAATGACCTTCAAGACTTGCGTGGAGCTCATAGCAATGAACGCCGGGACGGCACTGGCTAGAAGTATGGTGGCGAAAACTGCCATCCAACTACTTCCGCGCTTAGAATTGCTGATTTGCCTAGCGCGGCGTTTGTCCAGCAGCCTCTTCCGCTCAGAGTCCACAGGCGCCTCTGCTTCAGCCTGTGCGGCATTGCGATCACCCCTATGGTCAGCATCTCTCGGACCCATCAAACCGTCCCTCATTGGGGCGCCATGCGCACCGCGCTCGCCTTGGCGACGCACACCGTATCATCGCCGATTCTCATCACCCAAAACTCGCTGATCCCGTCGACGACGATACGGTCGCCGTCAGTGCGCGAATTAACCAGCTTTTCCTCGCGATCCTGACCGATCATAAATACTGCCGGCCGCGGCGCACCTCTGGGCACAATAAAAGTCGTCTGCAACGTATTGTCTGTCACGGCAATCGGCCGGAACCGCGCATCACCCGAGACCGCGTATCCATAATTTATAGGAAGACCTCTGCCCGCACCTTCATGTGGCGCCTTACTCTCATCGGGATAGATGAAAGTTGTACGGAACGCTTGACGCGCTCCCGCCTGCATACCCGCCTTTATTTCGCCGACCGTTCGCAGCTCGAAAGTGTAAATGCGTCGATCAGTGTAGACCGTCATGTTGGTTAGAGCTTGATCAATGATAGGCTTTACGCTCATCACATTGCCGACCTTCAGCTTGACCACTTCCCAGGATGCACTGTCGCCAACGAGAATAGATTCGATTGTCTCGCCCTGTGCGAACTGGATAGCCGTGATGGACTTCAAGTAGAGATCGAGCTTGTAGACGTTGTTCTCATCGTAAACATAGCGCTTGATACGCCAATCTGACGCGGCCGCTTTGGGGGATTGCTCCGCCTTCACCGCACTCAAGAAAGCCACGAGGACAATCAAAGAAAAGGAAAGAACCCTAACCATCACCATCGCACTTATCTCGTTTGGCCAACTGACTGTCTAGTCGGCAGTTTCCGCATCAATTCGGTACGAAGAGACGACGAAGCCCAGCGGATTCTTCCACACTGCCTCCAAAGCAACATCTATTTGCGGCCTGAACTGATATCCGATAGTCACCACGAAACTGCGCTGGACGGCCTCGTGTCCCTTTTGCTCCCGGTACTTCACGATGCGGACCCGGGCCAAATCCACTGTGTTGCGCTGGTCTGAAGGCATGAGGGAAATAGACTTAACTACGACCCTCACTCGCACGTCATCACCATAAACTATAGGTGGATATTGCGCCGAACCCGAACGCCAAGTTTCCGCTAGGGTTTGCTGCGCGTTGCCGGACGAGCGTGTCATCACGTCAGGTATCCGGGTTTTGTTGTCTGCAGTATCGTATGTTTCTCGGTCAACTACGTAGGAAACGAGTTCCGCCTGAAGCACGGCCTCCTGTTGCTGAAGCGTAGCAGGCTGGACTTGGACGAGTTTTTCAGCTTCGCCGGTTGTTTTGTCCACCAGAACCACATACGGCTTGGTCTCTTTGATGGGCAGCACGGCGATGAGACCTCCCAACGCCAGCAGACTCGCGGCGATCGAACCGACCGCAACTTTCGCCCAATTATTCCGTTGCACGCAAAGACTAAAAAAAATCTCGTCTTCGAATGAATGCTGGGTTGACTGTTTAGACATGCGGTTCCCTGATCAGTCGTCACTCCCGGTTGTGATGATGGAGAAGATTGCTTCGCAAGACAACACGGGCCTGGTCCCACCTAAATCCAACGATTTCTGACAATTTGGCATCAGCTCGTGTATCGCCAATCAATGGGGATAATTGTTCGGCCATTCAGCGATCCTCACGTTCATTCCAACGCCGTTGCCGAATAGAAGCGCTTCGACGCATCGCGTTGATCGCCTGCGACGCATCGCTGGCTGGCGATGCCCGAGCGGGCGCGGCAGCCTCGGTGGCAGCGCCTTGCAATCGTTGAGTGTTGGCGTAAAGCCTCATCGTCGCACCTTTGGCCATGGAAGCTGCGGCAACGGCTGCACCAGCACCCACAGCGGCAACCGATGCACTGGCTAGGGTGCTTGCCATAGTCGGAATCTGGAACAGGAGAATGGTTGCTGCCATTATGATAAAGAGGAACACAAATGGATCACTGGACGCCGCGCGCGTCTCCAGCGCGATGTGTAGCACAATAGCCATTAGCCCTGTCGTTAGCAGTGGAATGACTGAATAACCAACCGTAAAGCGCGTCCAGCTCTCGAAATACTGTTTCGTTTGTGGCATCATCAGCATAGCGATTGCCAGCGGCGCTAGACTGATAGCCACCGCGAGCCCTAGTTTTCCCACTACCACAGTAATAGCGCACGCGGCGTAAAAAAAACTGACAACGACCAATGTAAACGCACCAAAAAACACGCCCCGAACTGCCTTCCCGACTTTGGCGATCGAGAGGTGCGAAAAGAAGTCATCGGCAATCTGCAGCGCGGCATGTGCCGTCGCGTCCATTGCCGAATACGTGTCGACTATATTTGCTGGGTTAAAACCGCGAGCAGCGTTCGTCTTGAGCGTTGCTACGACCCCACGCACCATAAGCGCGCCATAGTCGCTCGGCACTTCCGTGATGATCACGTAAATGCCCTTGAAATTTGCCCACATGGTCGCGAACGAATATATGAGCACATATCTCAACCCCCATTGCAGGTATGTAGAGTAGTTTACGCTTGTAAATTGCACTAGATGGTTCAACGCAATAAACAGAAGCCCGACCAGGGCTATAGCACCAAGTAGCGCTCTGATCGGATCAGCGACTGCTTGAAACACCGTTTGCACATAATCGACAAGCGTTGTGTCGATGCTATGCGCGATATTCGAGATGAGACCCATGCGATCACTTGTCTATGTCGTTTGGCAGAACGCGCACACTGTCTGGCTCGGCACTATCCGAGCCCAACACCATAAAATACGATCCTGCCATCGATGCGATCGCCGATTGGGTCCGCAGCGTTTCGTTAAGCTGCTGCGCGACTTCGATCATTACGCGCGTGTTAATATCGACGCTGGTTTTTAGTTCCGCGCTGTTTTCAAGCGCGGTGATATAGCCATTGATCCTTCCCATGCTTGCATTGGCCCGCTTGTAAGAGTCTTCCGCGGTATACGCGGTAACTGCCGCTTGGGCCGACAAATACGCGATCTTGCCCAGTTTTTTGTCGTGACGCAGCGCAAATGCATCATCCAAACGGTAGCGCTCGCGAAATCCGAAAATCGATTCCCGAATGTCGCCGGGCCCAACCAATGCTCCCGTCAAAGCAGCGCTGGCCATTTCCGCCGGCGCTGAGCCTCCCTTCCGGGCCGCGATATCCGCCGCCTCATTGTTCACCGGGAACGGCTTTGGACCTGATATAGCGGCAACAGCTTTGGCACTCGAGGCAAAGAGTTGCATCGCCCCGTCAGTTAGTGACCGGACACTTCCAGTTATCTGCGCCAGCAGCTCCACGACTCGCTTGCCGAAAGTTTCCTGCGAGCTATCCGAAGCCGTGCCAGATACTCCGACCGCCGGGAGCGGGATGTGAGTAACCCGGCTCTCGTCAGCGTAACTCCCACAAGGCGCGAGACAAATCGCCCCAAGCATCAGGCAAGTAAACACGAGAGATCGATTCACTACTTTCATGCGGCGGCTCGGTTGGTTTGAGGATGAAGTCGCTCCCAAGCGCATACACAATCGTTCTTTCGTATCTCCGGAATCGATTGGCACCCAGTAAGGGAGGCAAGCACAAGCGCGAGAACTATCATGGACGCCTTCATTGCAGCATTTTCATCTGAAAGTCTGGTGTGTCGCGCCAGGTCGACGGCGCTTTATTGCCGCGCCCTCCACCCAAGACATCGATTCCCTTCCCGAGCGCGCCAAGTGCGAAATCGAGAACCACGCTGTCATCCCCGGATTTGAACAGTACGAGATGGTTGCCCACATTACTCATCTGGAGGAATACGCCTTCGGGCGCCGTCAGGTTGAGCGGCGCAAGTTCCGCTTCGGTATTGGAAGTACTTGGATACATCAGCCGTGTGACTGCGCTCTCCAGAATCGCATTCCCAGCCGCGCTGTTGGCGATATGCGACACACGCTGGGTCATGAGAACGACTGCAACGTTCTTCTTGCGCATTGTTAGCATCCAGTCCTTCAGACGCCTTTCAAAATATGGATCGTCAAGCAACTTCCAGGCCTCATCAACCACGAGTAAGGTTGGCGCTTCATCTTCAACGAGCCGTTCCACCCGCCTGAACACGTAGCTCAACCAAGCCGTGCGAATGGCCTTGTTATCAAACAGTTCGGTGAGATCGAAAGCGGTGACCCGGCTGTCGAAATAGAGGGGATCACGGCCCTTGCCGCCAAACAGCCATCCGAACTGCCCAGTGCGGTCCCACTGGCCGAGCCTCTGATAAAGATCTCCATTATCATCCGTCGCCCGCAGCTGACTGCGAAATTGTTCGAAGTTCTGTAGGCGGCGATCAGCCGCCGCATTTGCCTGAACGGCGTCGTTAAGTGCCTGACACTGCTCCGGACTAAGCCGTCCGCCCTCATTCTCAGCTAATGCCCTAAGCCAGTCGGAAAGCCAAGCCGAGCCGCGGTCATCTGCCTCCGCCCGCATCGGGTTGAAGCCAAGCTCTTGCCCCATCCGTACGGTGGAATAGCTTCCGCCCATCGCGCGAACAGCCATTTCGAAACCGCCATCCTTATCGAATATCACAATGCGTGCGCCAAGCCGATGGGCCTGGCTGAGCAAAAAGGCAGTACCGAGGGTTTTGCCCGATCCCGTTTGGCCAAGCACAAGTGTATGGCCAGCGGTGCGCTCACCTAATTTTCCGAGCAAATGAAAATTAAAGCGAAACGCCTCGCCGCGCGCTGTCGGAAAAACTGTCACGTAGTCGCCCCAGGGACATTGCTCCGCCGCATTGCCTTTCGGCGAGCCGTGCAAGGCGCAACATTCTGCGAAGTTCTGAGAGGAGATCATTGCCGCACGTGCGCGGTAGCTGAAATTCCCTGGATGCTGAGCGAAGTATATGGCGCGGGCGGAGAACTTTTCGCGGACGATCGAGGCGCCAGCGTCCTGCATAGCGCGAGTCACATAGGATACTGCCTCCTCAAGTCGAGGTCGCGTTTCGCAGAATACCGCGATGCTGCAGTGATGATTGCCAAAGACGACGCGGCCTGAGGCGACGTCGTCCTCAGCCTGCTCAAGTTGGGCCATCAGAGAAATGGCCGCGTCCTCTGCAGCCTTCATTTGCTTCCGCACGCGAGCAACTCTACCTTGGGCGGAGATATTGTCGATGGGCGCGAAGCTCTGCGAGACTATCATGTCATATGGCAAATTAAGACCATCGAGTATCCCAGGATAGGTCGCAGCGGGATAATCTTTGAGGGATATAATCGTGCCGTAGCGCTTGAGATCTGGATTTGGGTTGTCGCATTCGAAGACATTCCCGTGGAAGGTGACTATCGAATTAGCCAAAAGGTCAGCTACGGGCACGAACCGTTTCCCAGCCGAGAGACGCCCACTTGACCCGTCTATCAGCGTGCGTAACAAACTGAGCCATTCACCGCCCGAAGCGGTCAACCGGCGAGGCCTTGCCTCACTTAGGCTGACCATACATGTATTGATCAACTGATCCAGCCGGACGGCACGCGCGGCGACCTCTTCCCTACTGCAGAAGTCGCTACTGCCAAAACGGCCGATGAGCTTAGCCACTCTCTTCGGTGGCCGAATTACGATGGTGACGATCGACACTCGGTCACGCAACCCAACAGACTGAAGATAAGTTTGCCAGCGCCTGTCAATCTCCTCATTAAACCAATTCCCTTCAACGGCGCGCATTGTGGGGCGGGTTTCCACCGAGATGCGATGAACATAGTATCCAACGTCTTCGCGCTGTTGCGCAATAAATCGCGATAAAGCGGCACTCAGCTCAATTGTTTTCCGGCTGTCGAGAGCGTCGGCATTTACCCCTTCGACAGCGAAGGTCGCCATTACATCGCCGTCACGCAGCATTAGAGTGACATCGTCAATGATACTGAGATACGGCAATCCACCGACGAGTTGCTCGCCTTCGCGACCAGAATGTCGCAAAGCATGACTTTGGAATAGCTTATACACGATAGACAAGCCGGCCGCCCTTCAACAGGGCAGAGCTCATAGGTGTACTTTGCACAGTCGCGATGATGACACCAATGAGTTTTGGATCGTAAGCAGCTAGAGCACGTAGGAGTCCGTAGCCACCAGTTCCCATTATTGCCAGATAGCAGAATGACTTCGTGAGGACGAAGCCAAGCATAACGACCCATATGAGGAACACTAGATGCATGACAGGCAATCCCGCAAAAGAGACCTCTCGAGTTAATCCAAGAAAGACTGTCGTGCGCTCCATAGTCTTCTCCTTTGAAGAGGCTGCGGCGATCCGCGCTTTCTGTGGCGCGCGCGGCCCGACAAGATTAGTGTGCCGCCAAGGAGCCGACAAAGCTGGCTCCGCCAAAGACGATTGCAATACCCATCATGACGGAGACGGCAAACGTCCAGTTCATCCGGCCAGTCATAAACGAGAAGCCCACCGCCATGACGGCCAGAGCTGAAACTGCGACCCCGAAGGGGCCGGTGATAGTCTTCACAATTGTATTGAGGAACGTTGTCACCCCGTTGAAGTTCTGAGCAGCACATGGAGCGGTAAAAGCGGCGGTCAATAAAGTGAAAAGACCGACGAATGAAAGCAGCTTGTTGAACGCAATGTGGGAAAAACACGTCTTCACTGAGTGCCTCGGGATTGTGTTGCGGGTCTTTGTACGACCAACGTACGAGCCATAAGCGTTATGGCGCTCCGTGGGGCAAACGCTCAAGCTCGGGTAGCCCTTGGTGATAGGATAATCAGCAAGGCATGCACCTGAGCATTGACCACCTTGCGAGTCTGAGAACGATCGGCAACCTGAAGCGTCAGCACGGTGCCAGGAAGGCGTAATCGCTCGTCCCGCGACTCTGCGATGCTCAGAATTGGCGCATCCCATTGGATGATGGGGTAAAGAGACGGACAACATAGCTAAATTTCGGCCCGCTCTGCGCCCACGTAGACTCAGCGAAAACCGCCCCACTAGACGGACAATCAGCCAGTACATTTGTTGGTGACCGAAGGGCCGTACAGTAATTGGAAGCATTTCGTTGGGCCCTGGGCCACGGTTGGGTCGTGCTCGCCGACCTTATCCTACTCATTACAATTGGCGCGCCTGAAGAACACCCCTCGAGATCAGCAGTTTCACTGCTAATGCCTAGCCATCAATAGCCGATCGCTCGGATGGATGTCTAAGACAAAACCGTTGCATTGGTAGCAATGCAGCAAAGAGTGAGATTGCAGGGATTGGAGGCTTGAGCGCCGTAAAGCTTGCACATTCATTTTGTGAATTCCTCTCCGTTGTGACGGGGGGGGGGGGGGAGGGCGATGCGCGAAGCACAAACGACGGGATCGAACGATCTGTTCCGGGCAAGACCGGACCAGATCATCAGCATGAAGCACGAGCCGGTTCTGCTTGCCGATAAGATGGATTGGGACTGGATCGACGGGGAGATCGCCCCGCTCTACAGCAAGAACACCAGGCCGAGGATCGACACCCGCTTTATGATCGGTCTGTTGTTGCTCAAGCACATTTAGGGGCTATCCGATGTGGGGTCTGCGAGCGCTGCGTCCACGATCCGTACTTCCAGTTCTTCACCGGCGAAGAGGTTTTCCCGCACGAGCGCTCGGACCTGCGCCATTGGCGCAAGCGGCTCGGGACAGGCTGTCAGGTCAGGTCTCCACGTTTACAGTCCAGGATATTGACGGTCTTGTGCACCCAGCATCGCTGGTGGCGCGTGCCGGGAAAGACCTCGAGCGCCTTTCAGAAGCCGAGCGCGCTGGCGCCGACGGCAATTTCCGGGACGATCTGCAATCCGCGCTGCTTGACGTTGATCAAGAGCTCGCGCCAGCTCTGCGCGCTCTCCCGCACGCCGACCTGGAAGCCGATCAGTTCCTTCTTGCCTTCCGGTGTCGCGCCGATCGGCACCAGCATGCACTCGCCGTGGTCTTCCATGCGGGGCTGCAGGAAGACACCATCGGCCCACACGTACACGTATCGGCGCGCCGACAGATCGCACCTCTGCCAGCGTTCGTACTCGCCTTGCCACGCGGCCGTCGGCCGGGACACCACCACAGGCGAGAGGTTGGGCGCGTCCTCGCCCAGCAAGGCCGTCAGCGCCTCCTGGAAATCGCCGGTCGAGATGCCTCGCAGGTACAGAATCTGCGACAGCGGATCCAGGCTTCTGGTCCGCCGTGCACACAGCGGCAGGATCGCCGAGCTGAACCGGATCCGCTCGCCATCACTCGATGCCCCGCGGTCGCGAATCTTCGCCCGCGCAACTTCGACCGGGCCGATGCCCGTCTGGATCGTTCGTGCCGGGCCGTAAGCCTGCCGCACCACACGGGCGCGTCCGTCGGTAGGCTTCAAATCCTTCATCGTGGCAAGAAGCGACCGAGAATCCGACTAACAAACCGGCCCCCGTGGTCTCACGGATAGGGGCCACTTCACCCGGGCGCCCCTCGCCCGGCTCTTAGGCCACGAATGTTGGAAAGCAACTTGCAAGCAGATGAAGAACAACGTCGGTTGCACAGAACGGAAATACATGCAGCGCTCCTACAAGATCGGATGCATCATTATCGTCGACAACGATCTCACTCTTATTAACACCATGGAGGAATATTTGAGGAGTAACAACTTGCGTATGGCCTTGGCCGTCACGCACGTAGAAGCGCTAACCCTCTACAACAACGCCGAGGTAATCATTCTCAATGTGGACCTTGCCCGCCACAACGGATTCCAGCTCCTGCGTGATCTCCGTGATCGAAGAGATGTTCCCATTATTGTCGTTAGGAGCCGAAGGTATGAGCAGGATGCTGTGACCTGGCTTGACTCTGGTGCTGATGAGTATCTAACCACGCCCCTGTCGATGGCTCGGCTTTTGGCTCACATCAACGCTCTGAGCAGGCGCCGCTTTAGCACCCTTGGAATACGAGGCAAGGCGCAGGAAGGACGATGGTGTTTCGGAGGGTGGGAGCTGCGCCTCAAATCTCGAAAGCTCTACGATCCTTCGGGCTCGAAGGTACCTTTAAGTGCGGCGGAATACTCGCTCCTAGTCACCTTTGTTGAAGCAGCGGAACGGCCGTTGTCGCGAGAGTACCTACAACGTGCCACCCGTGTGCACGGCGAAATACGAGATCGCAGTATAGACGTTCAGATCCTCCGTTTGCGTCGCAAGCTAGAAGGAGATGCGCGCGCTCCCCGGCTGATAAAAACTGTGCGTGGCGTCGGTTACATGTTCAGCATGCAGACTGTCCACGCTTGACGTCAGAGCTGGCTCCGCACATTCGGACAGTAGCTTGAGTGGATTTTCTGCCTGAGAGCGGCGAGGATTCTTGCCGCGAAACAGGAGCGACGATGACGAAGAGGAGTCGCCGGACGCATTCTCCGGCATTCAAGGCAAAGGTGGCTTTGGCGGCCGTGAAGGGGGAGAAGACGTTGGCCGATCTGGCGCAACTGTTTGATGTCCATCCGAACCAGATCACGACCTGGAAGTCCCAACTCCTGGAAGGCGCCGCCGGAGTGTTTGGGCAGGACAACGGACCGGCCGAGGCGCCGGTCGATTTGAAGCGTTACATGCCAAGATCGGCGAGCTTGCGTTGGAGAACGATTTTTTGTCCGGCGCGCTCACCAAGGCGGGCCTGCTGGCGCAAAGCGATGATCGACCGCGACCATGATCTGTCTGTCGTGCGCCAGGCGAAGGTCCTGAACCTTGCCCGCAGCACGGTTTACTATGAACCTCGGCCGGTTTCGGCCGAGGACTTGTCTTGATGCGCCGGCTCGATGAGCTGCACCTCGATTATCCCTTCGCAGGGGGGCGCATGCTGCGATCGCTGTTGCAGCGTGAGGGCATGCAGGTTGGCCGCCGCCACGTCGCGACGCTGATGAAGCGCATGGGGATCGAGGCGATCTATCGCCGTCCGAACACGAGCAAGCCCGCACCGGGCCACAAGATCTACCCGTACCTATTGCGCGGATTGAAGATCGAGCGGCCGAACCAGGTCTGGGCAATGGACATCAGCTACATTCCGATGCGACGTGGATTCGTCTACCTCGCGGCGACCGTCGATGTGTTCAGCCGACGGGTATTGGTCCATCGCGTATCTATCACGATGGAGACGATATTCTGCGTCGAAGCGCTCCAGGAGGCGTTGGCGAAGCACGGCAGGCCCGAGATTTTCAACACGGATCAGGGTAGCCAGTTCACCAGCCTCGACTTCACCGGCGTGCTGCTGGACGCGAACATCGCCATCAGCATGGACGGCAAGGGTGCCTGGCGCGACAACGTATTCGTCGAGCGACTGTCAGGCGTGATCTTGATACTCATGGTCACCTCCCGGCATCTGAGCGGTCTGGACGCCCGCCGCTTCCAGCAACAGATCGGCGAGCGCCTGGACCAGACCTTTGGGATTGGCGCTCAGCGGGTTCTGGGGAATCCGGTGACCCAGATCCAGACCCAGCTGCATCGGCTCGCGATATTGGCTTTTTCTCCGCACGTCCCTTCTCCCTCTTCACCGAAGGACGGGATCGTGCGCTCGACGCCTGATTCGTTCCGAGAAGCTTCAGAACAACGACAAGTTCGTTGAGCCCCTCAATACTGACCTGCGGCGGTCCAAGCGCCATGCCGGAGCAATAGCTTTTGTCGAACATCCAGTTGGGTACCTCACGACTAAACCCACGGCATTCCTCCGTGTAGATGCACTTCAAATCCTTGCCGCGTCGGAACGGTGCGACTTGAAGCGTTCGTCCAAAAAGATGCCACGGATATGCAATTGTCGCGCTTCGAAGACTGTATGCAGAATGTCGGGCGTTGGCCCGCGCGACCGCGGAACACGAAGACGTCGCCCGCAAACGGATCGCGGCCAAGGCCCTCCTGCACCAGCAACGCCAAACCATTCATGCCTTTCCTTATGTCGGTGTGGCCGCTGGCAATCCAGATCCGCACACCTGCCGCGACCGGGATCATCGCCGCTCCAAAATGGCAAGCACCCGCGCAAGCGCGGCCCCATCGACGCCGGCGTCAACGATGACCCGACGGTCCTTCCCGATCTCGATTACCATGCGGCCACTGGCCGGCGTAGCAGGAGGTGACGGCGTCGAATCCGCCACGACCATCGCTGGCACAAAACCGGATCGATGACCCGCAGCGCCTTCCGGCTCCGTGCACAAAGATCGTCGCCAATTCAGCAAAAGCGAGCGCGAGATGCCGTAACGCCGCGCCGTCGACGAAATCGCCCGCGGGCTCTGCATGCTCTCCAGAACAATCTTGAGCTTCTCGTCATCCGTCCAGCGTCGACGTCGGCCGGTTTCAACAATTCCGAGCCGCTCAACCTGAGTACTGTACTTATCGCTGTCCATAAGGACTGTTACACAGCACTCATCCTAACCCGACAAGGCGGCCTACACCGGAGGAAGACCGATGCGGTCACGCGCAGTTCTGATTACCGCGGGCCCCCTCCCTCATCGAACTGAAGTCTAAGAGAGCCCCACCATTCTACCTATTCGAGCAACCAAAATATGTTACTCGTTTAACTTGTTGGCGGTTACGTTTATAAGCAGCCAGCTCCGCTTATGGAGCGATATGGAGTCGGCAATGTCTCAAGCAAACTGGAAATTGGCGAAATGGATGGGCGCGGCTTGCCTCGGGCTGCTGCTGGCGGGACCGGCAAAGGCGCAACCCCTCTGGACCTGGAGCAACCAATACGGCTCGACCCTAGCGGTCAACAGCTACAACCAGAGCACAGGCGCGATTTCCGGCACCTATACCAACAACGCGAGCAATAGCTGCGATGAAGGCGCGCCTCAGGCCATGACAGGTTGGCTCGCCCAGACCAATAACGGCACGGCGATCAGCTTTTCAGTCAACTTCGTAGGTTGCGGCTCGACTACCGTGTGGACCGGACAGCTCAATGCTGCGTCGGGCTTTCAGGGCCTTTGGCTGCTTTCGCTCGCCGAGCCGGTGGTTTGGAATGGCATCAGTGCCGGGGCCGACACCTTCACTTTCGCTAACGGCGACAAGTCGAAATTGACGTCAGCTGGTGGCGAGGCGGCTATGGGCGGCGCAGGCGAGAAGCTCTCGAACACGAAGAATCGCAAATGACATAACTAGCCAGTGTGACGACGTTTCGAACAACGTCGTCACACTGTCCGCCTTCATTGCATGGCAAAGAGGCCCAATGCAGTGCGCCACCTTGCGGCGCCTCCGAAACACCCAGCTCTCCATTTCGTCGGCTGCTGACACACATCCCGAAGACGTCGCATCGCCGTAGTACGTCGACACGCGAAACACCTCGAATTGCGTCCGGCGTTCGTGGCATGCCCTGAACGGATTCGTCATGGTCATCCTGGACCTGCGCCTCGGCCCGGCGAACAGGCGGCCGTTGCGATGGTAGGGGGCTGAGCAGCGAAAAGGCTGCGCACGAAGTCGGAGGGTCGCAACCTGTCGGAGCCAGGTTCGAAAGGCGGGTGGCATGCCACCAGCGATGTTCAGATCTATTCTGCTCATCGCGCCCTGCAGCAGATGGCTGCCGTCGCGATCGCAATCGCGCTCGCTGCCGATCGCCGTTGTCGAAGTTCACCGCAACCTCCAAGCTCAGAGTTGTTGCGACGACCGCTTGAATCCGCCACAATGTCCCGATGCATCGATCGGATCGTCATGTCGTTGAAGCAGATCAAAGGAACGCTGGTGCGCGGTCATATCAAAAGCCGACCAGCTCGGCGGCTGCCTAGTGAGCCGGTCCCGATTGTCTGAACAGAATCTCCGCATCAATAAGTGGAGCCTCTGCCGGGGTTTAGGCTGCCGTACGGAGCGGCAGCGAGGTGAAGTAGGCTTGATCCGGTGTGCTGCCGTCAAGGCTCGAATGTGGACGGCGGCAATTGTACAACGACGTTTGAGAACGCCCACAGGACCGTTCTTCGCGAGGTTCTTTATCGGCATCATCCCTGGTTTGGTCGCCGAGTTTGCGTTCATGGGGCGGTCGACAAGGCTGACGATGTCGTTTTTCGCTGCACCCTGGACGGATCGCAAGCAGACCGTTGGCTGGAAGTTCCAGCATGGATGTTCGACCGGACGGCCTGCCCTGACGCCGAGCTTCTGACAGTTCGGCCGTTTGTTAGCATCGATGCACTTGCGGCGCTCGCTGCGCTTCTCGATCTGGCGTTGAAGGATCGAACGCCATCAGCTGCCCCGCTTTCTGGCGCATCCAGAGGCTCTCACGACCAGAATCGGGGAGCGACTCATGTCACGCGAGACGGCAATGCCAGGGAGCGGATACCGACACAATCGACAACCGCGGTTGCAGCAGCAGATGGATCTGTTCGGGAGCGGCCTGTCGAACGGCGCCCTCGGCGCGCCGGCATGGTCGGAGCTGCCGGCGGAAGCGCGGGCGGCCCTCACAAGCCTGATGACGCAGTTGATCCTCGACCATGCTGCGATGACAGCGACGCCGCCCGCGAAGGGGGTCGATCATGATCTCTGACAAGGTCAGGCCTCATCATCTGGAGCGTAAGGCGATTCTTTACGTGCGCCAATCCTCAGCACATCAGGTGTTGCACAATCGCGAGAGCAGCGCATTGCAATACGCCATGCGGGACCGGCTGACGGCACTCGGGTGGTCAGAGATCGAAGTGATCGATGATGATCTCGGTCGTTCAGCCGCCGGCGGCGTGCAACGCGCCGGTTTCGAGCGAATGGTAGCGGAGGTTTGCCTCGGTAAGGTTGGTGCGGTTTGCGCCCGCGAGGTCTCGCGCTTCGCCCGCAACAGCCGGGATTGGCAGCAACTCATCGAGATGTGCCGCGTGGTCGATACCGTTCTGGTCGATCAGGAGACTATCTATGCGCCAAGGCACGGCAACGACCGCCTGCTGCTCGGGCTCAAGGGCAGCCTCAACGAGTACGAACTGGATTTGTTGCGCCAACGCTCGCTCTCGGCCCGCTACGAGAAGGCGCGCCGGGGCGAGTTGGTTGTGGCGGCGCCCGTCGGCTTCGTGAAGGCCGGCGACCATTATGAGAAAGATCCGGATCGGCGTGTCCAGGAAGCGATCAAGCTGGTGTTCGACAAGGTCGAGGAACTGGGCAGCGCGCGACAGGCGCTCTGCTGGCTCCACGAGTACAATCTCGATCTACCAGTGAAGCAGTCCAACGGCGACACAGCCTGGCGGCGACCGAGTTACTCCGCCATCCACCGGATCATTGAGAACCCGGTCTACGGCGGCGCCTATGCCTATGGTAAGACGGCTGTGGCGGCGGGATACAGCGCCGGGGGCGTGAGCTTGAAGATCCGCCGCAAGACACGGAACGAATGGCTGGCGCTGAAGCCCAACACCCACGACGGGTATGTGAGCTGGGAGAGGTTCGAGGCGATCCGCACCATGGTCAGCAGCAACGTTCCCACCGGTCGGCATCACGGCGCACCCAAGCATGGTGACGCGCTGCTGGCCGGTCTGATCCGGTGCAAGCGCTGCGGCCGCAAGCTCACACTCCGGTACTCCGGCATGAAGCACCATATCCCACGCTACAGCTGCAGCCGCGCCTGGATGGACAATGGCGGTCCTCACTGCATCGCCTTCGGCGGATTGCGTGTCGATGATGCAATCGAGGAAGCACTGCTTGGCGTCGTCGGTCCGGGCGCTATCGCCGCTGCAACCGCTGCCGCCGAAGGAGCCAGGGAACGGCGGGATCAGGTGCGCGATGCGCTCAGTCGCGATCTGGAAGCGGCGCGCTATGCCGCCGACCGGGCTTTCCGGCAATACGATGCCGCTGACCCCGCGAACCGGTTGGTGGCGAGTGAGCTGGAAGCGCGCTGGAACAGGGCACTCGCTCACGCGGCGGAGGTCGAGGGCAAGATCGCCATGCATGATGCGGCCACGCCCGCACCCATTGCTGATCCAGCTTCGCTCGGCGTACTGGCCTCGAACCTCAAAACGGTCTGGGATGCGCCGACGACGGATGCTCGTCTCAAGAAGCGCATTGTACGCACCCTCGTCCATGAGGTCGTGGCCGATATAGACGACGCGGCGTCCGAGATCGTTCTCATCGTCCACTGGGTGGGTGGCGCTCACAGCGAGTTGCGCTTGCCCAAGCGCCGGCGCGGACAGCGCAACAGCACTTCCGCCGATATTATCCAAGCCGTGCGTCAACTGGTGCTGATCGCCAGCGACGATCTGATTGCCGGCCTCCTCAACCGAAACGGCCTCAAGACGGGCAACGGCAATCGCTGGACCCGCGAGCGCGTCACATCAATGCGCTCGAGCTACCACCTCCCGGTGTTCAAGCCCGCCGATGACGGGATCGAACCCTGGCTCAACCTTAGCAACGCCGCAAAGCTCCTGAAGGTCGCGCCCAAGACGCTCCGGCTCGCCGCTGAAGCCGGCGAGATCGCAGCCATCCATCCGCTATCGGACGGCCCGTGGATCTTTGCTCGCGCCTCGCTGATAACAGCTGCCGCTCAATCTATCGCCGAAGGAGCGCGACAGAACCCAAGATACCCCACAGGATCGCATCCCGATCAGCAAACTCTCTTCTCTTCAACAACATAGACAGATGGGTGTTCTGATGCGCGGTTGTAGAAGTCGAGGTATCGGCCGATCGAGGCACGAGCTTCGCTGACGTTCTCGTAGGCCCGCAGATAAACCTCCTCGTACTTGACGCTGCGCCACAGCCGCTCGACGAACACGTTGTCCCGCCAGGCACCCCGGCCGTCCATACTGATGGCGATGCCGTTGTCGGTGAGCACGCCGGTGAACTGCGAGCCTTGGTCGGTGTTGAAGATCTCCGGCTTGCCGTGACGGGCCAGGGCATCTTCCAGTGTCACGACGCAGAATGCAGCCTCCATGGTGATCGACAGCCGCCACGACAGAACCCGGCGGGTCGCCCAGTCCAGCACCACGGCCAGATAGACGAAGCCTCGCGCCATCGGGATGTAGGTGATGTCCATCGCCCAGACCTGGTTCGGACGCGTGATCTCCATACCGCGCAGCAGATACGGATAGATCTTGTGGCCGGGCTCGGGTTGGGTGGTGCGCGGACGGCGGTAGAGCGCCTCTATCCCCATCCGCCGCATTAGCGTTTTGACATGCCGGCGGCCGATCTTGCACCCCTCGGCAGCCAGCAGGCCTCGCAGCATTCGCGAACCGGCGAAGGGAAACTCCAGATGCAGCCGGTCGAGCCGCTGCATCAGCGCGAGGTCTTTGGGCGGCACTGGACGCGGCAGATAGTAGACGCTGCCGCGGCTGATGTTCAAAGCTTCCGCCTGCTTGCTGATCGGCAGATCGTGTTTACGGTCGATCATCGCTTTGCGCTCAGCAATCCCGCCTTGGTGAGCGCTCCTTCTAAAAAACTGAGCGGGCGCTGCGCGCCCCCTGTGGGATATAAACGGGTAATCGCTAGACTGCGGCCGGAAGGGAGCGGCCGATACGATTTTGGTGGCACGTGACCCCGTCAAAAAACATGGTCCATGGGCTGTTGCGCACTTGAGAGTGGTGACGCCATCTCGGCGATCCCGTTTAGGAATTTGAATAAATTGCGCAGCCCAGCCCTTCCGCCGGAGCCAGGAGGAGCTACAGATGAACCCCAAAAGATCGAAGTCGAAGGACGGCGGTAACATGCCGATGGTGCACCCGAACGCGGCTGCCATCGACGTTGGCGCCACCATGCATATGGCGGCCGTTAGGGCAGATCGCGCACCGGAGCCAGTCCACAGTTTCGGTACCTTCACGGCCGATCTGCATCGGCTGGTTGACTGGTTTACGGAATGCGGCGTCGAGACCGTCGCCATGGAATCGACCAGCGTCTACTGGATTCCGATTTTCGAGCTTCTCGATGCCCGGGGATTTACCGTGTTCCTTGTCAACGCGCGCGATGCCAAGCACGTGCCGGGGCGTAAGACCGATGTCAGCGATGCGCAATGGTTGCAGCGACTCCATTCATTCGGGTTGCTGCGGGCCAGCTTTCAGCCCAAAGGGCAGATTGCCGAACTGCGAGCCTACGTGCGTCAGCGCGAGCGTCTGCTGGAGTACGCGGCCGCACACATCCAGCATATGCAGAAGGCCTTGACGGAGATGAATCTTCAGCTCCACCACGTCGTCGCCGACATCACCGGCGCGACCGGCTTGCGTATCATACGCGCGATCCTTGCCGGCGAGCGCGATCCCGAGGCGCTGGCGTGCTTGCGCCACTACAGTTGCCACTCCAGTGCCGAGACGATTGCGAAGGCGCTCACCGGGAGCTACCGCGCCGAGCATCTGTTTGCGCTCGAGCAGGCACTTGCCCTTTACGACACCTGCCACGAGAAGGCATCTGCCTGCGACGCCCGGATCGAAGCCGTGTTGAAGGAACTGAGCAACCATCGCGGTCGTGGCCATGGACCAGCACCGCGGGCCTCGCTGCGTCGGAATCGGACCGATCAGGCGAACGCTCTAGCTTTCGACGTCCGCGAGGCGCTGTTCGCGTTGCTGGGAAAAGACATCACCACGATCGACGGCCTCGGTCCTTACCTCTCGCTGAAGCTGATCGCTGAATGCGGGGACGACCTCTCCTCGTGGCCAAGTGCAAAGCATTTTACCTCCTGGCTAGGACTGGCGCCGAGCAACAAGGTCTCCGGCGGCAAAAGGCTCTCGTCCCGAACGCGCCGATCCGGCGGCCGGGCGGCGGCGCTTCTGCGCCTTGCTGCCGTCACCGTCGGACGCACCGATACTGCGCTCGGCGCCTTTTACAGGCGACTTTCATCGCGCATCGGTAAGGCCAAGGCAGTGACCGCCACGGCCCGCAAGATCGCAGTTCTGTTCTACAATGCTGTGCGATACGGAATGGACTATGTCGATCCCGGGGCCTCTTCCTACGAGACGCGCTACCGGACGCGAGTGGTCAACAATTTGCATCGGCGTGCCAAGGCATTCGGCTTCGTTCTCCAGCCCTTGGAGCCGACCGTCGGCGATGCCGTTTCTTAGGAATCGTTCTCCAGCGTCAACTCGCCGATCTTGGCGTGCAGCGACTTCACGTCGACGGTGGGTTCAGCGATCCGACGCCCGCCGCCCGGACCGAAAACATCGGCAGCGCTGCCTTCGAGCTGGGCCTTCCACGATGTGATCTGATTGGGGTGAACGTCGAACTGCTCCGCTAGTTGCGCCAGCGTGCGGTCACCCTTGACGGCGGCAAGCGCCACCTTCGCCTTGAAAGCCGGAGTGTGGTTCCGCCGTGCTCGTCTGCTCATCGTCTCTCCTGATTCGCGGGTCAATCTTGCCCGCCGTCAGGCAGAAACTCCACTTATCGCACTGTTCAGATTTGCGGGACCAGCTCACTCTTCGATCTGTCTGTACTTTGCTTCAAAGTATCGCTCGGACGGGTACGTGATAATAGGTCGAATGATAATTGTTGCCTTGTTGTCATCGAACCAAATGACCATCTTTGATGGGCAGCGGGTTCGGGACCGGCTGATCTGGCCTGAGCGATTGGTAAATGCCGGGATCGGCCTCACACTGGACCGCGACGGATCCTGGATGAATCTCTCTTAAACTCAGCTTCACGACGTACCCCAATTATCCGCCTCACCGGCCGGATAGCCCCGATCGCATAGGTTTCAGCCCGCCCGTCGAGCGATGGCAAGAATAGCCCGAATCAGTGCGACTGCTGCCAAGATTGCACAACGAGGCTATGGTGATTGACGAATTGAGACCCACGGTCGACATCCTGCTTATCATGGCGGTCGGATAGCGCACGACGAAAGAGGACAAGGTTCCGCTTTCAACGCGGGTCTGCTCGTATCAGATGGGAATGCGAACCCCGCTCGAGCTATCGCCAAATTTTGGTGACGGCGCGGCCGGTCAGGCGGCGGCGGTTATGGGCTGACGGTCAGTCGGTTTGGCGATGACCTCGATCCCGTCGTTGAATGTCACACCGAGAACGAGTTTTGGCAACTGGTTGTGGCCATCGAGACGACGCCAGCTTTTCTGCGCGGCCTCAAGCAGTTTGAAGACCATCGCGAGCGCCGTTCTGTTGGACAGGCAGCCCTTCGATCGGATCGTGCGGTGGCGCACGGTAGCGAAGGTGCTTTCAATGGGATTGGTGGTCCGCAGGTGTTTCCAGTGTTCGGCCGGGAAGTCGTAGAACGCCAGTAGCGTGTCCCGATCCTTGCTCTGGCAGTCGGCCGCCTTCTCGTATTTGGGCGTGTAGCTCTCGATGAAGGCGTCGAACGCCAGCTCGGCGGCGGCCTTGGTTTCGGCCATCCAGATCTCCTGCAACGCGCGTTTGGCTTTAGGCTGCTGGCTCTTCGGCAACTTGGCGATCACGTTGGCGGTCTTGTGTACCCAGCAGCGCTGCTCGCGCGTTTTCGGCCAGACCTCGCCGGCGGCCTTCCAGAACCCGAGCACGCCGTCGGCGATGGTGAGCCGCGGCGGCACGCCGAGCCCGCGCCGCTTCAGGTCGAGCAGCAGATCGCGCCAGTCCTGCGCGCTCTCGCGGGCGCCATCGGTGAAGCCGACCAGTTCCTTGCGGCCTTCCGGCGTCGCGCCGATCAGCACCAGGATGCACTGCTTTTCGTCTTCGAGGCGTGCTTGGAGATGGATGCCATCGGCCCAGATGTAGACGTAGCGCTTCGCCGACAGATCGCGCCTCTGCCACGCGGTGTGTTCGTCAAGCCAACCGTCCTTCAGACGGCCGATGGCGGATGCCGACAACCCGGCAGCATCCTTGCCGAGCAGCGCCGCCAGAGCCTCGGAGAAGTCGCCGGTGGAGATACCCTTCAGGTAAGGGATCGGCAGCAGCGTCTCGATCGATTTCGAGCGGCGCATGTAGGGCGGCAGGATCGACGGAGAGAACCGGATGCGGTCGGGATCGGTAGCCTCCGCCTCGCGATCGCGTACACGCGGCTGGCGGACGCCGACCGGACCGATACCGGTCATCACCTCGCGTTCCGGCAGGTGACCGTGGCGCACGAGCGCTGGTGGCCGTCCGCAGTCCTCAAATCGGCATGCTTGCCGAGAAAGTCCGCGACCTCGGCCTCGACCGCCTGGGCCAACAGAGCACGCGCCCCATTGCGCAAGATTTCGGTGAGTTGATCGTCGACGTTTCCTGGCTGAATCAACTTGATGATGTTATCTTTGGACACGGCATATCGCTCCTTCGGTGGAGAAGTGGAGGCGTCAAGCACCCCCACGATATGCCGCCTTCCCGATTCCCGCCGTCACCAACTTTCAGCGATAGCTCACCCCGCTCATGCGCGCGGCACTACTAGCACTTTCGCTATAATAGGGCCGCAGCTTGCGGCCAGCGATGACCCGCTGGTCAACGAGGCATTCTCGCTACACAAAAAATCAGATGAAATCAACCTCGGAGTGTACTTTGTCTTATCCGCAACTCCAGATCTCGCAACCAATGAACAATCGAGAAGCTTCTTCGAGGTGAAAATAGGACTGGTAATTGGCAGCAATGCCAGTGCCGTCGGTGCAGCGTCGGACGAGGAGGACACGACCTCGCGGCTCCGGCCGGACAGGACGACCAGCTGGGAGAATATTTTCGCGGATCGGACCTTCGAACACGATTATTGACGACCGTTGTGCACGAACAACTGCCATCTTCCCATTCTGCTGACGTCCTTGACCCGGACATGACCGTATGGCTCGATGGCCACGACCTACGGAGCGGCCGTGCAAGTTCAACCAGCGCCATCAGATGACACCGAACGAAATGAGCCTCCGCTGGGACGGCAACCGCGCCGCGAGAGCTGTCGCCCTTGGACCGCGGTTGAGAAACACAAGCTCAAGGGGCTGATCGAGCAAGGACTGCCGGCAAGCAAGATCGCGCGAGCGCTCAGACGGCCACTGAGCTCGATCACGGTGATGGCAATTGGGCTCGGCTTGCCGCTCAAATAGCGAGTACTGCGAATCCGCGGCAGGGGCCTTGGCTGTGATCAGTGCTTCCGCGATGCCGCCACTCGTGACCGCGCCGCCGTCTATTGCACGGCCTCGACAGCGGGCCACACCGTTCCCATTCCGGTAGAAACCCGAATCTCAGAGCGCCCCGCGCCGCACTTTTCAACGCGAACCTGCACGGCGATCCGCTCGATCATGGCAGCGACATGAGTGATGACGCCAACTTTTCGTCCTCGTCCCTGCAAGGTTTCCAATGCATCTACTGCCAACTCGAGCGTGTCGGCGTCCAGCGATCCGAAGCCTTCGTCGATGAACAGCGTATCGACAAAGGACGATCGGCCCTCGAGGCCTGATAGAGCTAACGCAAGCGCCAACGAGACCAGGAATCGCTCGCCGCCGGAAAGACTCCGCGTCCCGCGAATCTCATCGTCCATGTCGCAGTCGATGATATATAGTGCGAGATCTGACACCTTTCCCCGCGCGAGCCTGTAACGGGGGCTCAGTGCATTGAGATGATCATTCGCTAGTTGCACCATGTGATCGAGTGTGATGCCCTGTACGAAGCGACGAAAGCGATCGCCATTGGCTGAGCCGATGGCGTCATCGACCGCCTGCCAAATGGCAAGTTCCGCCTGTGCGGCCTCTATCTCCGTAGATAGGCTTGCAGCTATGCGGCGTGCCTCATCGTCGTGCGCAAGCGATGCGCATAGTGTGCCGGTTCGTTGATGCAGATCGGCGATTTCCGTTGTCAGGGTTGCAACGGCGGCAGTCGACGCCTCCGCGTCAGTTGTTTCGTCGAACCCTTCGAGCGATCTCTCGAGGTCTTCCCGACGCATCAGGACGGCGGCGTCCGCATCGTTTACGGTTCGGTCGATCTCTTGGATTCGTCTCCGTAGCGCTCTGCACACTGCTGGGTCGGTGGCAATCAGCGTGAACACCTGACCCGGCGACCGGGCGATACCCTGACAGGCCATATTGAAGGCCCCTTCGGCTGACGCGCGGCGATTCTTCGCGGCCTCCAATCCCGCGACAGCCTCCTCACAGCGAGCGCTGGCCGACTGGAACGCGCCGGCAGCAGCGGATTTCGCCTCGCGCGCCTTGGCCAGGGTTTCGCGGGCCGTTCGACGAGCTTCGTTGATCCGGGTCCGGTGACTGGCAGTCGCCTCACCACCAAGAAGTTCAGCTCGGGCGGTCGCCTTCTCTTCCACGACCAGTCGACGTTGATTGAGACGGGCCGCACTCTCCGTCGTCTGCGTCCGTGCGTACTCAAGCGAGACGGCCGCCGCCGCACGGTCCGGCGCAAACCGTTGCAGCGTCATTTCGAGCTCACCTGCCCGCTTACGCAGTGCATCGTACTCTTGCGCAACGGCTGAAAGTCTGTCGGCGCAGCCCACCGGGTCGGCGTCGAGCAGCTCGATGGTCAGATCGGCTGCAACGAAGAATGACGATATCTCGCGATCGATGGTAGCGAGGCTCTCTGCGAGCGCCGCTTCCCGGATTGTGGATTCCGTGGCTTTCAGTTGCGCTGCATGAAGTTCAGAGCGTCGTTGGTCGACTTTTCGAATTGTCGATTCGACGGACCGAACGAGTGCGTCATGCTCCCGCTGCCAACCGTCGCTCTCGGCCCGAAGGCGCTGAACGTCTGCGAGTGGGGCAGCAATCGAGATCCGTTCCGCCTTTGCGGCCGAGGTGAGCGCCGCCAATTCGCATGTGGCTTGACGGTCGAGCGCGCGAGGCACACTCCCCTTCACTCTCGCCTTCGAGCAAAGGTCATTCACCATTGGCCTTAGTTCGATATAAGCGCTCTCGGCTGCCGAAACCTGGCCGCGCGCGATATCAATCACACGGTTCGCCTCCGCCCGGCGCCCTTCTGTAGCGGCAAGTGCGCGTGTCGCGGTGCTGAGACGCTGGCCTATTGCAGCCAGCGCCGTATCCAGCTCTTCGCGACGACGGCGAACGGTTGCGACCACCTCGTTCAACGCGCTGGGGTGGGCGAGATGGGGATGGTCTGTGCTGCCGCATACCGGGCACGGAACATTCGGAGCTAGCAGGCTGCGCAGATGGACGGCCTCGGAGGAGACAGCCTCATCGGCCAGTTCCGCGAGCGGCACGATTTCGACGCGTGCGGCCCGACTGTGGAGCTGCTCGGATTCGGCGTCAGCGATTTGTCTGCTTGCTGCGCTCATGTCCTGCACCGCAACGGCGAGCGCCGACTCTCCGCGCGCTAGATCTCCAGACGCACGAATATGCTGCTCGCAAATGGTGCTTGCCTCGCGCAGAGCCTCAAGCGCGTCTTTAAGATCGCTGTCACGTTGATGGAGCGTCGGCTCGTCGATTGCGGCAAGGCTATCGCGACACTGAGCGATGTCGCGACTGAGGCTGTCTTTCCGCTCTCGATCTGCCGCGAGCATCTCCGACAGCTCGCCTATCTCACCTTCCAAACGCGCTATTATTGCCGCAGATTCGTCCGCCCGGGACGACGTCAGGCTGCTACTCTGTTTGAGAGTAGCACGCTTCTCCAGCAGAACCGTCGCGTCACTGAGGCGATCAGCAAGGAAAACGCGGGCTGATTGCTGCCTCAATTGAACCATTGTTATGCCCAGCGAATCTGTGCATTGGCCAATAGCCTGATCAAGCGCTGCCAGCGCGTCTACGTTGGATCGGAGCGTCGTTTCCGCCTGCTGGGACTTCGCTGCCGCATCAGTAAATTCGATCTTGGCCGCGACCAGTTCGGCGTCGAGCTTCTCGGCTTCGCTCCAGAGGGGACCAAAGCGCTTGAAGAGGTCTTCTGCGGCCTCGTCGGCTGTTGCAGCATCGGACAGTTGACCTGCCGCGGCATCGTCGCGCGTTCGCGCTTCTGCGCGGGCGATGAGCAAATCGTCGAGGCGTGATTCAGCCTCCGTCGCCGTTCGCCGCGCATTGTCCATTTCAACCGAAAGCGGGCGAAGCGGCTCGACGAGATCAAATTCGGCAAGCGACTGATATTCAATGGCGGCCGTCTCACGCGCTGAACGTGCCGTTCCGGCTCGATCCACTGCTTGAGCAAGATCGCTTTTGGCGGCAGCGACGCGCTTGAAATGATCGAGCCGTCCGTCGTGTTGATCACGTTCTGCGGCTTTCTGGGCAATAGCCGACGCAAGCCGACTTTGCTCGTCCAACAATCCCTGCCTGGCATCATCATCGAGAAGGCCAATGTCACCACGACGCTGCTCCAGCTGCTCGACGGCCCTTCGTCGAGCCTCCGTGCCCTCACGGACGCGGATCGAAATCGTCGCGTAGATTTCGGTGCCTGTGATTTTCTCAAGCAATTCTGCACGCTCGCTCTCAGCCGCGAGTAGGAAGGCATCGAATTCGCCCTGGGCGAGGAGTACCGTTCGTCGGAACTGATCGAACGTAAGCTCGGTCCTCGCTTCTACCGCCTCGCGAACCTGAGTCTTGCCCGTCGCCACGGCGCTGCCGGCGTCAAGGCGATACAGCGCGCGCTGCTCATTCTGAAGCCGGCCATTTGCCCGCCCGCGCGCGCGGTTGGCTTCCCAGCGGGCACGGTATCGCTCACCGTCCTGCCCGACGAAATCTACCTCGGCATAACCGCCGCCGGCACCTCGGCGCAGGATCGCGCGGCCGTCATGAATCGAGATCGGCTCTCCACTAGGGTCGGGAGCATTCTCGCGCCGGCCGACAGAGACGCGGGGGTATTCGCCGTAGAGCGCGAGGCACAGTGCATCGAGAATGGTCGACTTTCCGGCGCCAGTCTCGCCCGTGATGGCGAAGAGACCGGAACCCGCGAGCGGTTCTGCTGCAAGATCGATTTCGAAAGGTGCCGCAAGACTGGCCAGATTTTCCCCGCGGATCGCCAGGATTCGCATGGGTCAAGCCTCCGCCCGTGCGCGGTGGAAGACATCCAGATGGGCAACACCCGGCGCCGCGCCAAACTCACGCTCGAACGCGAGCTTAAACATGTCCTCTGGATCTCGTTCCGCCAACCGAATCAGAGGATCCGTCAGGACCTTCTCGTTCAGCGTACCGGGTATCGTGGCGACACGAGTATCGACAACGCGTACACGAAAGTTCTCGGTGATGCGGTCGATCTCCTCTCTGAATCCAGAAGGCAGCCCGTTACGAGCAAGTCTGATCTGGACGAACGGCCGCGCGTTGATCGGCAGATCTGGCTGGAGATCCAATGCCGTCAGGTGATCGCCAAGTTCAGTCAAACGCATATCACCGGACTCTGGCAGCCGCAGGAAAGGAACCGGACGATCGATTGGGATATGCTCCGACATGACCTGGGCACCATCGACGCTCACAAGCGTCACTCCATGAGCGTAAGACTGCTCCGTTGCCGACAAGGGGATCAATGATCCCGAATAGCGAACGCTATCGCGACCTATGGCCTGGGCCTTATGCAGATGACCAAGCGCGACGTAACTTGCTTCTGTCGGGAACACATCATGCGGCACGGCATGTTGACCGCCGACCAAGATCCGACGCTCAGCGCCCTCCGACTCGATGCCGCCCGCGACGTGGAGATGTCCCGTAAGGACAAACGGCAAACCATCCATCCGCGCCCGTAACGTGTCGAGCAATTCCGCGTAAAGACTGCGTACTCCGGCGATCACGGGGGAGCCAGATTCGCCATCCAGCCGCGTCAAATTCGGGAGGCAGGCGGCAGTTGGGTAGGAGACCGCCAGCACATGTGCGGCCATTGCACCGCTGGCGTCGAAAATCGGCACGAGGTGCTGTGCCGCCTCGATCCGCCTATCGCGCCGCCGCACATTTCCAACGACGCGAATATTAAAGGCTTCTAACAAAGGCCGCGGCGCTTCCAACCGACCGGCGGCGTCATGATTGCCGGCAACGATCACTACGGTCATTCGCGGCTGCGCGCGGCTCAACCGCACTAGCGCGTTGTAAAGGAGTTGCTGCGCTTCTCCTGACGGATTCTGACTGTCGAACACATCGCCGGCGACCACGAGCGCGTCGATATTTCGCTCGACGACGATCTCCTCGAGGCGTCCAAAAACCTTGCGGAGCTCATACTCTCGAGAGAATCCACGCAATGTTTGACCGACGTGCCAATCGGCCGTGTGCAAGATGCGGATCATTCTTCCTCCGGCTCGTCCCTGCCTGCGTCCGCCCAACGAACGAGCAGTGCGCTCATGAGGAATCCATCAAGGACCACAGGCTAAGGACATTCTGACTGATCGTCACACGAAGACCGGATGTTTAGAAGATCGTGCCATGTACCTTCCACACATCATCGACGACCGAGATGCCGGGGATCGCGCCGCCCGCATCGGGAAATTGCACATATTCCCCCTCTCCAGCTTGGCCCACATTTTCCAGGTAGTACACGGAAGCATTGCCAGGCATCTGTTTGCCAAGACGCTTCAGATAGGCGAAGTGGTCTGACGAATGAACGTCCGACCGAGCCACGACGGCCAGGATCCGCCCCGCCAACTGGGATCGGTCGGGCGCTCGTCCAAGCAGCACATGGCCCTTGTCCGGCGCCACCGGAAAGGCGCTATCGCCAGCGACGACCGCCGCCGCGACCACCAGGGAGAGGATAGCCGAACCGGTTGCGGGAATTGCCTCGTCATGAGATTTGACCGGCACCGTCTCGTCAAACAAGACACCGACGATCTTGCTCAACGTGGCGCTGCTGCGCTGAACGAAGTGCGTCGGCGGTACGCGCGAACTCGCCGATGGCATGCTCTCCAAGACAATCCGCGACAAATCGGCCTTATCGATGCCGATGCGGCGTGCGTAGGTTTTCCCCGGCGTTTGCACGATAGCGAGGTCGCCGTTGCGAAGCTCGGCGGTCAGCGAGACGATCAGGGTCTGGCCGGGAAAGGCCACCAATCCCAATGTCGGCGCGCGCAGCGTGAAGAGCGAGATGTCGCCTAGCGACCCAAGCTCGAATTGGTTCTTTGCATCTTCGATGCTTGTGAGGGGAGCGCCGACCTCATGGGCGGCAAGCCGCCCGAGGACCGATATCGGCTTGGCCGGCAAGGGAACGACGTTCGGTTCGACCGGAGCCGTCGTGGCCTCCGCCAGGGCTTGTTCTGGCGGCAATCGGCCCATGAACCTGGCATAGGCGAGCCAACAGGCGTCGATCGCGGCGAAGACATCCTCATAATCTTGGCGGACGATATCCGCATCGACGGGCGTGAGCTGATCGGCCTTGCCGTGGTGCGCCTTGTTGATCGCGTCCCGGAATGGCGCACCGGCCTTCAGGGCAGGCAGCTCGATCAGCTTGCGGAACGACTCTTCGTTGAACGGCCGCTCTCCTCTGTTTCGCGCGTTGGCGATCTTGAAGAGGAGATCATTCAGCGTCGGGTCTTTCAGGACCGCAGGATCGGACGCCAGCAGATCCCAAAGCTTAATCTCGATGCGTACGCGGACGGGATGAACGAATGCCCGCGCGAGCATGACATCATTCGGATCGGTCTTTTGCCAGTATTCGCCGCGCAGCCTCGCTTCATCGGCGACGGGCGCCAGACTGACGGTGCATTTCGACGTAGAGATCGCCGAAAACTCCCACACTTCGGTGCGCCGGCCGGGCGTGGTGGTATTGTGCGCTGAGACGAACGCCTCGATGGTGGGTATGAAGCCAAAGTCGTTGCTGACGATCAGCGGGCTCATGTCCGCCGCGATCAGATGCGGAATCGTCGCTGCCAGATTGGCGACGTTGCCCGGATCGAGCAGATCCTGCGGATCATCCATCAGGATCGTCGAAATCCCACCGGACCTCGTCCAGACCTGCTGCCATAGCGCAAGGACAAACGCCGACAGGTAAGCCCGCAAAGCCGAAGCGTTCATGACATGATGCGCCTCGACCAGATGCTTGCCTTGTGCCGCCAGGAACGTAAAGCCGTCGCTCTTGGCCGGGTCCAACCCCGCGTAGGCAGGTGCTTGCAGGAACTGCGCCTTGTACATGCGCTGCGACCAGGCCGTTGCCTGGGAGTCGAGATCTAGGATCAGACCGGCGACCTGATCGTGAACAAGGGATGGAAACCGCGTGAACGGCTCAACTGCCTTCGCCGCACGATCAAGCTTTTCGATCCGCTCACACGCGGCCTTCCACTTCTCACAGGTCAGCTTGAACTGGCCCAATTGGCGACGCACACCGGCGAATGCCGTCGCCGCCTCGAGGTAGGTGTTAAGGACGCTCAGTTGCCCGGCGACCGCGCGCTCATTGGCGGGGGCATGGGTTTCCGCCGCGAAACGCAACACGCTCGCCACGGCGGACCTCGCGAATTCCGTGTTCGCGGCCCGATACCTGGCGAGACGAATCGCACGCCGCACCTTCTGGATCGCGCCTCGCAGGCCTTCGGCGTCGGGAATCTGTTGGGGGATGGCCGTGCTCGGCAACGGCGCGCGGACGGGTGCGCTCGCCCAGGCCGTGCGGCACAGTTCGGCGACGCCGGGTGCCATCTTACGAAGGACCGGCGGAAAATCCGGTTGCTCGAAGACCTCCTTGGACAACGCTGCCTTATAGACCGTCGCAAGGTCATCCGGCACATCGTCAGATACAAAGGGCTGCAAACTCGCCGGCAACTGTCCGCGCAGCCCACGCATGGCGTCGCGCTCCCATTCGGCGCCGGTCTTCAACAGTGCTGAATCCGCTTTGCGGGCCTCCTCTAGCGCGTCGGCCACGGCCTGATCCAGCAGCGCGTCCCGGGGGATCGCCCCGGGTTGCGTGAGATCGCGATCGCAAACTGGACATGTCGAGAAAGGCTGCCCCGGATGAGCAGCCTCATGCCATCTAGCAACCAGGCCATAGAGGCGCAGCCGATCCGAACGACTGGCATCCGACAGGCGATCGACCAGGCTCTTGGCCTCGGCCTCGATGCCTTCGAGGACCTTTTCGGCACATTCCAAGTCCGTCTCATGCAGCTCGCCGAGGTTCGCGGCGAGTTGCATGGAGGGCAATCCCCTCAAGGCAGCGCCGCTGAAACAGTTTTGAGCCGCCGTCAGCGCGTCTCTGAACCGTTTAATCTCGATATCCGACGTCAGGGGCGGCAGGGCCCCCAGAATCAACGTCGCTTCCTCGGCCGCCTGGTCTTCGACCGCCTTGAGGCGCTTCTCGGCGTCCGTGAGGCCAGCCACCCATCCCTCGCGATCTCCGTCGGCGGGAACGACGACGCAATCGAGGTTCGGCAGATCCTTCCCGTCCTTCAGAAGGTCGTCGAGGGTTTGCTTCTGGGCGCCCGCCGTCGTTTCGCAAGCTTCCTTCTCTTGCTTGGCCAGCTTCGGATACTTCTCGGTCAGCCGATCGTGCAGACGCCCACTCCGCACGCCAAAATGCGCCAACGGCCGCAGGCCGGTCAGTGTCGACACGGCTTGGGACAGCGTGGTCTTGTCATCGAAGCGGGTCGCGGCGGCGATGCCGGGCATCAGGATGCCGACCTGAAGCGCCAGCTCGGATAGCCCCAATTTTTCTAGACCAATCACGCCGGTCTTGAATCCGTTTTTACCCTCCCGCTGGAGGTGGCGCTCAACCACGATCTCCCTCCCGTCGATCAACGAGCGAAACGAGAGCCGAACCCATGTGTCGACCTTCGGCACGCCATCGACCGCTGCCAGCTCCTGCTCGGTGGGAATTGGCACAATCACTGGGATGTCAAATCCGCTCTTTTCCGCCTCAGCGCCGGCGACTTGCACCGAAATGCACTCATGCAACGGTGCCGGCAGCCCCTGCGAACGGTATCCATACCCCGTCAGGCACCAGCAAACGGCGCTCACCAGGGAGGTCTTGCCCGCCCCGTTGAACCCCCGAAACAGTGTGGCCGGTGCCGCGAGCTCAAGCTCGAACGGCTTGGGGTCTGAACCTCCCTCGGCGCAATGACGATGCAGCCCCCGGAAGCGATGCGCCTCGATCTTGGTAAGTTGCCATTTCTGAAAATCCGTCGGCGCCTTGGCCGGTGCGGACAAGGCTTTAGGTACATTGTCAAGCGCGGCGAGGACGCGATCCACCTCCCCATCCTGAATGGCAGTGTCTTTATCCGGATTCCAGTACGCGCGACGGTCTTGATTGTAGAACGCGAGAACAGCGCGGCTATCACTCAACGGCAGGGAAAATGTCTCTCCGCCAGCAACGTGCAGAACCTCTCCCGCGATGAGGTGAGATACGACTTCATCGAGGGTCATGTCTGCAATATTATGTTCCATCTCCACTCCTAAAGTTATTTTTTGATCACAACTGGCGCCACTTTCATATCAGCGGCGGAAGGCGAGGACCCAGATCTTTTGTGCGGCACGACGCACGTTTACTGCAGACTTCCGCCAAGATGTGCAGCTCTCGTCCGTAGAAACACCGCAGCCAGACGGGATTACTGCGAAGCCGGCGAAGCGTTGATGGTGTCCTGTAGTTTCTGGATGCGAACAATGATCTCGTCGAACGATAGCGGTTTCTCATCGAACATCATCGGCGCCATATCGCGATAATCAGCGCGCAGATCCTTAAGCCGCGTCTCCAACGGCACAAGCTGCAACGTGCCTGGGCGCGCGGTGTCGTAGCTCGCCCAGGCGGAGCGGAAAAACACCGCCTTGTGGTTGGCGACCTGCTCGAGCAGCGCGAAGTCGGCGGCGGCCGCCCTTCCGCCTTCAGTGTCGAGCAGCATCGCGATGTCGTAATAGTGTCGGGAGAAATATTGCGGCGTCGGGGCGTCCTTCGGACGGTGCGCCTCGGCGTGCAGCGCCGTGGCCTTTTCCCGGAAGGTGCGCCGCACCGACAGCACAGTCACGGTGCAATCCGCTTCCTCGAAGAAGTCGGGAAACTCATCCGCTGCATACGGGCGGATGTTCTTCTCTTCGGTCGGCCATGGATCGCCGCGCGCGTCGAATTCCAGCTTCACCCTCGGCGTGATGTAGGCCATGCCTTCATACGCCTCCTTGGGCAGCGCGGTCGGGTAGTGGAAGTTCACGCTCTGCGGATCGCTCGGATCGATCTCCAAGGACCATTCGCCGTTTGTCGGCTCTGATGCCTCGCAGACAGTAAAGGCATGTGCCGGAGCCCGGCCGGCGTTCGCTAAGGGTCGCCCACCTCGGCCCAACAAAGACGATCCTGCTCGGCCTTGAGCGCATCGAGGGTCACGGGGACAGGGCTGAGGTCAACGTTGTACATTGGCAGCGGCCAATGCCGGTACAGCGTGTCGACATGGTCTTGCGTCGCCGATTCCTGCAGCAGGCCCTCGGCAATCAGACGCTCGAGGAGTTCGCGCGTCAGTCGCTCGGCATCCCACAGCGTCTCGCGCTCCTTGAATTCCACCCCCCCAGACTTGGGAGCTCGCTTGCAGCCCTGCGAGCGTGAACATGCCGCATGCAGCCATCGCCTCGATCACCGCCACGACCGCGGGCATCCTCCGTCCAAAGGGGTTTTGATGGCCGGCGGGTGCATTCCCAGCTGCATGTACACATCGGGCCCGGTAGCGGAAGCTTCTCCCTCGAGCGTCAAACGAGGGGCCGGATTGGCCATCAGCCGGCCAGCGGTTCGTCGCGCTCGAAAGGCTCATCATCACCTTCGACGGCGGTCGCGTCGGCGCCCAAGTCGACGGGAAAGCCGTCCGCCAACAGTATGTCCTTGCTGAGCAGCCCGGCGTCCTCGAGCAGCTCGATGTCAGGCAGATCGCGCAAGGATTCGAAGCTGAAGTGCGACAGGAAGGTTTTCGTGGTCACGTTGGTATACGGCGCGCCAGGGGTTGGGCTTCGCGGGCCGGCCGCGATGAAGCCGAGCGAGCGAAGGTGACCAATCACATCCCGACTGATCTCCTTGCCGAACACCCGGCCGAGCTCGCCTCGGGTGATCGGCTGGAAATAGGCGATGCACATCAGGACAAGCGCCTCGGACTGCGACAGCGGTTTTGGCGCGGTGGCGCCGAGCCCGATGGCGGCGCGGATCGCATCGGCGAATTCCTTTTTGGTCCGATGCTGCCAGCCGCCGGCCACAGTGACGAGCTCGTAGGGCCGGCCGCGCAGCTCCTCTCGGATGTCGTCGATGATCAGATCGAGGCTGCAGTCGCGACCGACGACGCGCGCGAGTGTCTCGCGCGTCACCGGCTCGGGTGAGGCGAAGATGACGGCCTCGACCCGGCCCATCCATTCGCGCCAGCGCAGCTCCGGCGGCAGGTCGGTCAGTTCAGTGTCCAGCTCCTCCTTCGCTCGCGCGCGCCGCCCCATGTCAAAGCCCGTAGAGGCGGAAGGCGGATCGGCCGGTCAGCTCGCGCACCGCGCCGAGCGACACCAGCCGCTCGAACAGCCGCCGCGTGCTGCGATCGCTCACCGTCTTGCCGGCGCCGGCAGGCTGGGCGTCTTCCATCAGCAGGATTCCCACCATCCTGTCGGCGTCGCGGCCGCGCAGTTTCGGTGCGGCCGCCAGCAGCCGATTGGCCCGCCGCACGAGGTCGGCGTAGAGGTCCGATGCGACGGCGGCGGCGCGTGCATAGGCCTCGGCGCAGGCCGTCGGCCATGCTTGGTCGCCGGCGCCCGCCCCGACGGCGGCGCGCAGATCGGCGCGCCGGATCTGGCCAGCGATCAGTGGCACAGCCATCGGCCATTTCATGCGATGGGCAAGCACGATGTCGGCAAGCCACAAGGCCAGCGGCTCGCTATGCGGGATCAAGCGCATGCTCGCTGCTGCAATTTCCGCGGCGGCTGCGACGGCGCTCCCCTGCCGAGCCGCGAGTTTTGTCGCCACGGTGACGACGCCTTCGAGCGCGTCGTCGCAGCGCAGCTCGAACCGAATGGACAGCGTGATCAGCCAGTCGTCCGGCACCAACGCGGCGCGCTCGCCGAGGTGGCGCCAGGCCTTGAGGATGCGACCGCCGGGTCCGGGGTCATCGGTCTCGCGGCGCAGATACCAATGGTCGCGTAGCGCCGCCTCGTCCTCGGTGCGCCCGCCGTGCCGGGCGAGCACGGCGGCGTTGGCCAGCGCAAGACGATCGCGCCAAAGGAAGCTGAGCGGGTGCTCGCTGCGGGCGATCGGGTCGATCGCGACGAGCGCCGCGCCGGAAAAAACGCTGCATCGTCAACGGATTGCCCGGAGGCCGCCTGCCGAACCCAGGTTGGAAAGGGCGGGAAGGTCGGTGGGGCTTCAGGGAGGGTTCGCGCGCGTGAGGGCATGACTGAGTCTTAACCGAGCGCGGCGCTTTCTACCATCAAAAACGGTGGAAACCGCCGGGCCTGTCAGTGGATAACAACGACCGATAATGTTGCCTTATCGGTCGTTTTGCTCTTTATAGAGGGCATGCCCGTTTTCAGCGCCCAGAACCCGGAACATCGCGCTCCGCAGAGCGCCGCACCGCCTGAGAGCCCGCGGGCGGAAGCCGATCTGTCGACCGCGGAGGTGTCGGCCGAGCCGCGCGGCGGCCTCCCCTCCCCGCTCCCGGCTGCGGAATCCGGCGTGCCGGCGCATCTCGAACGGCTCGCCGACCGGGCCCGCGACTATGTCGAGGCGGCGAGCTCGGCCAACACCCGCCGGGCCTATGCCGCCGACTGGACGCACTTTTCCGGCTGGTGCCGGCGCCAGGGCCTCGAGGTCTTTCCGCCCGCCCCGCAGACGGTCGGGCTCTACATCACCGCCTGCGCCTCCGGCGCCGCGACCGCCGACCGCAAGCCGAATTCGGTGTCCACGATCGAGCGCCGCCTCTCGGCCCTGACCTGGACCTACGCGCAGCGCGGCACGCCGCTCGACCGCAAGGACCGTCACATCGCCACCGTCCTGGCCGGCATTCGCAACATCCACGCCGCCCCGCCCCGACAGAAGGAAGCCGTTTTGCCGGAGGACGTCATCGCCATGCTGGAGACGCTCAATCGGGGCACGCTCCGCGGCCTGCGGGACCGCGCCATGCTGCTGCTGGGCTTCGCCGGCGGCCTGCGGCGCTCGGAAATCGTCGGCCTCGACCTCCACCGCGACGACACCGAGGACGGCCGTGGCTGGGTCGAAATCCTCGACCAAGGCCTGATTGTCACCCTGCGCGGCAAGACCGGCTGGCGCGAGATCGAGATCGGCCGCGGCTCGTCGGACTCGACCTGCCCAGTCGTCGCGCTACAGATCTGGCTGAAACTGGCCCGGATCGGCCACGGCCCGCTGTTTCGGCGGGTGCGCGGGCAAGGCAAGGACGTCGGGCCCGATCGCCTGACCGACCAGCAGGTCGCCCGACTGGTCAAACGCGCGGCGCTCGCCGCCGGGGTGCGCGCCGACCTGCCCGAAGGCGAACGAGAGACGAAGTTCGCTGGACATTCGCTGCGCGCCGGCCTCGCCTCCTCGGCCGAGGTCGACGAGCGCTATGTCCAGAAGCAGCTCGGCCACGCCTCCGCCGAGATGACACGCAAATACCAACGCCGGCGCGACCGCTTTCGGGTCAACCTCACCAAGGCCGCCGGCCTCTGACGCTGGAACGGCCCCTCCCCCCTGAGCCAGGAGCGTTGTGAGTTGTGGCGACGAGACGCCTCAGCCGTCCGGCGTGATCAGGTTTAATGACGGAAGATAGGTGCGGTAGCGGCCGACGTCGCGGGTCAGCAGCGGCAGACCGGCAACGGCGGCATGGGCGCCAATGAAGAAGTCGGGGAGCACGCCGGTGCGCGATCCGCCCGCTTTGCGATATTGCGCAAACACCTTGCCGGCCAGAAACAACCCATCGCGGGGGATCGGTGCGATGTCGAGACCGGCTTCGTCAATGAAGGCATCCAGATCCTCGATCCGGGCGTACCGGACCGCAAGCTCGGCATAGACGATATCGTTGATCAGCAGCGGTCCCTTGAGGCTCGCGGCCTCAAGCTGAGCCACCGACCAATCCGCCCAATTCGGATCATCGGTGACCAGGTCGAGCAGAACGTTGGTGTCGACGAGCGTCACCCTTCGCCACGCGTCAGCGCCATGATCGCGTCGGTATCAAGCCCTTTGCCGGCATGGCCACGCAGTCTGGCAAAGCGGCTCGCCGGCTGTTTTTTGTCGGCGCGCGCCAGCACCACGCTGCCATCGGCAGCGCGCCGGAAATCGACCTTGCTGCCCGGGACGATGCCGAGAAGGTCGCGGACCGACTTCGGGATGGTCACCTGTCCCTTGGCTGTGACTGTCGTGGTCATGGGCATACCGAGTGTAATACCAACTTTTATAAGAGTATTACCGCTAGCGGGGATCTTCAAGCGCGCGCCGATCGAAATTGTCGCGACCGCGCCGATGCTGGTCATCGGCTCATAGATGCCGGGCGGACCCACTCTTCTGTCCGAATTGGGACACCCGCAAAATCGAATTGGAACATTCAATAAAAACGCCGCCTGCTCGAAATATCTTGCAGGCGGCGCTTATCCAGCCCCGGGAGGATGATGCAAAATCCCGGCTCTCATTGGTGTGCACAACCTATGCCAAGGTTTTATGTCTCGGGGTGGGACGCTTGCGAGTTGGGGGTGGAATCCAAGGAAACCGCCCACTGAGGCGGCTGGTCTCTGACGCCGCGCCCTCGCCGCTTACGAATTCAAGCTCTGACGCCGCGCCAACTCCGGCGAAGCGCGCATGTTGCTCATCACCTCGCCCATCGCCATTCGGAGCTCATCCTGGGCGGCGTTCAATCCAACGTGGCCGGTATAGGCCGCCAGTGCCGCAAATTTCAGTGCGGCCAACATGGCCGCTTCGCTGCCCAGCTCCCGCGAGACGTGCTTGGCCGGATGCGTTTCCAGCACGGAAAGAGCCAACTGGGTGATAGCTTGCCCGAGCAAGTCGATCAGTCCGTCAAACGCGGCAAGCTCAAGATCATCTTCCGAGCGGCTCGGCCGCGGCACTGGCGGGGCGTTTCGAACGGCCAGCGTCACCTCGCCAACGACCTCGTCCACCAAACCAACGATCTCGCCGGCGCGCGCGTCGAGCTCGTCCCATGGGATGCAGCGCGTCCCGAGACCTTCCTGGGCGCGATGCTCCGCCGGCGTCCGTGCCGCGATGCGGGCGTTGATCGTGAGACCTGACCGATCATCGCCAAAGATCGTCATGATCCGCACCCGGGCCGGGCGATCGCTGAGGCCGCGTAACTTCTCGGCCCGTTCGAGCGCCGCCGCGATCGCGCCGCCGACTGAGGCTGCATCTCCGGTCAAATCGCCCTCTCCCATCTTTTGTTAACCCTAAGATTTGGTAGCCGAGTCGCCCGCAACGACGGAATCATTTCCAGCCTCGTTTCCGGTCATTTCGGCCGCCTGGCCAGCGAGGCGCGTAATTCGGCGCTAGCCTGGAAGGTGCCGGTTTGTCTGGGCTTCCCCAGATCGAAGCCAGCAGGACCGTCCGCGGTCGGTGGGGTTGGCTTCGGCCCGCCGAGCTTGGCGCGCAGCAAGGCCATGATCATCGGCCAGACGGAGAATTTCCCGTCTTTCGCACGGTCGGTCAGGCTTCGCAGATACCCGCCGGCGCTGCTGATCTGGTCGGCTTTCTGGTGGATCGCAGCGAGCGTGATCGCGGCCTGCTGCTCACCCAGCACCTCCCGTGCCTCGCGCCAGGCGCTGGGGCTGATCCCGAGCATCGGCCGGGCAACCTCCGCGGCGGCCAGCAAATCCTTCCAGTGCCGGATTTCGCCGCCTTTGATCAGCCAGCGCATGTTGGGGCAGGCATCCAGCACGATCCCCAAGGGTAGCTCACGCTTCGGCAACCTCCGCAGGTTAGGGGGAGCTGCGGCGTTGCCGCCCGCTCCCCCTTCCTTTGCTAGGCCTCTTTCAGATTCAGATGGAAGGTCTGGGTTTGAATTCTGTATGTGGCAACCAGAATGGGACTCATTGGCATCCGGATTCTGTGTTTTTGCGAAAGTTTCCAACAGCTCACGGATCTCGCTCCAGAGCGTTTCCATCTCGCCGCCCAGGCTTTCCAGGAGCTGCCGTGGCGCGGTTCGGGGGATCCGTCCGGCGATCTCCTGGTAGGCCTGCTGAAACCGCCTCCAATGTCCCGGCACGCCCTCGTTGATCCCGGCTTCGATCATCTTGACGATGTCCCGCCGCAAGATCGTGAGACGCTCCTTGGCAACGCGGAACGCCTTCTTCTCGGCCTGCACGGCAGCCGCGAGCGATTTGTACTCCTCGGCGCGAGCCACGATCGGGGCCAGGTCGAAGCCGTAGGCCTGCTCGATCTCGCCGCCCTGCCCCTTGCGCGCAAAGCGCTTGCCGTTCGGGCTGTCCCTGCGAATGATCAGGCCACAGTCGACCAGAACGGCGAGATGCCGGCGCAGCGTCGTCGGCGGCATCCCATTAGCGCGCGCCATCAACTGCTCGTTGGATGGCCAGACGATCAGCTCGCTGGTGGCCTCGAGGGCGATCTCGGGGTGGAATGACAACAGCGCATGCAGGATCGTCAGCGCCCGGTCGGTCGCGCCAAGAGCCTGGCGCGACTCCTTGATGTGCTGAAAGACGTGCCATTTGTGAACGATGGCCGCCTCTGGCTTTGCCTTCGCGGCCAGTTGGCTTGAAATCATGCCAAGCGTCATCGGCCGCCGCCCAAAGGGCGTCGTTGATAAGGGTGTCTGCATTCTCATTCACCTATCGCTAGGCAAAAGAAGTCCGCCCTCCAAAACGAGCGCATCGCTGCGTTCGTTGGACTTGACACTGATTCGAGGAAGTGGGATTCTCTCAGTCGCCAGACTTACAAGAGAAGGTCTTCCGGAATCCGTTTTGGGAGGCCTTTTTCTTTTGCGGGTTAGCCTCCAGTCTCCTGTGAAATCGCCTCTCTCCGGAAAGCCTCGTAGAGCCGATCGAGGTTCTCCGACAGATACTCGCCGAACGCGCGGGCGTCAGACGTCTTCGCCTTGAGCGCCAGCGTGAACTTCTTTCCCTCGGCTGAAATCTCGGCCGAGAGCGCGCTATCCTGGGGTGTCCAGTTTCGCTTGCTTGTCTGAGTTTGCTTGCGCGATGGCTTCGACTTGAGCTTGCGGACCAGAAACTCGAACCGCGCATCGCTCGAGAGCGCCGAAAAGGCGTCCTCCCGAATGGTTTCGAGAGCGCGCTCCTGGTTTGTCGGACTATCGAGCAGCAGCTTCAACTCATACCAGCGATCGCGGCCGACGCTCTTGGCTTGGCCGATGGCATCCAAGACGGGGGAGGGCAGCCCCGCGACCGACAGCATCTTTGAGAGCGTCGTCCGGTCAATCGAGAGCGCGCTCAGAATGGTGGCGTTGTCGTCGTCGTAGTGAAGGCGCACAACGTCGGCGGCGAAAAGGGCACGATCGATGAACGGAACGTCGGCACGAGCAGCGTTCTCCTGACCGAGCGCAAGCACGTGGTCTCGATCCTGGATGTCCTTAACGACGGCACGTACCTTTCGGCCGAGCGCCTGAGCGACTTTCCAACGGCGATGCCCGAAGACCACCATGTAGCGGCCCGCGGACTTCGGGTTGGGCCTGACCAGAATAGGGGAATCCTGGCCACGCTCGCGGATTCGTTCCAGCAGCTGGTTGAACTCGGCCTCATCGTCGGCACGACGATCGCGGACGAACGAAGCGTCGATAAACTCGGGCTCAAGCTCAACGACGGTTTCGCCCTCCACAAGCTTGTCGGCCCGAGCCGCAAGCTCATCGAGCGACTTGAGGAGTGAGCGCGACGCGCCCTTGGCCGCATAGTCGGACACCGGGCGGGACGGCCGCTTGTCGTCATCAATAACCTGCTTGTCGTCACTAATAATATTGGCGAAGGGGTTTTTACGAGCCATGACCAGGCCTCTCGTTTCGCCTTAGGGTCTTGAAGTCGCAGACATTTTCGGCGGTTTTGACTGCAGTCAACATCACAGGCGCCCCCATGCCCGGTGGATGAGCCCCTGAATCTCGAAATTCACCGCGTCCAGCGCTTCGATGGCGCGATCGTAGGTATCCCGATTGAAGCTGCCGCGCTCGACCTCATACAGCGTTTGCTTCGTCAGCCCCGCGTCCGAGATCGCGGTCGACTTCAGCATGGGATTCTTGAGAATCTCCTCGGCGAGCATCGACTGCATGAACCCGAGCATTTGGGTTTGCGGAACATCCATGGGCTCGTATCGAGTGATCAGATAGCGGAGCCAGTCGATTTTGACCGCCGCGCCTTTCTCCCGGATCGCCCTTACGAAGTTTCCCAGCATCAGCAGGAACTGGCTCATGGACATGAGGTCGAGCATCTGCGGATGCACGGTAATCAGAACAGACGTGGCAGCGGTCAGCGCCGTCAGCGTCAGGAAGCCGAGCTGGGGCGGGCAATCGATCACAGCGACGTCGAATCGATCCTCCACCTCCTCGAGCGCGCGGCCCAGACGTTCATAGAAACGCTTGCCTTCGTTCGAGCTTTGCATCGAAAGGGGGGTGTCGTATTCGTATTCCTGAAGCTCCAGGTTTGCCGGGATGATCTTGAGCAGGGGGAAATTCGTCGGCAGGATGACCTCGGCGACGGACCGACGCTTTTCGTCGTACCGGATGGCGTCATAGAGCGATGGATTTCGATCCAGCTCTGGCTGAAAGCCGTGAAGTGCCGACAGTGACGCCTGAGGATCGAGGTCGATCGCGAGCACACGATGCCCAGTCAGCGCCAAGTGCTGGCTGAGATGCGCGGCCGTCGTGGTCTTCCCTGATCCGCCCTTGAAATTGACGACAGCGATAACCTGGAGCTTCTCGCCCGGCTTGCGGGACGGCACGTATTTTTTAGCGTCGGACCGCCCGTTCTTGTCCAGGTAGTGCCGCAACTCCATCATCTGCTCGGCGGTATAGAAGCGCCGTCCCGCTGTGATAGTGGGCTCGGGGCCTTTCTTTTCGAGATGCAGCCGTTTGAGGTTGTTAGGGGTGACGCCGAGATAGTGCGCAACCTCCGACATCGGGAACAAGCGGAGCGTCTTCTTCGCGTCAGGTGGAAATTTCTCCAGCCGAAGCTGATCGAGCTTGCGCGAGATTTCGTCGCCTTGCGCGAGGATTTTCTCGTCAAACTCGAATTTTGGGAGCAGTCCCATACCAATCCGTCCTGCCTAGAAAATAGCGCCATAACGGCGAAACGTGCCGATCAGGCGCCAGTATGGGGGATTCGGCCCGTGTGGCAAGTAGTTTAAGGTTAACAACATCTTAACGGCTACCCTCAGCCGCGCCGAACCAGACGGTGATTCGTCAAGATTCGCTCAATCTTATCGCGGGCTTAGCTCGCGCGCCCAAAACGACGCGATCATGTTTCGTTCCCCCGCTAATCTTACAGGTCTAGGCATGCCCTTTGCCGCCGGATTAGAGACCAGAGTCGACGCCCGCGACGCGACTCGCTCGACTCAGAGCTCGCCGGCCCCCCGTTAATTCAATAGAGCGTACGAGCCGCCGCACCATGCTGACTTGCCTCCGTTCACACGAACGCGACGGAGGATTCGGCGAATGCGGGCAATTGCGATCGAGGCAAACGAACCTGGCGGATTAGGGTCTCTGCTCGATGAGATGCATCAGTTGCGCGCCCGGGTGTTTGCCGGCCGGCTCGGCTGGCCGGTGAGGATCGAGTATGGCCGCGAGCGCGACGAATACGACGCGCTCGACCCGACCTACGTTCTAGCCCAGACGGACCGCGGCGATGTTGCCGGCTGTGCGCGCCTACTTCCGACCACCGGTCCGACCATGCTGTCGTGGACCTTCCCGCAACTGGTTCCGGGCGGTCGGCTACAGGGCAGCCCCACCAGGGTCGAGAGCTCCCGCTTCTGCGTGGACACAAGAGGCGAGGGGCGGGGAGGCCGGTTCCTGCATGAAGCGACGCTGACGATGTTCGCGGGGATCATCGAGTGGTCGATATCGAACGGTTTCGACGAGATCGTCACCGCAATGGACGTGCGGTTCGAGCGCATCCTTCAACAGGCGGGCTGGCCGATGACACGCCTCGGCGAGGTGAAGCTCATTGGCGACACCATGAGCGTCGCCGGCATCCTGCCGGCCGACCAGGCCAGCTTCGACCGGGTCCGTCCACCTGGCTATCGATCCGACCTGCGCCGCCTTCGGCGCGTCGCTGCGTGAGCGAGGCGGCGATCGCCATGGCTGTACTTCGCTCGCATCCGCGGCTTGTCCGCAAACTCCAGGACGCCCTCGGCGACCACATCTGCTCGGCGCTCGATGATCCCGCCGTGGTCGAAGTGATGCTCAATCCGGACGGCCGGTTGTTCATTGAACGACTAGGCCAAGGGATGACAGTTGCCGGGAACATGCAGGCCTCGACCGCTGAGATTATTATCGGCAGCGTCGCGCATGCGCTGCAATCGGAGGCCGATGACGAGCGTCCGATCATTTCAGGGGAACTGCCGATCGGCGGGCATCGCTTCGAAGGCTTGCTGCCGCCCGTCGTCGGCGCCCCCACCTTCACGATCCGAAAGCGGGCTTCGCGCCTCTTCGACCTCGAGGACTACGTGAGGCAGGGCGTGATGACCGCCGACCAGCTTGTGGTCATCCGCAACGCCATCGCCTCGCGCCTGAACATCGTCGTGTCTGGCGGCACGGGCTCGGGTAAGACCACACTCGCCAATGCTGTGATCGCGGCGATCGTCGCGCAGGCGCCCGAACACCGCCTCGTCATTCTCGAAGACACCGCCGAGATCCAGTGCGCCGCCGAAAACGCCGTCTCGCTTCACACGAGCGACACGGTCGATATGGCGCGCCTGCTGAAGAGCACCATGCGGCTGCGCCCCGATCGCATCATCGTCGGCGAGGTCCGCGACGGCGCGGCACTCACGCTGCTCAAGGCCTGGAACACCGGCCATCCCGGGGGCATCACCACCATCCACGCCAACAGCGCCCTTTCCGCGCTGCGCCGTCTGGAGCAGCTCACGGCCGAAGCCAGTAAACAGCCCATGCGCGAGGTCATTGGCGAAGCGGTCGACCTGATCGTCTCGATCGAGCGGACCGATCGCGGCCGCCAGGTACGCGACGTGCTCCATGTCGAGAGCTTCTCGGCGGGCCAATACCAAACCCAATCCTATGCCCCGAAGGAGGAGCGCCATGTCGCTTAACCGCATGATCCTTGCAGGCGCCGGCGGCCTTCTGCTCGCACTCGTGATACTCGATCCCGCCTTCGCATCGACCAGTGGCGGTGGCAATCTGCCTTGGGAGAGCCCGCTACAGCAGATCCAGCAATCGATCACCGGTCCCGTGGCCGGCTTCATTGCACTTGCGGCCGTGGCGGTTGCCGGCGGCATGCTGATCTTCGGCGGCGAGCTCAACGATTTCGCGCGACGGCTCATGTATATCGTGCTCGTCGCCGGCATCCTCCTCGGCGCCACGCAGATCGTCGCCTTGTTCGGTTCGAGCGGCGCCTCGATCGGCGATGTAGCGCGCACGCCGCCAACCGCCGATAGGGCAGGGGACCACGGCCATGGCTGAGGTCGGCGCCCATCTCAGACGCAACCGCATTCATCGCGCGCTGTCGCGACCGAACCTTTTGTTCGGCGCCGACCGCGAGCTCGTGCTGCTGACCGGCCTTGCCGCGGTGATCCTGATCTTTGTCGTCCTCACCTGGTACGCGGCAATCCTCGGCGCTGTGATCTGGATCGTTGTCGTGGCGGCGCTGCGGATGATGGCGAAAGCGGACCCGATGATGCGGCGGGTCTATGCCCGCCACATCTCCTATTCTCCGTACTACCGGGCGACCTCGACGCCCTGGCGCCGCTACTAAAGGTCCGCTTCAATGGTCGCGCTGCGCTCTTTCCGTCGTTCCGGCCCGTCTTTCGCCGATCTCGTGCCCTACGCCGGGCTCGTCGCGAACGGAATCGTGCTCTTGAAGGATGGCTCGCTGATGGCGGGCTGGTATTTTGCAGGGCCGGACTCGGAGAGCTCCACGGACGCCGAGCGCAACGAGGTCTCGCGTCAGATCAACACGATCCTGGCACGCCTTGGCTCCGGCTGGATGATCCAGGTCGAGGCGGTGCGGATGCCGACCACGGATTATCCAGCGCGGCAGGATTGCTACTTCCCCGATCCGGTGACGCGCGCGATCGATGACGAACGCCGGAGCCGCTTCGAGCAGGAGAGCGGGCATTTCGAGAGCCGGCATGCGATCATCCTGACCTGGCGGCCGCCCGAGCGCCGGCGCGCGGGTCTTGCACGCTACATCTACTCCGATGTCGAAAGCCGCTCGGCCTCCTATGCTGACACCGCGATCGAGAGCTTCCGCACCTCGGTCCGCGAGGTCGAGCAATATCTTGCCAGCGTGCTGTCGATCCGGCGCATGGAAACCCGCGAGGTCGAGGAGCGCGAGGGCACGCGCATCGCACGCTACGATGAACTGTTCCAGTTCATCCGCTTCTGCATCACCGGCGAGAACCATCCGATTCGCTTGCCGGACATTCCGATGTATCTCGATTGGCTCGCGACCGGGGAGCTGCAGCATGGCTTGTCGCCCACGGTCGAGAACCGCTTTCTCGGCGTGGTGGCGATCGACGGCTTTCCGGCCGAGAGCTGGCCGGGAATCCTCAATTCCCTCGATCTGATGCCGCTGACCTATCGCTGGTCCTCGCGCTTCATGTTCCTCGACGACCAGGACGCGCGGCAAAAGCTCGAGCGCACCCGCAAGAAGTGGCAGCAGAAGGTCCGCCCCTTCATCGACCAGCTCTTCCAGACACAAAGCCGCTCGATCGACCAGGACGCGGCCGCCATGGTGGCGGAGACAGAGGATGCAATCGCGGAAGCGTCCTCACAGCTCGTCGCCTATGGCTATTACACGCCGGTCATCGTCCTGTTCGACGACAGCAGCACGCGTCTGCAGGAGAATACCGAGGCAGTCCGCCGCCTGATCCAGGCGGAGGGTTTTGGCGCGCGCATCGAAACGCTGAACGCGACCGAAGCCTTCCTCGGCTCGCTGCCGGGCAACTGGTACGCCAATATCCGCGAACCGCTCATCAATACGCGCAACCTCGCGGACCTGATCCCCCTCAATTCAGTGTGGTCCGGCAATCCGGTCGCACCGTGCCCGTTCTATCCGCTGGGCTCGCCGACCTTGATGCAGGTCGCGTCCGGCTCCACCCCCTTTCGGCTGAACCTGCATGTCGACGACGTCGGCCACACCTTGGTGTTCGGCCCGACGGGTTCCGGCAAGTCGACGCTGCTGGCGCTCATCGCGGCGCAGTTTCGGCGCTATGCCGGCGCGCAGATCTTCGCCTTCGACAAGGGCCGCTCGATGCTGCCGCTGACCCTGGCCGCTGGCGGCGATCATTACGAGATCGGCGGCGATGAGGTGGACGGCTCGGCGGCGCTGGCGTTTTGTCCGCTGTCGGACTTGTCGACGGATACCGATCGCGCCTGGGCAGCGGAATGGGTCGAGACGCTTGTCGCCGTGCAAGGCGTGACGATCACTCCGGATCATCGCAACGCGATTTCGCGGCAGATCGGCCTGATGGCCGAGGCGCGCGGCCACTCGCTGTCGGACTTCGTGTCCGGCGTGCAGATGCGCGAGATCAAGGACGCGCTGCACCACTACACCGTCGACGGTCCGATGGGCCAGCTGCTCGATGCCGAGAGGGACGGCCTACAGCTCGGATCGTTCCAGACCTTCGAAATCGAGCAGCTGATGAACATGGGTGAACGCAATCTCGTCCCGCTCCTCACCTATCTGTTCCGGCGCATCGAGAAGCGGCTGACCGGCGCGCCGAGCCTGATCATCCTCGACGAGGCCTGGCTGATGCTCGGCCATCCCGTCTTCCGCGACAAGATCCGCGAATGGCTGAAGGTGCTGCGCAAGGCCAATTGCGCCGTGTTGCTCGCCACCCAGTCGATCTCGGATGCCGAGCGCTCCGGCATCATTGATGTGCTGAAGGAGAGCTGCCCGACCAAGATCTGCTTGCCGAACGGCGCGGCGCGCGAGCCCGGCACGCGCGAGTTCTATGAGCGCATCGGCTTCAACGAGCGGCAGATCGAGATCGTCGCAACCGCAGTCCCCAAGCGCGAATACTACGTTGCCTCGCCCGAAGGCCGCCGTCTCTTCAACATGGCGCTCGGCCCCGTGGCACTCTCCTTCGTCGGCGCATCCGGCAAGGACGATTTGAAGCGCATTCTGGCGCTGAAGAAGTCCGGGGCTGATTGGCCCGTTCACTGGCTCAAGGAAAGGGGGATCGGCCATGCCGAGACGCTTCTCGCCTACTTGTAAGGCGCTCATCGTCGCAACGGGTATCGGATCGCTCGCCACGGCTCCGGCGTTCGCGGGAGCCGCGGCCGGTGGCGCGACTGAGTTCACGCAGCTGCTCAACAACGGACAGTTGATCCAGCTCACTGGTCAATCCGCGCAACAGATCAACAATCAGATCACGCAGATTTCGCAGCTGGCCCAGCAGATCCAGAACCAGCTCAGGATCTATCAGAACATGCTGCAGAACACGGCGCAGTTGCCGGCGCATGTCTGGGGGCAGGCCGAGAGCGACCTCAAGCAGCTGCAGAACATCGTCAACCAGGGCCAGGGCATGGCTTTCTCGATGGGCAACATCGACGACGTGCTCAAGCAGCGCTTCCAGAGCTATGCGCAGTTCAAGTCCAATCTGCCTGATGGCGCGAGCTTCGCCTCCACCTACCAGACCTGGTCGGCGACGAACCGCGACACGATTTCGAGCACGTTGCAGGCGGCAGGTCTCACCTCGCAGCAATTTGCAACCGAGAATTCGACGATGGCGCAGCTCCAGACAGCCTCCGAGAGCGCCGACGGACAGATGAAGGCCCTGCAGGTCGGCCATGAGATCGCAGCCCAAGAAGTCGGCCAGATGCAGAAGCTGCGCGGTCTCGTTGCGCAGCAGACCACAATGATGGCGACCTGGTTCCAATCGTCGGAGGCGGGCAAGGACTTCTCGCAGGCGCGTCGCGAGCAGTTCTTCAAGGCGACCGCACCAGCCACCTCCGGCGGCCAGACTATGGAGCCGCGCTGGTGAGACGGTCAGCGCTCATCATCGTCGTTATCGCGATCGGCACCTGCGCCGCAGGCGCGTGGCTGTTCTTCGCACCCCACGGCGCCGGCTCGTCCCAGGACGGCTCGCAGCGCGCAGGCGACTTTCTCAAACCGCCACAGAACTACAAGACATCCGGCGGTCAGCCGATGAAACCACGTTGGTAGGGAAGGGAGCAGGGGGTGCAGAAACTCAAACCGGGGCTCGTTATAATCGTTGCGATCGGGCTCGTCGTCGCTGCTCATCCCGCATTGGCGCAGCAGGACGGCAGCGTTCTTACGACATTGGAAAATTCGGTGACAACGGCCGCCAAGGGCTGGCAGACAACCGTCATGCAGGCGGCGAAGTCGCTGTTCTGGATCCTCGCGGGGATCGAGGTCGGGATTGCCGCGGTCTGGCTCGCCATTCAGACCGCAACTCACCGCCCAGGTCAACCAGAATGTCTACGACAGCGCGACCGGCCATCACCTGTTGATCCCGCAGGGCGCCAAGCTCCTCGGCCGTTACGACTCCAAGATCTCGTTCGGCCAAAGCCGCGTGCTCGTGGTCTGGACCGACATCATCTTCCCGAACGGCTCGACCCTGCAGATCGGCGGCATGGCGGGCACCGATGCCGAAGGCTATGGCGGCTTCAATGACGAGGTCGACAATCATTATTTCCAGGTGTTCGGCTCGGCGATCCTGATTGCCGCGATTGGCGCCGGCATCGACATGTCCGTGCCGGCAAGTTCGCCGTACGGATATCGAAGACACCCTCGGATGCCGCGCGCAACAGTTTTGCTGAGTCGTTCGGCCGCGTCGCCGAACAGACGATCAGCAAGAACATGAACGTCCAGCCGACACTCGAGATTCGACCGGGTATGTGTTCAACGTCCTCGTCGACCAAGACATGGTGTTTCCGGGGGCTTACAGGGGATAAGGTACCGAAGGAGCGTAACCGCCCGCCATCAGTCCTGCTTGCCATGAGCCTCTCCCCGATTCTGGTCGTGAGAGACTCCGCATGCACAGGCCTTTGACCGTGACCTCGTCCATTTCGTCGGCAATTGTATGATTGCCGTCCCCGGCAAGCCGATCAACACAGGTTCGCGCAAAGAAATGCGTTCCAACATCCTCGGCCAGGCAAAACAGCTCATAGATGTCGCTCTCGCGATCACCAATATGAACGCATCGTCCAGAGGCTGCGAGAAGATCGGTCGATGGCCGTAAATTCTCCAGCCAGCGGATGCTCGACGCTGGTCACCAGCAACTTGCCCTTCGACGAATGGACCGAGACCTTCGGGTCGCCGAACACGGCAGAGTACCCCTATTCTTGAACGGGTCGTGTCTCACGTCACGATCACTGACCCGCATCATTTCCTATTTGGGCACCGGCTTGAGGTGCTGAAGGAGCGGTCGGGACGCGGTCCCGCCTACGTTGTTGTCGCGCTGCCGGACGGACGGCGGCGGGGGGTTCGGATCGCGTCGACGGATCTTACCGAGACGTCGATCGCTTTCCGCCCGAACGCGGCCGACCTGCCGCGCATCAGTGTACGGACGCTGATCCCATTGATGCAACATTTGAGCGCGAGTCTGAGCCTTCTCGACGAGAAGGTGATTCGCGATGACCCACCGACCGCTCCCAGGTCGCGTTGCGTATCGACCCCTGCCAACGTTGGCAAATCCATCCGGCCGTCCGATGGCCGACATTCCGCGCCTCTGGCCGAATCTGTCGACCGCGACGCAAACCCAGATTGCTCAAACGATCGCCGCGCTGATGCGGCGAATGCAAGCGATCCCCGGCACGCCCGGAAGGGGACTGGGTCGTGCTGATCAGCTCGACCGTCGCTGACGAGCGGCTCACGACGGCTCACCGAGCCAAGTTGGCCTATGTCTACGTGCGGCAGTCATCCGTGAACCAGGTGCGCCAGCATCAGGAGAGCACCGAGCTGCAGTACCGCCTTGTCGATCGCGCCATCGGTCTGGGCTGGCCGCCCGAGCGCGTCCAGGTGATTGACGAGGATCTGGGCAAATCCGGTGCTGGCGGCGTGGACCGTCATGGTTTCCAGAAGCTCATTGCCGAGATCGGCCTTGGCAACGCCGGTCTCGTGGTGAGTCTCGACGCTTCGCGCTTGGCCCGCAATAACCGGGACTGGCATCAGCTTCTCGAACTGTGCTCGGTATTTGGCGTGCTGATTGCGGATGGCGAGCGGCTTTACGATCCGCGCGCCTATCACGACCGCCTGCTGTTGGGCCTGTCCGGCATCATGAGCGAGGCGGAGCTGCATCAGCTTCGGATGCGCCTTCACCAAGGGGAACGGCAGAAGGCGGCGCGGGGCGAACTGCGGCTGCCGCTGCCGGCCGGGCTCGCCTACGATCGAGCGGGCACAATTGTTCTCAATCCGGATGAGGAGGTGCGCGCCCGTCTTCATCTCGTGTTTGCTAAATTCCGGGAACTGCAAAGTGCGCGCCGTGTGATGCGCTACTTGGACAGGAATGGATTGTCCTTGCCGGTTCGGCCGCTGCTTGGACCTTCTCCACACGAGATCGTCTGGCGTGCGCCAGATAGCACACGCGTCCTTAATATCCTTCAGAATCCGGCCTATGCTGGGGCGTATGTTTATGGCCGCCGGCAAAAGGACCCGAGCCGATGCCGGCGGGGATCGCTGACGGGAACGGTCAAGGTAGCGATCGCGGATTGGGCGGTTTGCCTCCACGCCGCTCACCCAGGCTATATCAGCTGGGAGGAGTTCATGGCCAACCAGGGGCGATTGGCAGATAACGTCTGCCGCTATGAGGCAGGTCACTCTGGCGTACCGCGCAAGGGGGCAGCCCTGTTACAAGGAATTGCGGTCTGCGGTCGTTGTGGACGGCGCATGAGCATGCGCTACACGGGCCCGAATGCCGACTATCCGGTCTATTGCTGCCGCTCGGATCGGGACCAGCAAGGCAGTGCAATGTGCCAGGAAGTCCGGGCCTTGGCGGTTGACGCGCTGGTCGAGCGGATAGTCCTCGACGCCCTGGTGCCGGATCAGATTGAGATCGCACTCGCAGCCGCGGGCCAACTGGAGCAGGAGAGCCGTCAGCTCGAGCGCCAGTGGGCGCTTCGCGTGGAGCGCGCCCGCTACGAGGCCGAGCGCGCTCGGCGCCAGTATGACGCCGTAGAGCCCGAGAACCGTCTTGTGGCGCGCTCACTTGAGCGGGCTTGGGAAGAGAGGCTGCGTGTCGCAGAGGCGGTCGAGCAGGAGCATGCGCGTTGGCGCGGGCAAGAGCCGCTTCTGATTGGCCCGGCGGAATGCGCAGGGCTACAAGCGCTCGGCGAGAACCTGCCGCGGATTTGGAACGCGGCCACCACGTCGGCAGCCGATCGCAAGCGCATTCTGCGATTTGTGATCCGCGAAGTCGTTCTTGATCAGAAGCGGACCCGAGGTCAGGTGTGGCTCAAGATCGTCTGGCAGACCGGTGCAACCAGCGAGCATCACGTGCAACGGCGCGTTCAGACATACCGTGATTACATCGACATTGATCGGTTGCGGCAACGGATCGTCGAGTTGAATGCTGAACACAAAATGGATGCCGAGATCGCGGCAATACTCAATCAGGAAGGCTTCGTCGCGGCTCGAGGCTGCGCCTTCAAAGGCGAGAATGTCTGGCTGTTGCGTACCCGCTGGGGCATTCCCACCGTCAAAATCAACGGCGTGGACAAGAATCCGATGCGCTGGCCCGATGGAAGCTTCTCAATTCAGGGCGCAGCGGCTGAGCTTGGAGTGACCCCGCAGACGGTGTTCGATTATCTCGCGCGGGAATTGCTGGCAGGTCGTCAGTTAGCCAAAGGCCAGCCATGGCAGATCGAGCTCTCAGACGACCAAATCCGTCAGCTTCGCAATCGGGTACGACGCACCAAGCGTTCGAAGAAGGAGGCATCATGAAGTCATCGGCTCACCGAACACACTGGGCCATTCGCCGAACGCAAGATTGGTGGTGACAATGATGGAGGTGCGCTCGTAGAGCCGGCTGATGAGATGGAACAGGAGCTGACCGCCGGATTGCGCGAACGGCAGATAGCCCAGCTCGTCGAGAACGATGAAGTCCATGCGGGTCAGATGCTCGGCGAGCCGTCCCTGCCGACCGTTGCGGGTCTCGGTCTCGAGCCGGTTGACGAGGTCGACTACGTTGTAGAAGCGTCCTCTGGCGCCATCGCGGATGCAACTTCTGGCGATGGCAATGGCCAGGTGGGTTTTGCCTGTACCGGTGCCGCCAACCAGCACGACGTTGCGTTGTTGGGCGATGAAGCCGCCGCCAGCGAGATCATTGACGAGAGTCTGATTGATCGGCGTGCCGTCGAACTGGAAGTCGGCGATGTCCTTGGCGAGCGGCAGCTTGGCAATGGTGAGCTGGTATTTGATCGACCTGGCTTGCTTCTCGTTGATCTCGGCGTTGAGCAGGTCGCCGACAATGCGTTGAGGCTCGTGCTGGCGCTTGACGGCAGTTGCCATGATCTCGTCGAAGGCAGCCTTCATGCCGTAGAGCTTAAGTTCGCCCATGAGGTCGAAGATTTGGGTTCGTTCCATCAGATGGTCCTCCGGAGGTTGTCGTAGCGGGCACAATCGGCGATCGGTGCATGACGGAGCGTCAGTGCGGCCGGCGTCATGATGTTGGCCGGTGGGGCGGGTTCACGTTGACGGGCCAGGATATTGAGAACGACATCGGCGGAATGGACGCTGTGACTGAGCGCTTCGGCACAAGCCGCTTCCACCGCGGACAGACCGTCAGTCAGCACCGCGGTGAGGATGTCGACCATCTGCCGATTGCCATCGTCGGTGCTGGCCAGCTTGCGCCGGATCCGCTCGATCGCGGCCGGCAGCACCCAGTCTTTGAAGGGAGCACCGTTGCGCAAGGCGCCGGGTTTGCGGGCGAGCACCGGCACATAATGCCAGGGGTCGTAGACGGTATCGCCGCGGCCAAAGGATCGCGGGTGCTCGGCAACGATACGTCCATCCTGACGGATCACGATGCGATCGGCATAGGCTTGAACCTCGACCGGTCGTCCGACTGCACTGGCTGCGACCGAGTACTTGTTGTTGTCGAAGCGCACCAGGCAGGTCTTCGAGACCGATGCTGTCACCGCATGGAAGCCGTCGAAGCGGCCGGCATAGGGAACGAGTTTGGGGCGTTCGGCTTCGAACACGTCCCAGATCGTCTGATCGACCAGCTCCGGATGGCGATGAGCCTTGGCGTAGGCGATGCACTTGTCGAGCAGCCAGGCGTTTAACTCGTCGAGGTTTTTGAACCGCAGCCGCGGCGTGAAGAAGCGCTCCCGGACCAGCCCGACCTGGTTCTCGACCTGCCCCTTCTCCCAGCCCGACGCTGGCGTACAGGCGACCGGATCGACCAGATAGTGGCTGCACATCTGCAGGAAGCGGCGATTGTAGAGACGGCCTTTACCGACAAAGATCGTCTCCACCGCGGTCTTCATGTTGTCGTAGATGCCGCGGGTGCAGGTGCCTTTGAACAGGGCGAATGCCCGGTCGTGGGCGTCGAACACCATCTCCTGCGTCTCCCGCGGATAGGCCCGCACGAACAGCATGCGACTGTGACAGAGCCGAACATGAGCAGCCTTCACCATCACCGTGGTGCCGCTCAGCAGGACCACCTCGTGGCTCCAGTCGAACTGGTAGGCTTCGCCTGGTGCAAAGCTCAGCGGCACATAAGCCGACGCTGTCGAGGTGCCGCGTTCCTTGGTCCACCGTCGGGCGTATCGACGAACCGCATCATAGCCGCCGGCATAACCCAGGCCGCGGAGTTCCTCGAATAGCCGGATCAGCGTCAGCCGTTCCCGCGCCGCCTTGCTCTCATTCCCTGCCAGCAACCGATCAAGCTCGGCACTCCAGGCACCCATCTTCGGGAGCGGCTGCGTCTCGCGCTCGTACCGGAACTCCGTCGCTTGAGAACGAATGACCTTGCGAACCACCTTCCGCGATACGCCAAGTTCTCGGCAGATCGCCTTGATCGGACGACCATCAACAAAGTAGGCGCGACGGATCTTACCAATCGTCTCCACCACCAGCATCCCAACCTCGGCTTCCATGACTCGATGGAAGCCACTGTGGACCCTTATCCCGGGGTCCCGATTGGATGCCGATCACCCCGAAACGGGGGTCCTTATTCCATGCCGAAACACAGAAAGCTTGCCGATCCTCGAATGGCTCGGAATAAAAACGTCAAAATCACTGTGATGAACCACTAGCTGCCTTCGTCTGGCGATGACCGGATGAGCTGCTCGGGGGATGTCCCGGGTTCTGTTGAATTTCTGAAGAGGTCGGCGTTGCCCACCTTGAGCCGGTAGGCTCGGGGTGCTGATTCCACAAAGGAGAGCAACGCCATGACGAGAGATATCACACCGGCTGGTTGGCCGGCGACCGGGGCGGTGGACGAAGCGTTTGCGGAAGTGCGGGCGAGCTTCGATCGGTTCTGCCTTGCGGCAGGGATCGAGGCGCTCGGCACGATGATGGAGGCGGATGTTGTGGCGGCCTGCGGGCCGCGCCACGATCGCGACGCGGCGCGGCCGGCGCACCGTTGGGGCCGAACGCGGGGACGGATCGGCTTCCACGGCGGCAAGATCGAGGTCGAGCGCCCGCGGGTCCGGGGCGTGGATGGCGGCGAGGTCACGATCCCGAGCTGGGAAACGGCGGCGCAGGAGGATTGGCTCGGTCGCTGGGCGATGAACCTGATGCTGATCAATGTGTCGACGCGCCGGTTCGGCCGCGCCGTCCGGCTGCCCGAAGGTGACGTGCCGGTACCGCCCGGATCGGGGTTTCGAAGTCGGCGGCCTCGCGGAGGTTCGTAGCGCTGTCGGCGGCGCGGCTGGCTGACTTCATGGCTGCCGATCTGTCCGCGCTCGACCTTCTGGTGATCCAAATCGACGGGCTGCATCTCGGCGACGATCTCGTGCTGGTCGCCGCGATCGGAGTTGACGGCGAAGGCAACAAACATCCGCTGGCGCTGGTGGAAGGGGCGACCGAGAATGCCGCCACGGTTCAAGCCCTGCTGGACAACCTGGTCTCGCGCGGGCTCGACCCGACGGTGCCAACACTGTTCATCGCCGACGGCGCGAAGGCGTTGTCGAAGGCGATCCGCCGCACCTTCGGTTCGGCCGCTGCGATCCAGCGCTGCCAGATCCACAAGGCGCGCAACATCATGGAACGCCTGCCGAAAGAGCATCATGCGGCCACCCGTCGGGTGCTGCGCCAGGCCTGGGAGCTCGATGACGCCGACAAGGCTGAAAAATTGATCCGCAATCTCGCGCGTCGACTCGACCAGCAATGGCCCGGCGTAGCGGCCAGCATCCTCGAAGGCCTCGACGAAATCCTGACTGTCGTCCGGTTGAAGCTGCCGAAGGAGCTTCGTCGATCGCTCGCCTGCACCAACCTCGCCGAGAACATGATGGGCACCATTCGCCGCGTCACGCGCAACGTCAAACGCTGGCGGGATGCCGGTATGGCCTTGCGATGGGTCGCGGCCGGCATGATCGAGGCCAACAAGGGCTTCCGACCGCGACGGCGCGCCCGGCACAATTGCGAGCGCCAGGCCGCTCTGCCGAAATGATCATCGACACCTCGGCCATGGTGGCGATCCTCTACCGCGAACCTGAAGCGGAAGCCTTCGCCCGTCTCATTCACGATGCCGACGCCTGCCGCATCAGCGTGGCGAACCATGTCGGGCTGTCGATGGTGATCGAGAACCAGCTCGGCCCGGAAGGAATGCGGCAGGCCGAGGCCTTCTTCCGCCGAGCCGGCATCACGGTCGAGCCGGTGACGGTCGAGCACGGCGAACTTGCCCGACAGGCCTTCCTCGATTTCGGGAAAGGGCGGCACAGAGCCGGCCTGAACTATGACGATTACTTTTCCTACGCTCTGGCGAAGGCCACCGGCGAGCCGCTCTTGTTCAAGGGCAATGATTTCAGCCTGACAGACATCGCGGCAGCATAGTCTCCGCTGGATACGCAGAGTCCTACTGCATTCACGGAGCGCGCCCGCCGATGCCAGACAGATCAATACGGATGCCCGATTTGTGGGGATCGCCGGGCGCCGGCTCCTGCGGTGACGGTGATGGTGCCGCCGCAGCCGGCTGAGACGCCTCCTCCCGCTTCGGCTCCGGCGGCTTCGGTCCGCCAGGATCGGGAGCGGTAAACACCGCCGTCCCCTCAAATTGCCCGCGCGTCCAGGCCTCGACCGCGTCGTCGAACATCTGTGACATGACGCTATCGTCGGTCGGATTGCCATACCATTTCCAGACGATCCGCCAGACCTTGCCGAAGAGGGCCGTGCCAGCGCGGATGTTCTTGCAAGCGTCGAACAGATCCGGCGACATCTCCGACGGATCCTTCACGCCGAGACCGGCCGGATACTGCGTGATGCCGACGCGCACGACGGCTCGACCGATATGGCTGCGGGCGAGTTCGAGCGCCTCCTCCGGGGTTTTGACCGGCGGCAGCAGGATGATGCGATCGCCGCTGCGCACCATCACGGCAAGCGGATCGGGCGCTCCCGCGGCATGCAAGAATTTCTCGACGATGGCGGGTTTTAGGGTGGGATCGGCACATTTCTGGATGAGATCGGCATCAACGGCCATGGGCGAATTCCTGTTCAGAGGTTGAAGACGGTGACGCGGGGAAGACCGAACAGCCGGGCCCAAGCATCGGCCAGGGCAATGGCGGCCACTGGCCAAGCCTTCGTCGTCATGACGAGCAGGCCAGTTGCGGTCGCCGCAAGCCCCCACCATCCCCATCCGGGAAACAACACGCCGGCCGCCCTGATCGGATGCGCCCATCCGACGATGCCGAAGGGCGGAACCGCCATCAGCACGGCCGTGATCAGATAGCAGAACGCCTTCTGGCTTCCCGGCCGGGGACTCCATAGGACGGCATGGACCGCGACGAAGCAGACGGACGCTGCGCCCCACAGCAAAATGCCGGCCCAGACCGACGCACCGAAGAAGCTCGCAACGCCCTGGCGCAAGCCACGCGAAGCCGCCAGGAAATATCCCATCGCCACCGACGCGGCACGATCCTGCGACCACGCCCAGAGCGCTGGAAACAGCATCGCGAGCGGCAATGCGAGGACATCCCCGCTCCAACCGATCCAGCCGACGAGGAGCGCCGCGACGGCGAGAAGGAGCGCGCGCCGGCGATCAGGGATCGAAAGTGAGGACCGGCCGCGCCAGGCCGAGGAGACCGGCCTCCGGAACCGGCCCAAAATACCTCGAGTCATAGGAACCTGCGAAAGTGGAGTGAAGGAAGAAATTGCCGGGCGGAACGACGCCCCCCGCCCAAGGCGGAAGCGGTCGTCCCTGACCGTCGACGGGGCTGAGGCGCAATCGGGGCAGAAGCACGCCGTCGATCATGACCACGGCGCCGATGTCGATGCGCGCACCCGAGAGCGCACCGACAGTCTTGATGAGCGGCGCGGCGCCGCCGGAGCATGGCCCCCGCCGAAAGTATCCGCGCTCGAGGCCGAAGACGGAAACCGGCCCAGGCGGCGGACAGACGAACACGAGATCGCCGGCGACGACTTGCCGATCGATCGGCACGATCCGCCACAGCCCGAGCGGCTCGCTTGGCGTCAGGTTGAGGCGCAAGCCGCCGAGCCAGGCGATGCCGGCGATCGCAATCATCGCCACGCCGCCGGCCGCCATGATCGCGGATGCTCGCCGACGCTGAACACAGCCTTTCCTTCTGGTCGCGGCATCCGACCCTGACGGCTCCGATCGCCGCTCGGCGGTCGAGGTCATCACAGCGACAACCCCGGACGCCGCGCCTGCCGAAGGATGTCGGCTTCTTTCTGCGCCTCCGCGGTTCGCTGCTGAGCCGCGAGCTGCTGCGCGGTTCTCAGATCGGGCCAGGCGGCTTTGAGCTCCTCCTTCTGCGCGGCGTTCGTCCCGCCGGAAATCGCCTCGAAAACCTTGCCGTCGGCATCCTTGGCCGAGAGGCCGACGAGGGCGCGCTCGCCGAACCGCTCGGACACGGCACGCGCAAAACCTTCCAGCTCCGCCTCGATCATCTTGTCCTCGAGCGCGAACTCCAGGGCAGAGGGCAGGTCGTTCCGATCGATGGCGTCGCGGATGCGCTCGAGTGTCTGCTTCGCCGACGGCGACAGCGCCGGAATGTCGACAGCGACCTTCAGCCGAGCGGCGCGCTCCTCCGCCTCGTAACGATGTTCCGCCTCCGAGCGCAGCCGCAAGAACCGCTCAAGATCACGGGCGAGCGCCGGCACGTTGAGGTCCGCCCGCTGCCTGTCCTGCTTGTCGGCACGGCTGGCCAGAAGGCCGGTTTTGCCCTTCAGCGCACCGAAGCTGTCGGGCTTCTCCGCGAGTTTCGACAGGGTGGATTGCGCAGTCGCCTTGTCCTTCAGCATGCTGTCGATATCGACCTTGCGGAACGAGGCTTCGGGATCGGCGAAGACGAAGCGGAAGCGGGTCGAGATCTCCTCCCATTGCTTCTTCAAGGCGGGATCGGCGGCGAGCTTGTCCTCGACAACCTGGTCGATCGATTTGGCGAATGTGGTGATGCCGGCGACCATCGGCCTTGCCTCCTTTGTGCCGTTGGGAATCGTCTGTTTCCGAGCTGCGCCGAGGCCAAGCCGGGCGCCGAGCGCGAGGAGCCGCGCTCCGAGATCGGCGAGCCTCGAGCTCTGCCGGACGGTCCAACGAACCTTGTCGGCGACGAGGGTGCGGGCGACACGCATGAGATGGAGACCGCGCGCTTCGGCAAAGCGCAGCGCGGCGCGATAGGAAGGGCCGCGCTCATAATCGAGGGTGGTTTCTTTCGCCCGGCTCTGCGACAGGATCTTGGTGAGCCCGCCGGCCTTTCCGAAGGAAATCGCCCCGTAATAGAGAGCGACATTCTCGCGATGGCGGGTCAGCGCGACATAGGCAAGATGCCGGTCGAGCGAGAGCGTGGCGAGCACCTTCACCCGGTCGACGGTCGCGCCCTGGCTCTTGTGGATCGTGGTGGCATAACCATGGTCGACGTTCGCATAGAAGCGCTGGTCGACCTCGACGCGGCGCTGGCGTTCGCCCTCGCCGATTATCGCCGCGAACCAGCCCGACCGCGCCTCGATGACACGCGCGATCATGCCGTTCTTGACGCCGAGCGACCCCTCGTTCTTCAGGAAGACGATCTGGTCGCCGGCCGAGAACTTGCGCTGGCCGTCCTCAGTGCAGAACGCCTGACCATCCTCGACGAGGCCGCGCTCGATCAGCTTCGCCCGCGCCATGTTGTTGAGGGCGCGGACATCGCGCCGGAGATGGGCGAGGATCAGGATGGATTTCGCCGGATCGTAGTCGCGGTTCCAGTCCTCGATCAGCGCCGTGACGGCTTGCGCCTTGAACTTGCGCGCTTCCAGCTTGCCGTTCGCGCCATAGGCCTGCAGCGCCTCGGCAACGCGGCCCCGCGCGAGATCGAGCGAGGCATCGCGCATCCATTGCGCGCGCTGGCGATAGATGGTTTTGAGTTCGGCATAGCCGGTGCGCGCCACGATGGCGCGGAACGCAGCACCGGCCTCGATCGGTTGAAGCTGATCGGGGTCGCCGACGAGCACCAGTTTAGCGCCGGTCTTCACAACCGCTTCGACGAACAGCGCCATCTGCCGCGACGACACCATGCCGGCCTCGTCGAGGACAAAGATGGTCTTGTCGTCGAGTTGCTCGCGCCCGTTCGACCAGGCAAGCTCCCACGAGGCCAGCGTGCGCGAGGCGATGCCTGCTTCCTTCTCCAATCCCTCGGACGCCTTGCCGGCAAGCGCGCCGCCGACCACACGATAGCCGGCCGCTTCCCACACTTCGCGCGCCGCCTTCATCATGGTGGTCTTGCCGGCGCCGGCGCGCCCGACCACAGCCGCGATCCGCCCCTCACCGGCGACATGCGCGATCGCGACGCGCTGCTCTTCCGACAGACGGTCATGACGCTCGAAGGCCGCCGCCAGCACTTTCTCCCGGACGCCATGCGAGGATCGGCCGGCAAGCCAGACGGCGCGATGCGCCATCTCGGCTTCGAGCCTGATGAGCTCGCGCGTCGTGTATTTGGCGGGCTCGCGGATTCCGGTCTCAAGCGCGATGCGCTCGCCCTCCAGCCGCAGCACATCCGGGTTCTGGAGGATACGCGCCATCAGATGCTGGAAAGTTCCGGCATCGTCGACATAGCGGTGCACCACCCTGGCGATGTCACGCTCGGTGAAGACGCTCAGCTCGCGCGTGACGAGATCGAGCACGATCTCAGGACGCCGCAGCATCCGCTCACGGTTGTCGGCCTTTCGTTCTTCGTGGAGCGCGATACGCTCGAGCTTCGGGGACCAGCCCGCCTTCTTTCCTTTCCGGTCGATCGCCTTGGTCGACACGCCGATATGCGTCGTCGGGGCAAGATCGATGCCGCGCTCGGCATAGGAGCGGCCATCGACGCGGATCTCGAGGCCGGCGAGCGCCAGATGCTTGTTCTGAAGGTCGAGCCAGCCTTCGCGTTGCTCGAGGAACTCGGCCTTCTCTCCCGACCAAAGCCGGTAAACGATCTTGCCGAAATCGTTGCGCAGGGGTGCGCCATCATCACCGATGACCGGCACCTTCTTCGGCCCAAATCCGTTGTCGCCGAGAGGGCGAAGAGTGGTCATCAGATGGATGTGCGGATTGCCGGGCTCGTCATGGAAAACCCAGTCGGCGACCTGTCCGCGCGCGAGGACCTGGGTTGCGACGAACTCCCGCACCAGGGCGATGTTCTGGTCGACGGTGAGTTCGACCGGCAGGGCGATGATGAATTCCTTCGCGAGCTGCGCATCGGAGCGTTTCTCGAAAGCCTCGATTGCGTTCCAGAACGCCTCGGCGGCGCCGGCGACCGAGCGGTCGGCGATCAGCTCACGCGCCCATTGTGGGCCATCCGGCGGCAACAGGAATTCCTCATGCCGCAGGCCCCGCTTGGTGGAATAGTCGACGGTCCGCCCCTCCGCCTGATGCTCCATGCGCGCGCAGTGCCGGTACGCTGCCGACAGCACGGCGCTGCGGCCGGAACCGCGCGAAATGAGCTGGGGCGTGAAATGCGTGATGGCCAAGGCGGCGCGATCTCCCGGACGAGGGCGGAACACAGATGCTCGTCGGGGGCGGCGGCAGGGCCACGCCAGGGTGGGACACCCCGGCAGGCGGGAAAACAGGACGTCGCGGATGCGACGTATTACTGCGCCCTTGGACCGCTCTCATCGAGCGGCCGGGATGATCTCAAGCGGCGTCGGCTTTGCCGACTAGCTTTTTTATTAGTCGCTCGGGCCAGCGACTTCCGAAATCCTCCGCGCAGTCCCGCAACACTGCCCAGCACGGAGGCTCAACCGAAAATGAAGAAACCGTCGTCGAAGATCCGCGAAGAAATCACTCGCCTCCAGGAACAGTTGAAGGCCGCAGAGACACGCGAGGCCGAGCGGATCGGGCGCATCGCGCTCAGGGCCGGACTCGGTGAGATCGAGATCGAGGAAGGCGAGCTTCTGGCCACGTTCGAGGATCTCGCCGGCCGGTTTCGCGGGAAGGCAGGGAAGGCGACCGGAAGGAAGGGAGCCGAGGCCGGAGGCGATCCGAGCGCTCCTGCCGCGAAGGTCGCGTCTGGCGCGCATGCGAATGGCGCTGGCGAGGTATGAGCGCATGCGCCAGGCGTCATCCTCCGAGGCCCGCAAGAAGGACACGCGCGAGAAGATCGAGCTCGGTGGCCTGATCGCAAAGGCGGGGCTGCGCTACGAGAAGCGCGCGGTCCTGCTCGGCGCGCTGATCGAACTCGGTCGCCGGCTGAGAACCGACGAAGCCGAGCGAGCACGGCTTGCCGCGATCGGGGCGGAGGCGTTCGGCCGTGACGGCGAATAGGCTCCTTCTGCTGATCGTGCCGATGGCCCTGATGCTCGGCGCGATCTTCGGGTTGACCGGAATCGGGCATGGGCTTGCCGGCCTCGGCAAGACGGAGGCGCAGCGTCTCCTGTTCGCCCGCGCCGGGCTGGCGATGCCCTATATCGCGGCAGCAGGGATCGGCGTCATCTTCCTGTTCGCCACCGCCGGCTCCGCGAGTATCCGCGCGGCGGCGTGGAGCGTCGTCGCAGGATGCGTATCGGCGATTTCCATCGCCCTCGCGCGCGAAGCGATGCGCCTGTCCGGGGCTCCCGAGACCATCGTCCCTGGCCGATCAGCGGTGGCCCAGATCGACCCGGCGACCATGGTCGCAGCCAGCGTTGTGCTGATGGGCGGCATCTTCGCGCTCCGCGTCGCCGTGAAGGGCAATGCCGCCTTTGCGGCGCCAGACCCGAAGCGCGTTCGCGGCCGTCGCGCGCTGCACGGCGACGCGGACTGGATGTCGATGCCAGAAGCCGCACGGCTCTTCGGCAACGCTGGCGGCATCGTCGTCGGCGAGCGTTACCGCGTCGATAGGGACAGCGCGGCAGCTCAGCCGTTTCGCACCACGGATCGCCAGAGCTGGGGGTTCGGCGGCCGCCCGCCGCTGCTCTGTTTTGACGCCTCTTTCGGCTCGTCGCACGGCATTGTCTTCGCCGGTTCCGGCGGCTTCAAGACGACGTCGGTGACGGTTCCGACCGCACTCAAATGGGGCGGCGCGCTCGTGGTCCTCGACCCGTCCAACGAAGTCGCGCCAATGGTGATCGCCCATCGGCGCGCGGCGGGGCGCACCGTGCATGTGCTCGATCCACATGCGGGACAGCGAACCGCGCAAGGTCGTCCGCCAGAAGCAGCCCAGGAAGCAACGAACCTGCCGCGAACCGGCTTCAATGCTCTCGACTGGATCGGTCGTTTCGGCGGCACGAAGGAGGAAGACATCGCCGCCGTCGCCTCATGGATCATGAGCGACAGCGGCGGCGCCCGCGGTGTGCGCGACGATTTCTTCCGCGCCTCGGCGCTGCAGCTTCTGACCGCGCTGATCGCCGATGTCTGCCTGTCAGGGCAAACGGAAGACAAGAACCAGACGCTTCGCCAGGTCCGCGCCAATCTGTCCGAACCGGAGCCCAAGCTGCGCGCTCGTCTGCAGGCGATCTACGACAATTCGGAATCGGGCTTCGTGAAGGAGAACGTTGCCGTCTTCGTCAACATGACGCCGGAGACGTTCAGCGGCGTCTACGCCAACGCCGTCAAGGAAACCCACTGGCTTTCCTATCCGAACTATGCCGCGCTCGTGTCCGGCTCGACCTTCGTCAGCGACGATCTCGCCGGCGGCCAGACCGACGTGTTCATCAATCTCGACCTGAAGACGCTGGAGACCCATGCCGGACTCGCCCGCGTCATCATCGGCTCCTTCATGAACGCGATCTACAACCGCAACGGCGCGGTGACGGGACGGGCTTTGTTCCTGCTCGACGAGGTGGCACGCCTCGGCTTCATGCGCATCCTGGAGACCGCCCGCGACGCCGGCCGCAAATACGGCATCACGCTCCTCCTGTTGTTCCAGTCGATCGGTCAGATGCGCGAAACCTATGGCGGCCGCGACGCGGCAAGCAAATGGTTCGAGAGCGCGAGCTGGATCGCCTTCGCGGCCGTGAACGACCCGGAAACCGCCGACTACATCTCAAAGCGCTGCGGCATGACCACGGTCGAGATCGACCAGGTCAGCCGCTCCTCGCAGGCGTCCGGTTCGTCGCGGACGCGCTCGAAGCAGCTGGCCTCGCGGCCGCTGATCCAGCCGCACGAAGTGCTGCGCATGCGCGCCGACGAGCAGATCGTGTTCACCGCCGGCAACGCACCATTGCGGTGCGGCCGCGCCATCTGGTTCCGGCGCGACGATATGAAGGCTTGCGTCGGTCACAACCGATTCCAACCGGAAGAAAAAGCATGACGGCGCTGCGCTTTCTTGTTGTGGGAGCCAATGGCGATCATTGCGATCCTGGCGATCGCCATCGGTGTCCCCTCGCGGCATTCGCCGGATATGCCGGAGCGATACGAGACCACCACTTTGGTCATCCCGCCGCCTCTGCGGAGCGATACGCTGAGGGCCCGTTTCACGCTCTGCGACGGGCCGATCCGCGTGAACTGCGTCGTCGACGGGGACACATTCTGGTTCAGGGGTGATAAGATCAGGATCGCCGATATCGGCGCCCCGGAAATCTTCACGCCGCATTGCCGCGACGAGAGGCAGGCTGGCGAAATCGCCCGCGATCGGTTGCTGGTCCTACTAAACGCCGGCAGCTTCACGCTAGTCTCGGGCTGGCGCGACGCTCGTCGAGGAAGGTCTCGCCCGGCGCTGGAACGAGCCGCGACGCGATTGGTGCGCCCTCGATTGATCGCGGCAGCCCGCCGCACACGCTACGATCATCGGTTTTCTCGACCGTGCCACCTACCGCGGGAGGATCGTCACCGGAGGACGAAACCGCATCGCGGGTTCGGTGCGCTTGGCGCATAGAGCCGTCCGCTCGCCAGAGCTGCCCGCCCCCAAAAGCCACCCTTCGCAAAAATGAATCAATATGCCCCTGATCGATTCAAAAAACTCATTGGACGCGGATTCTCCGATGCGGGATTCTGTCGTCATGATCGCGCAGCCCTACCAGCTCTATATCGAACGCACCGACGCCTCGAAGAACATGGCCCGGTTCTACGCCATGGCCATCGAACCGACGCTCTTCGGCGACATCTGCCTGACACGCCGCTGGGGACGGATCGGCGCACAAGGTCAGATGATGAAGCACAGCTTCGCGCGCGAGGACGAAGCGGTCAGGCTGTTCCTCGACCTGCTGCGCCAGAAGCGCAATCGCGGATATCATCCGAAAGGAAAGAAGGCGGCGACGTAACCAGATCGCTGTCTGCGCAGACGCGGTAGGCTCCCACCGGTTGGGTGGCGGCACCCACGGAACAGAGCCTCCGCGAAAGCGAAGCCGGCTCAGTGAGCCGGCCGTTCATCGTGCGGATTATATTCGTGGATGATGTCGAGGCCGTTACCTTCGTCGATCTCGTCGCTGGGCATGACGCCGTATTCGCCGTCGACCTGGAAGAGCGTGACCGGGACCATCAGGGTGCGGGCAAGGTTGAAGGCGTGGTTTTTGTGCGAGGCTGAGATAGGACATTGTCTTGAGGCTCCATCCGGAGCGGGGGAATTCCCGCTCGATGGCTCCTCGAAGGACCGGCCCCGGTCGCGATCACCGCGCCGGCATAAGCCAAGCGGCGGCACGCTTCGCGTAGCCGACCCCGCGCGGGTTGATCGTGGAAGATCCGGGGGTGGACCAGGACGCCATCGCACCCGCTTCGAGGAGCGCTTCTCCGCGGACCGAATGGCGCGCGAGTATGAAAGCGCGTACCGCGGATTGATTTCTGCCGCCGCCGGGAACTCGGCTGCGGCGTTCGCGGCGCCAAACGCTGAACGTCGGCGCGAGACGAGGCCGGCCGACGAACTGCCAGCGTCTAACCGATTTTTCGCTGCCCCCTTGAAAATAGCTCCTGAACATCCACATAAAATCCCTACGCCATCCCGATGGATGGTGAAAATGGATGCTTTCATGGTCGACAATGTGCGCGAGCTGCGACCTCGGATCCCCGATACAGAGAAGATCACGATCAACCTTGGCTATGTCGATCTGGGTCAGGTCGATCTGATGGTGCAGGAAGGGTTCTATTCGAACCGCACGGATTTCATCCGGACGGCCATCCGCAACCAGCTCGAACGCCACGCGGACGTCGTGAAGCAGTCGACGGTCCGAAAGGGCTTGGACTTGGGCGTGCGGAACTACAGCCGCGAGGATCTCGAAGCGGCGCGGCGCGCCGGCGAGATGCTGCACATCAACGTGCTGGGTCTCGCGACCATCGCCCAGGACGTCACCCCCGAGCTGGCCGGCGCCACCATTGCTTCGGTCTCGGTGCTCGGTGCCCTTCACGCCACTCCCGCGGTCAAGGCCGCCCTCTCCGACAGAACAAGGTGAATGCGATGCTGAGCCAGAACTTGATTTCCGAGGCCACGCGCCTCACGCTTACGGGCCAACTGGTCGAGGCCACCGCGCTCCTGCAGCGCATGCTCCGCGGCGAGTCGCCAGAACCGTCCCATGCTCGTGTCTCGCCAGCTCGGCTCGAGCCGCCGACCATCGACGTGAAGGCCAGCATCGTCGAGGAGAAGGAAAGCCGACGAACCACCCGGGTTTCTCCCGCTCCTTTGCAAAGCTTCGATCGCTTGAAAGACTTCCCCGGACTCAACCTGCGTGGTCCGATGACCCGCGCTCCGCCTGCCACGACGGATATCGCGCCCCAAGGCACGAGATTCATCGCAGGCGCCTTCCGCAGCGCGAATGGAAGCCGGAATTACAAGCTGTTCGTCCCAAGCCGCTCCCAAGAAAAGCCGCTTCCTCTGGTCGTCATGCTTCACGGCTGCACCCAGTCGCCGGACGACTTCGCGGCCGGGACCCGGATGAATTTCCTGGCGGAAGAGCGAAATTGCTTCGTGGTCTATCCGGAGCAGCCCAGCGGAGCCAACCAGGCGAAATGCTGGAATTGGTTTCGCACGGGCGACCAGCACCGGGACGGCGGGGAGCCTTCGCTGATCGCGGGCATCACTCGCCAGGTCATGCGGGACTACCGTGCGCCACCGCACGATCCGATCGAAGGGCTGCCTGTCCAACAGAACGGCGCTCGCGATGGTTTCAAACTACTTGAGGCCGCGCAGAAAAGCTGGCGTCGTCTCGATGGCCACAACCAGTTGCCAAAACTCGTTCTCGGTGTGACATTCAACGACGGGATCGAGCTCATCGCCAAACCGACTGACCGTCAGCCCATAACCGCCGCCGCCTGACCGGCCGCGCCGTCACCAAAATTTGGCGATAGCTCGGCTCGGCCTCGACATCCGTTTCGTCGTCACCAGCCTCGATGTCGGCTCGGCCGAGTGGATCTACGACAGCCTGTATTGCGCGCGCGGCCAAGCCGAGAATCTGATCAAGCTGCATAAGACGCAGCTCGCCTCCGACCGCACCAGCTGCCGTTCGGCGCTCGCCAATCAAGTCCGCCTTGTTCTCCACACCGCCGCTTATTGGCTGATGCTGACCGTGCGCGACGCGATTCCCAAAGACCGGGAATTGGCCACAGCCAAGTTCGCGACGCTGCGTCTTCGTCTCTTGAAACTCGCTGCCCGTGTCGTCGAGACCACGAGCCGCATTCGCCTTGCGTTTGCCGCGGCATGTCCCGAAGCCGACCTGATCCGCGGCTTGCCAGGCGCGCTGCTGCCGCTCGGTCCTTGACCGGCGGGGCGTCCGCCCCCTGTGCGCCCAACCTACACCTCAAGCGCGTTGCAAAGTACCGGTCGTCAGGCGGTGAAAAGCCGAAGGCAATCCCGCGCGCCTCGTCAGAGCAAATGTGCGGCCACATCAATCGGACTAAAAAAACGCACTCTCACGAATAGGACGGGCTAGGTGGTGTGGACTCTAAGGATTCCCTTTTAGGCGCAAATCAGATTCAAGACTGCTTTTGGGGAGGCAGTCTTGGGTGTGATGGACCGTTTGGTATTGAGCGACGCGGCTTGGGAGCGGATGGCGCCGCTGATCATAGGTCGCCCCGACCAGAAGGGCTCCACTGGGCGCGACAATCGGATGTTCGTGGAAGGTGTACTTTGGATTGTTCGCACGGGCTCTCCCTGGCGTGATCTCCCGGAGGCGTTCGGGGAAGGTGCAGGAGATGCTTCGTCTCGACCCGTTCAGCGCCGCAGCCTTCGTGTTCCGATCGAAACGAGCGGACCGGATCAAAATTTTGGTCTGGGGTCGAACGGGCCTGGTGTTGGTGCACAAGCGTCTCGAAGGTTGCAAGTTCGTATGGCCAACGATTGCGGACGGCGTGATGCGGATATCGCCGGCGATGTTCGCGGCGTTGTTCGAGGGCCTGGATTGGAGGTTGGTCCGCCCGGAAGAAGCGCGGCGTCCACAGGTCGCTGGATAACTGCGGCAGAATGACTCGGAAGCTATTTTGAACGTGGCACGCGCGGCGACGATGTGCTCGAAATAGCGCATGAGCATCGCGGCACTACGCGACGAAAATGAACAACTGAAAGCGCTTTTGGCGCAAACGCAAGCGGCCTTGAGCGAGCATCAGGCGGCGCTGCCGACGTCGGACGAGGCGCGGCGTCGGTTGGAGGTCATTCTCGGCGAATTGCGACGCGAGAAGTTCGGCGCGACGTCCGAGAAGCTGCGGCCAGATCAGTATCACTTACCGCTGGAAGACGTGGAGATCGCGCAAGGCATCCTGGATGTGACGGCCGCATGATCGTCGCCGACGATTTTGCTGCGGCTCTGGTCGGGCTTGCGCCCTCCCGACGCCACAGCAAAATCGTAAAGCCCCGCGTTCAGCATAACCCGGCAGGAATCCACTTAATTTTCGCGGGGCCCGGTCCAAACAACCGGGACAAGCTCTGTCTCCCTCGTGATGGTGAGGCGGTGAAATGATCCGCGAAGCGGGGACCGCTTGAACCGAATCGCTAGGAACTGCCCCGCTCTTCAGGCACGATGGCACGTCCGCTGCGAAGTCGCAGTGGTTGATCGGGATCGAGATCCTCAGGTTCAGGCTCGCGACGGCGATGTCGCCTCGCGCGTTCTTCGGCCTCGCGCTGTTCACGGGCTGCGCGCTGGGCGCGAGTTTCGATGTTGGATGGCGGGAAGCGACGGCGCTGCCGTGGCCGCTCGAGCGAAATAGGCTGGCCGTCGCCGCCTTCGGGCTCGCGGCCGCGGCGCCGCCCAGTTTCGCGCTGGAGTTCAACACCACTCATATCTGATGGACCAGGGTCAGTGGCTTGTGCTTCGATTGCCCGAACATTGTCCACCGCATCTTCTTCGGCCTCGCGCTGTTCACGGGCCGCGCGCTGGGCGCGAGTTTCGATGTTGGATGGCGGGACGCGACGGCGCTGCCGTGGCCGCTCGAGCGAAATAGGCTGGCCGTCGCCGCCTTCGGGCTCGCGGCCGCGGCGCCGCCCAGTTTCGCGCTGGAATTCAACACCACTCGTATCTGACGGACCAGGGTCAGTGGCTTGTGCTTCGATACCCTGAACAATGGCCCCCGTATTTGCGCGGGCGACCACCTCCGCAGTGCTCGTGGACGCTTGGATTGCCTGGCCAACGCCCCGTACTGATTGAAGGGCTTCGGAGGTCCTGCCGTCGCGTTCAAGGTTCGGCGGTTCGGGCTGGCCTCTGGGACTAACCGGAATATCAGGCTCAGGTTCCGGTTGAATTGCGACGGCTTCTCTAACCCTCTGCCTGCGTCGGAATTCCGCATAAGTAATCGGACGCTCCATAATGCCTCGGTCGGCACGACGTGTCGCATCCAGTTCAATGCCATGATCATAGGCTGCATCAACCAATACGGCGCGCATATTATCGTAGTTGTGATGAGGATTGCGGCGCGAGATCTTCAACCAATGGCCTTCCTGTGCCCGTCGATTGACGACTACATGCAAGTGTGGATGCTGCCGATCGACATGGAATGTTGTCACGTAGTCAAATGAACCGCCATTATTACCTGAACCAAACATTCTTTCGGTCCATGCACGACCGGCAGCATGCGCACGGTTGGCATCGGTGCCGGGCGGGAAGCTGATGATGATATGAGTTGTCAGGTCCTGATTGCTGTCTGCGAGCGACTGACCGGCATGATAGTTGCCGGTCTGCTCGGCCCAACTTTGGGCAAACTGCTCGAGTCGGTCATATGGCAGCAAAACGCCTTGATGACGCTCGGAACGTAAAAGATCGACGGCTCCGTTGCGCGAAAGGTATTGCAGCTGATTTCGGATTTGCGAGGCGGTCCGAGCGCCGCCTCGAGGCACAATTCTTACTATTGCTTGCGGATGAGGCACTTTGGGTGCCTAATGATCGTGTTCACGAGTGCTATCACCCTGCATGAGCTCCTGTAGTCGCCTACGACCGTCTTCTCGCCGTCGCGATACGTTCAATATTGTGCGGAGCAGGGCGTCGAGCGCGGAAAATTCCTGACCAAAGTGCTGCCTGTGCGTCTCGAACCTTTCGATGTCGAAGGTCGCGTCACGGTTAGCAACTCGGCTTAATTCTCTGAGTGTTTGGGCAATGTTCCCGATGTGACAGGTGATCGCCCGAAGATCATCCCGGGTGTCGTCGCCAATCTCAATAAATCCGCCGATCCTGCGGACCGCAATTCGCAGTGCCATACTGTTGGTCAGCCCAAGCACACGCAACTGCTGCGAAAACGCATCGAATTCCGCCACGCGTAAGCGCACGCTGATTATTCTATAACCGCTCTGGGCTATGATAGCAGAACTCCCTCTATTACTTAAGCGCGTCATCGACCGAATTTGACACGTTGCCCCTCCATCATCTCTAGGGTTCTCATACGGTGAGAAGCGCCAAATGTAATACCGCCGGGCCCGAGTTGCTCGAAAGACTGGTTGCAATTGTAGCTAAGCATATCGAGACGTACTCGATGGTGCATTATGTTGACATTCGACATCTGATCCGGGATCAGATTATTTTGAACTGACGTGGCGCGCCTACACATCTCGCGTCACAAATCGTATCAAACTGTTTGAGCACGGGGACGATCGGATATGAAACTAATCACTTGCTGCTCATTTAAAGGAGGGGCCGGTAAAACCACAGCCTTGATGGGTCTGTGTTCGTCATTCGCAGACAAAAAGAATAGTGTCGCTCTTTTCGAAGCGGACGAAAATCGTCCGCTCTATAAATGGAAAGAAAATGCTTTGCGCAACGGCGCTTGGGATCCTAGGTGCGAAGTATTCGTTGCGGGTGAAGTTCCATTACTCGAGAAAGCATATACACAGGCGGAAGCTAGCGGCTTTCGGTATGCGCTTGCGTATACTCACGCCGGCTCGAGCGAACTCAATGATACTATCATTGCCAGCTCCGATTTCATTCTGGTGCCTACCATACTGACATCTGTAGATTTCAACGAAGCACTTACGACTTACCGATACGTAATCGAGCTTCTAATAGGAGAGGAACTTGACATCAAAACCGCCATTCTTCGCCAGCGAGTGCCGACTTGCAGGCTGACCACCTCTCAACAGGACGTGCAAGACATGCTGGCCCTCCTGCCGATGTTGGAGACCCCGATGTATGAGCGTGATGCCTTCGCTGCTATGAAAGAACGTGGTATGCTGCAGATCACGATGCAGAATATGTCACGCACTCCCGCAATGCGGCCTATGTTGCATATCGCCCAGTGCGCAATGAACGAACTGTCGCTCATCGGCGACTTCATCGAGAAGGCATTGGAGGATTGATGTGGCTTTCCGCAAGCTGACCAGTTCACGGCAGGCGGCGCGTCTCGTTTCGACGATTTTGGAAAACAGGAGTAGTGCGACTATCTCATCTCTGTCTGCAGCGATGACGCCACTTGAGCCAGCTGCCCCACCGATAGTGAACGCAAGGAGCCCTGCCCGCTCATCCTCCGAGGAGAGGACAAACATCCTTTCGCATCAGCGCGCCGAGCCAGATCCCAAGGTACAGGTGTTTCTGTCAGCTGCGCTTCCCGCTCCCGGTTTCTCTCCGGTTTTTGACAGCCTGTGTGGGCAGTGTCGCCCGGCGAAGGCTCTGCAGATGATTTTGGGGCGCGCGTTAGACGATTACCAGGTGATCCTGTTAAGCGCCTCATTGACCAAACTCGCGGCTGCTTATCCTGTTGAGGAGCCACTGTCGCTCGTTTCGACATCGCGGATGATGCCCCGACGGGCGATTGAGATCGCTCTCGCGCATTTTGATCCACTTGGGCTGGAAAGTGCGCGCGCCTTCGGCCGTAAACTGGCGAGCGCCGCGCTCGACATGTTCTTCGAGAACGAAAGGAACGGCATCCATCAGCATCGCTGATCGGCGCCTGATCGCGGTAATTGGGGGCGCTTCTCTGTTGATCTGAGGCCGGCAAACTGGATCATTTTTGGCGAGAGTTTTCGCTGCCGAATCCCATCGGCTGTCGGACGCCCAGAAGGCGTTCATCTCGAAGCTGGGCCATGCGGGGTTGCCGTGGCGGAGATCTGCCGCAAGACCGGGATCAGACAGGCGACCTATTTCAACTGGAAGTCGATCTATGGCCGGCCCCCGATCTGCAAGTGCATTTAAGGTGTTGAACCGTATCCCTCCATTGAGGTCCATTGAGGGCGGCCTTGTTTGACGAAGGCGATCGCTGCAGGTCCTAGGGGTAACCCTAGGAGAAGCGCTATGACGATTTCGAGGGCGGAGGTGATCACATCGGTCGAGGCGGCGCCGGTGGTCGCAAGACGAGAAGGAACGGCTTGTTGCGGCGTCGCTCGAGCCGGGCGCCAATGTTTCAGTGGCTCGCGTGGCCGGGCTTCATGTGAGCCAGCTGCTCAGGTGGCGCAAGGAGCTTTGCAGGCACGGCGAAGCGAGCAAAGATCGATCTCGATGATGCCATGGCTCTTGCGTCGCCGTGCCGCAATGCCGCGGCGATGACGCCCATGTCGGCGCTGGCCTATGTATCGGCATCGGCGGGGTGCGGGTCGATCGTGCGGTCGCGCTGCAAATCCTTGAGGCCGTCTCCGATCGGGCTGTTGAAGCAGCGATATTGGCGTCCGACCAGGTTGAGCGCTCAAGACAAGAGATCATCACGGCCGTCGAACGGGAGCTTGAAGTCGTACGCTACGAAGCGTCTCTTGCTGCACGCCGATACGAGCTTGTGGATCCGGCCAAGCGCCACGTTGCCCGCGAACTCGAGGCGCGCTGGAATGGCGCATTGGAGCGGGTTGCCGAGCTTGAAGGTCGTATAAAGGAGCTGCGCACCGCATCGGCGGAAAGTCCCAAGATCGACCGCGCCCTGCTTCTGCAACTTGCGCATGATCTTCCGCGGGTTTGGAATGCACCGTCCACGGACACGCGCACCAAGCAGCGGCTGGTTCACATTGTGGTCCGAGAGATTGTTTGCGATCTCGATAGGAACACCAATGAGGCGGTTCTGCTCATCCACTGGACCGGCGGCCGGCACACGGAGGTTCGCGTTGCTCGCGTTAAGACGGGCCGATATCCGGGCGACATGGCACCGACTGCCGTTGACGCACTTCGTAAACTCGCTGGTCATTGGCCTGATCGAGAGCTCGCCGTGTCGCTCAATCGGATGCGCTGCAAGACCGGCGACGGCGAGACCTGGACGACTATTCGCGTGCGGGAAATGCGCGAACGCCTGGGCTTGCCGGAATACGACCCCGCATCGTCCGACGGCAAAATGATCAGCCTTGCGAAGGCTGCGGCACACTTTGGAATTTGCGTCGGATCAGCAAAGAGCTTGGTGCTGAAGGACATCTTGCCGGCCACACAAGCAATCAAGGGCTCGCAATGGTTCGTTCCTGTCGACGCGCTGAGCTCGGAAACAGTACGTATAGCGGTGCAGCGCGTGATCGAGCGTCGGCCGAGAAACTACATTGATTATCAATATGATAGAATGATCCGCCTACCCGGTATCTGACAAAGGGACGTACAATGAAACGAGCTGTCGCGACCTGATCAAGATCATCTGGCATGGTGTGCTGCAGAGCATGAAGGAGGTGAATAACCGAATTTAATGCGTACAGCTTTATGAGAGATGGAGGATGGCCCTCCTGCATCGTAAGCGCGAATTTCTCCGCACCTTTTGCTTTTGAGAGTCCTGATGCATGAGGTGTCCACCAAAATAGGTGGACACCTTGTGATGAGCGACGATGATCAGAAACTGCGGGTCAGGCTTGTCGGCCGGAACGGTCGCCGACGCTACGAGGCGGCATCGAAAGAGCGTCTTGTCGCGGCCTGCCTTGAGCCTGGGGTTTCGGTATCGAGGCTTGCACTCGAACATGGGGTCAACGCGAACCTCCTTCGGAAGTGGATCAAGAAGCACAGCGCGACCAGGTCGCTGCCGCCGTCCTCACGCCCGGCGTTCATCCCGGTTCAGCTTGAGGGGAAGTCCGAGCGGGACCTGTCGCGAAAAGACAGCGTGGCGACGGTTGATTTGCCGGCTTACGATGAAGTGCGTGGTTCGGAACCCAAAGGGACTCCAGCTTTTTGTTCTCCGGCCAAAGTGAGCGTGTCGCTGCCGAATGGCGTGAAGCTCGCGCTGGAATGCGGCGATGTGGATGCATTGACGGCGATCATCGGAGCGCTGGGCGATGTTTAGACTGGGCGATGACCTGCAGGTCTATCTGCACCGTGAGCCGATCGACTTCCGGGCTGGCATCAACAGCCTTGCGGTCCTGGTCCAGGAGACGATGGCGCTCGATCCATTCACTCCGGCGGTTTTTGCGTTCTGCAATCGCCGTTGCGACCGGATGAAGCTTCTGTTCTTCGATCGGTCCGGCTTTGTACTGGTCCTGAAGCGGCTGACCGAAGACAGGTTCCGATGGCCGCGCCGCCAGGAGGCGATCGTCACGCTGACGACGGAGCAATTGCACTGGATCCTTGACGGCATCGATATCGATGCGATGGTCCGCCATCCGGTGCGGCAATATCAGGTTGCCGGCTGAGCTCTCGAGTTGAGCGGTTGACGCGTCGGTACGGTTCAGATTCAAGAATTCGATGAATCGAACCGGCGATCCGAGTGTTGAAGTGCTGTTGGCACGCATTGCTGCGCTGCAGGCGGAGAACCATCAACTCGCCGACCGCGTCGCCAAGCTCGAGGAAGAACTGGCGCTGGCACGCCTGCATCGTTTTGCGCCGCGCAGCGAAAAGCATGTTGATCGTCTCTTCAATGAAGCCGAGCAGGCCTCCGATGAGGAGGACGCCGGCAGTGAAACGAACAATATCGCCGAACTTCCGGACACGGGCTTGCCACCCGTCGAAAACACAATGGGAAAGAAGCGCGGCCGCAAGCCGCTGCCGGGGAACCTACCTCGTGAGCGCGTCGAGTATGACCTGTCCGACGATCAGAAGGCGTGTCCTTGCTGCCGTGGCCAGATGCATCGCATGGGCGAGGCTGTCACCGAGCAACTTCATATCGAGGTGAAGGCGAAGGCTTTACAGAATGTGCGCTTCAAATATGCGTGCCGCCATTGCGATCGCACCGGGATCCACGCCCCTGTCGTGACCGCGCCGATGCCGCCGCAACCATTGCCGGGCAGCGTTGCCACGCCCTCGACGCTGGCCTTCGCGCTGGTTCACAAATATGTCGATGGCACGCCGCTCTACCGCCTGGCGCAGGCCTTCGAACGTGCAGGTGTTCCTGTCAGCCGCGGCGCTTTGGGCCACTGGGTGATTGGCTCGAGCGAGAAGCATCTGCATCGCATCTACGACGCCCTGAAGCTGCGGCTCAGATTACAACCTCTCATCCATGGCGACGAGACAACGGTTCAGGTCCTCAAGGAGAAGGACAAACGGGCCACCAGCACATCGTACATGTGGGCTTATCGCAGCGGCAAGGGCAGCCACGAGCCGATCGTTCTTCTGGATTATCAGCCGGGCCGCGGCCAAATCCACCCGCAAGCCTTCCTCGGCGATTACCGTGGCATTGTAATGAGTGACGGCTATACCGCATGGCGCACGCTGGAAGGGGCCACCCACATTGGATGCATGGCCCAGAGCTATCGCCAAATTTTGGTGACGGCGCGGCCGGTCAGGCGGCGGCGGTTATGGGCTGACGGTCAGTCGGTTTGGCGATGACCTCGATCCCGTCGTTGAATGTCACACCGAGAACGAGTTTTGGCAACTGGTTGTGGCCATCGAGACGACGCCAGCTTTTCTGCGCGGCCTCAAGCAGTTTGAAGACCATCGCGAGCGCCGTTCTGTTGGACAGGCAGCCCTTCGATCGGATCGTGCGGTGGCGCACGGTAGCGAAGGTGCTTTCAATGGGATTGGTGGTCCGCAGGTGTTTCCAGTGTTCGGCCGGGAAGTCGTAGAACGCCAGTAGCGTGTCCCGATCCTTGCTCTGGCAGTCGGCCGCCTTCTCGTATTTGGGCGTGTAGCTCTCGATGAAGGCGTCGAACGCCAGCTCGGCGGCGGCCTTGGTTTCGGCCATCCAGATCTCCTGCAACGCGCGTTTGGCTTTAGGCTGCTGGCTCTTCGGCAACTTGGCGATCACGTTGGCGGTCTTGTGTACCCAGCAGCGCTGCTCGCGCGTTTTCGGCCAGACCTCGCCGGCGGCCTTCCAGAACCCGAGCACGCCGTCGGCGATGGTGAGCCGCGGCGGCACGCCGAGCCCGCGCCGCTTCAGGTCGAGCAGCAGATCGCGCCAGTCCTGCGCGCTCTCGCGGGCGCCATCGGTGAAGCCGACCAGTTCCTTGCGGCCTTCCGGCGTCGCGCCGATCAGCACCAGGATGCACTGCTTTTCGTCTTCGAGGCGTGCTTGGAGATGGATGCCATCGGCCCAGATGTAGACGTAGCGCTTCGCCGACAGATCGCGCCTCTGCCACGCGGTGTGTTCGTCAAGCCAACCGTCCTTCAGACGGCCGATGGCGGATGCCGACAACCCGGCAGCATCCTTGCCGAGCAGCGCCGCCAGAGCCTCGGAGAAGTCGCCGGTGGAGATACCCTTCAGGTAAGGGATCGGCAGCAGCGTCTCGATCGATTTCGAGCGGCGCATGTAGGGCGGCAGGATCGACGGAGAGAACCGGATGCGGTCGGGATCGGTAGCCTCCGCCTCGCGATCGCGTACACGCGGCTGGCGGACGCCGACCGGACCGATACCGGTCATCACCTCGCGTTCCGGCAGGTGACCGTGGCGCACGAGCGCTGGTGGCCGTCCGCAGTCCTCAAATCGGCATGCTTGCCGAGAAAGTCCGCGACCTCGGCCTCGACCGCCTGGGCCAACAGAGCACGCGCCCCATTGCGCAAGATTTCGGTGAGTTGATCGTCGACGTTTCCTGGCTGAATCAACTTGATGATGTTATCTTTGGACACGGCATATCGCTCCTTCGGTGGAGAAGTGGAGGCGTCAAGCACCCCCACGATATGCCGCCTTCCCGATTCCCGCCGTCACCAACTTTCAGCGATAGCTCACATATTTCGCGCCAAGCGCACTCATTCGATTCGCTCTACATCGCCTGCGAGAGGGCCACTGAGTGGAAGCGTAGCATTCACGGCATCTAAGTGCTGGATGGCCCGCTATTTCGACCATATGCGCCAGTGTGTGGGTCGCACAGCGACGTGTTCTCCGGTCTTGGTCTTAATCCAGCCGCCGAAGATCCGGCGGCAAGGAAACACCAGCCGGTGAATGGTATTACCCTCAATGACGGCAATCTCCAGATCCCGATCAAAGGGCGCCGCTTCGATCCGTTCCCACGGCATCTTGTCAGTAGATGCTGTAGGGTGTTTATCGCCGTGAATAGACAATTGGGGCAACCTTCTGAACAGCATGGATTAGTTCGCTTGGTCGGTGCGGGAACAGGTTGAGCCAAATATTGGCCGAGCGGCGCGTGATCCGCTCGCTAACTGAATTACGAGGATTAACGCTGCGATACAGCTTCCCGGCTACGATCGAGAAGATCCCGCCCTGCTCAAGACAATGCCGGCTAGTATCGGCCGCTGTCTTGCAGAAATCAGACTGAACTGCTGCCTGCGAAGTCGTGCCAGCGGCGCCACAAGTGTTCCCGTGGTCGTTCATGTCGAACATCCTTCATTGGTGAGAAGACTCCTATCCCAAGAGGGCGAGCGTGAGATGGATGGCCTCAACGCGTCCTTGCGAGCCTGGCGGGTGTGTCGAAGCAAAAATACGACGCCCCCGGCTTCGCTTGATGCCATGCCGATCGATCGAGCTGCGCTCGGCCCCAATCATTGCGCCGGTCCGCCGGTCGACGAAGTGGACGCCATCACAAGCAGCGCAGGTTATTGGGGCAGGTCGTCGAGCTCGGAGGCGTCATCCGGCAGCAGTCCTTGAACCCGGTCGCCGGTATTTGGACACGAAAAGATGATGGGCCGCCGAGTCCTTCTGTCTGCCATATCTCTGACCTCGACCAGAACGTCTTTCCTATCGCTAAGCCGCCGCCGCAGTATTGATGCAGGTCAAAAAAGCCGATGCACGTCGAGAATGGCCAGCGGAGAGTGAAATGGACCCGCGGAGCGGGGCCGCTTGAGCCGGTTTGTTAGTTGGAAACTGACCGCTCCTGATTACTTCCTATCACGCTGCCAGAGACACTGTCTGCTGTTGTTGCTGTGATGGGGTGGACGCCCCCTCGACGGCATCGATGTGCCAAAGTGAAGGGTGTTGAACAGCCATCACGAGAGAGGAAGCGTCCGTGAACGAAGTTAGCACGATTGGACTAGATTTAGCGAAGTATGTCTTTCAAGCCCATGGAGCCGATGCCACCGGAAAGGTCGTTTTTCGCAAACAGCTGCGCCGGAATAAGCTGCTGGCATTCTTTGCCGAGCAGCCGGCTTGCCTCGTGGCGATGGAAGCCTGCTCGGGCGCGCATTACTGGGCTCGTGAGATTGGCAAGCTCGGCCATGAAGTGCGGCTGATCCCACCGGCTTACGTGAAGCCCTTCGTCAAGCGGCAGAAGAACGACATGGCCGATGCAGAGGCGATCTGTGAAGCAGCGCAGAGGCCGACCATGCGTTTCGTTCCCGTCAAGAGTGAAGAGCAGCAAGCGAGCGCGGTGGTGTTTCGGACCCGCGACTTGCTGATCCGGCAGCGGACCCAGGCGATCAATGCTTTGCGTGGTCATCTCGCCGAATACGGGGTGATCATGGCAAAGGGAACGGCCCATGTCGGAGAGCTTGTCGAGCGCGCAATGGATCCAAAAACAAATGTGCCCGAAGCGGCACGGTTCGTACTCGACATATTGATCAAGACGATGGTGACGCTGGAAATGCAGATCAAGAAACTCGACAGCGAGATCACCCATCGCGCCCGAAAAGAAAAAGATGCCCGCCGTTTAATGACAATCCCAGGCGTAGGACCAATGACGGCGACGGCGTTGCTTGCCCTTGCGCCTGCCGCCGGAAGCTTCCGGTGCGGACGCGACTTCGCCGCATGGCTGGGGTTGACCCCGTTGCAGCGCTCCACGGGCGGCAAACAGAAGCTGGGTGCGACGTCGAAAATGGGGGAGCGAACGTTGCGACGGTTACTTATCATCGGCGCGACTGCGGTCGTGCAGCAGGCACGGCGGCGAGGCACTTCACCGTCATCGTGGCTCGGGCGCATGATTGCCCGCAAGCCACCTATGCTGGTAGCCACCGCTCTTGCAAACAAGATGGCCCGCGTCGTCTGGGCTCTGATGGCCAACGGTGGGGTCTATAAAGCTCCGGTTGTGGCGGCATAGCCGTCCGGTCAGTGGTCGTCGAGATGTAGGAAGGTCAAACGGACGGTATGGCGCAACAGTCGAGAGACGGGGTTGGGAAAACCAGTACATGCCCAAGTGCTATCTAAGCACGCCGCTGTGATTTGGACCTGATCCGCGAACTCCCATACGGGCCCGCGACAAATGACGGTCGCATTAGGTGGTGTGGACACTTACCGCATCCAAAGGACGATGGCTGCGAGAGTGACGACGGCTAGGTAATTTCGGGCGGTCTTTTCGAAGCGGGTTGCGACGCGGCGGAACTGCTTGAGCTTTGAGAAGCAGCATTCGACGAGGTGACGCTGGGCATAGAGGTGCTTGTCCAGCGGGTATTTGAGTGCGCGTGATGGGTTGTTGGGGATGACGGCGAGCGCGCCCTTGGCGGCGATGGCTTGGCGCAAATGATCGGCGTCATAGGCCGTATCGGCCATGACGACCTCGGCAGGTAGTCCCTCGATCAATGCGGCAGCTTGCGGTGCATCGCCCTTCTGGCCTGCGGTCAGCGCGAACCGTACGGGACATCCAAGCCACGAACGGCCATATGTATCTTGGTGCTCAGGCCACCGCGCGAGCGGCCGATCGCCTGATCTTCAGACCCCCTTTTTTGGCCCCGGCGGCGTGCTGATGCGCCCGGACGATGGTGGAATCGACGATCAAATATTCGAAGTCCGGATCATCGGACATCGCCTCGAAGATCCGCCACCAGACGCCCTTGATGCTCCATCGACTGAAGCGCCGGAACACGCTGTTCCAATCCCCGAACGCCTCCGGGAGATCACGCCAGGGAGAGCCCGTGCGAACAATCCAAAGTACACCTTCCACGAACATCCGATTGTCGCGCCAAGTGGAGCCCTTCTGGTCGGGGCGACCTATGATCAGCGGCGCCATCCGCTCCCAAGCCGCGTCGCTCAATACCAAACGGTCCATCACACCCAAGACTGCCTCCCCAAAAACAGTCTTGAATCTGATTTGCGCCTAAAAGGGAATCCTTAGAGTCCACACCACCTAACGGCCGGACAGATGTCAGCCCCCGACTACAACGCAGCGCTTGACGAAAGATTCTTCTTGCATCCCCGGGGGCGTCCACAGATGGGCATGTGGGCAACGCGTCAGCGTTGTCCACCATTCCACAGCCTTCGCGGCCTGCATCCGTTCGCGCCAGACCGCCATCGGCGTGCGATAGCCGAGCGCCTGATGAAGGCGACGATCGTTATAGAAGGCGATCAGCTCGCGATCCCTGCCTTGGCCTCACGGCCGTCGGCATAGCCCTTGAGATAGATGTCCTCATGCTTGAGCGACCGCCACAGCCGCTCGATGAAGACGTTGTCCATCCAACGACCGCGGCCATCCATGGAGATCTTGATCCCTGCGCCCGCCAACGCGCCGGTGAAGGCCGCGCTGGTGAACTGGCTGCCTTGGTCGGTATTGAAAATCTCCGGCCTGCCGTACTTCGCCAGCGCCCCTTCCAGAGCCGCCACGCAGAACGAGACGTCGATCGTGTTCGATAACCGCCACGCCAGAACCGCACGGCTCGCCCAGTCGATGATGGCGACGAGATAAAGAAAAGCCACGGCCGATGGGCAGATACGTGATGTCGGCGGCCCACACCTGGTTCGGCCGGTCGATCGTCATGTTGCGCAACAGATAAGGATAGATCTTGTGGCCCGGCGCCGGCTTCGTCGTGTTCGGCTTCGGTCCCAGCGCCGCGATGCCCATCTTGCGCATCAACCGCTGCACGCGCTTGCGATTGACCTGAAGCCCCTCAGCCTTCAGCATTGCGGTCATTCGCCGCGAGCCCAGGAACGGCCAGGCGATGAACAGCTCGTCGATCCGCCGCATCAGGGCAAGGTCGTTGTCGTTGGCCGGCCGGGGCGGCCGGTAGACCCCGGAGCGCGCGATGCCAAGCAACAGGCATTGCCGACGGATCGACAGCACGCCGCCTGATCACCTCATCACCGAAAATCCCGCATAGCTCCCGTCACGATTGCAAGTTTGTGCTATCAAAAGAGCGTTAGCGGGCCTCACAAAGCGGAGGCGCCGCTCTCTCTTCAGAGCCGACCCCGAGAAAGCAGCTCGTCCGATATAACCACATTACAAGTGTAGCGCGATTGGACGTTGACGTTCCAGGATTTGAGAGTTTGAATGCAGACGACTATGCTCCGATGGACGATCCGAAACTATTTATGAATTCTCGTGAACGCCGGCTTATGGCGTTGCTAAGAGCTGTTAAGGCCCGAGACGAAAGCAAACGAAGAACAATCGCAGCTGAGTGTCCAAATTCTTGAAGGATCGCTTACATGGCCGGTGATGATCACATGCACGACGTCGTTGATCCCGATGTTTCTAAACGATTGGCCGCTCTTCTCAGGGCAAGCGGGCGCAACACCGCAGCCAGACTTGCCTCGAACGACGACCTGTTGATTGCGGTCAAGGACACCACACTCAAAGAAAACGGCATCCCCATAGAGCCGCTGAATTCGGACGGTTCCGCAGATCCCGCAGAGAAAAACGTATACACGTTTTCTGCCGGAGCGAACTTTCAGGCTCTCGCCAAATTGGGCAACAAAACCGCCAAGCAGATGGACGGGGAGCTTGTCTACATCAGGTACGAAGGCAACTACTATACCAAGAATGGACTTTGGAATGCGATTAAGGCTCCCGACGGCCCAAAAACCACGGTAGAATAAAAAATGTGGAGTTCAGGAAAATCACGACGTCACTTGGGCTTACAGCGGAGCGTGATAACGACCTTTTCCAAGTCGGCGAAACAAAAAGGAAGGATAATGACGGAAAGATAGTGCTTAAGGACGGGAAACCCGAATTGGTTCCGACTTTTAAACTTGATGGCGAAGCGCAGCTTTACAAGACTCCGGCCGGGTACAGGCCACGGGAGGTTGCCCATAAACATCCGCATACTAGCGGCGAGCAGGCTCCGGACATCTTGCTTCGAATGAAGAACGGGCGCTTCAAGGGGGGGCGCGCCTCCCGGACGATGGTTATGATAAGAGTACGGTTTGGGAATTAGAGGCGGATCTTGGCGGCGACGTATGGCTGAAGTCAAAACTTCACGGCTACCAAACTATCGACTTCATCGAGCGCACGCTTGGACCCAATCAAGCCACCCAACGCTTACGGGACTATGTCGGCGAAAGCCGCGCGTATAACCAGGATATCCGGACTCAGTTCTGGATTTGGCAATCGTCCCATACGAAGAGAACGTAAAGTTGACGCCATTCGCCCGATCGGAGAATCCATCAACAAAGCATAACAAGTCGCGCGGGCGGATTTAAAGGCATCTGACGGGGAACGCTCCAACTTGGCACGATGATTTTCGTGGGCGAGGTCCAACTCTGACCCCGCCTAGAAGAGCTGGCAGGTCAGATCTTCGGTCGTCTGAGGGGCCCGAAACGAAAAACAGGATTGGAATGAACATCATGACCGAATGGACGCAAGGTGATGTACTGGCGCGGTATACAGCACTGACAACAGTAGCCCATCTCACGCGGCTACAGGTCAAACCATCAGATCCGGCACAGTTGATTCGCCTCTTCGAGGCCCTCGATGCAAAGTCCCGGGCAGTCGACTATACTGCCGAATGCATAGCCCACGAGCTTTATAAGGTCGAGCCTCCGATCTTCACTCCCGAACTTCAGGCGCGTTTCGAGGCGGTCGGCGAGATCGTCGACCGACATGTCCATCCCGGTCCGACCAAAATTGACCAGCGCCGAACTTTGATCGAGAGGGTCGAGGCTTACGCACCCGCCTCACCGCGTGACGAGAGCTACGCTGATCCCAACGATAATACGGCGATCGCGAACTCACTCAACGTGAGGCTGTCCGGGTCCGAAATCACCTCTTACCTCCGAAACCGAGAGATCGGACTGCGCGAGAAACCGCCGGAAGCGACGCTCCAGGTCGATCGGCCATTCGATGGCGACGAGGCCCGGCGCCTGGCTAATACGCTCGGTGCGCTATACCAGGAAGTAGATCGAAGGCTTGCAGTTGCTGCAAACATCTTCTCCGAGTCCGAGCATACTCGCGTCAACGACTTCCTTCCCAATCAGATCGACAGAGAGCTCGAACGAGCGTTCCAAACCTTGGATAGCAAGCCACCGGATCCGACACTGGCGCGGATCGACCAAAGGATGCAGGCTACAGCGGAACGAATACGGGAGATGTCGGACGACTCGTTCTCCTCACCGCCCGAGAACGCGCCGACGACTTCTGTGACGACTACTCCCCGGCAGATTTCGTCGCGCCGGCGCAAGCATGAGGAGATCTCCTCGAGCGATGGGGCACCCCAGATGGGCCCGGCGGGACATGACCGGAGGCCCAGCGAACGTGCGCAGTCTTCGAGGGCCGGCACCGTATCGATGCCTCGTGGCGAGGCGGCCGACGCTCGAGAAGAAGATGTCGTTTTCGATCGGCAAGTCGCTAACCTTCGTGAGCGGGATCGCCCGCGGCGGCAGGGACCGGACCAAGACATCGCATCGGTGGCACCTAATGATCCTCGCTCCGAGCCGATCAATCAGCGCTCGCTACGTGAGCGTCAGAGGAACCGTGGCAGAGGACTAGACTACTGAAGACTTTTCGAGCGCTGCGGCGCGACCGGAAAGCAGGTTATCGAAAATTCTTCGATTTAACTGTCGACGGATATGGTCAAAGGTCTGAGCCGCTGAGGCGTTCTTGCCGGGACGTGGGCCGAGCCATGCGTCGCCCCATTTCGATCGCGAAGACGCCCCTGCACCCGGCGTATCAGTCTATAACGCCCAAGGCACCTCGCGCATCCAGACGCCTGCTAGTCTTACTGCGTCACAAATTTCGATAGCTACTTTGACTTGAGACTGCCCTGATGCAACAAGGGCATCGAGATAGTGGTACGCATCCGGCGGGCGCCGTCTTGTCTGACACGCTGTAATTCGCCAAGCGTGTGACCTTAAGTCTAGCTTTAAGGTCATCAGGCGATGCGGGTCGAGGTTTTGGGCGGGCTGGAGCGTCGGCGGCGTTGGTCGCAGGATGACAAGGCACGGATTGTCGGGGAGACGTTGGCGCCGGGCGCAAAGGTGACAGCGGTTGCACGTCGCAACGGAGTAGCGGCCAGCCTGGTGTTCACCTGGCGTCGTCAAGCGCGGACATCCGAGCAGGTCGCACCGTCTTTTGCGCCGGTGCAGATCGCCGCCACGGAGGCGGAGGAAACTCCGAAGCTCTTACCTGCGGGTGATAGCCGAGGGCGGTCTGTAGTGGCCGCGCGTATTGGATTGATCGAGATCGACCTCGGTAACCGGCGACGGATCCGAGTGGATTCGCACGTCGATCCAGAAGCGCTGGCGCGGGTCCTCGAGGTACTTGAGCGCCGATGATTGCCATACCGGGTAATGTGCGGGTGTGGCTTGCGACCGGCCACACCGATATGCGCCGCGGCTTCCCGAGCCTCGCGCGTCTGGTCCAGGAGAGTTTGAAGCGTGATCCGCATGCCGGTGATCTCTATGTTTTTAGAGGCCGCCGCGGCCAACACTCGACATTCTGCATACAGTCTTCGAAGCGCGAAGATTGCGTATCCGTGGCATCCGCTTTTTGGGCGGACGCTTCAGGTGGCACCGTTCCGACGCGGCAAGGAGCTGAAATGCATCTACACAGAGGAGCGGCGTGGGTTTAGCCGCGAAGTTCCCAATTGGATGCTCGACGAAAGCTACTGCGCCGGCATGGCGCTAGGACCGCCGCAGGTCAGTATTGAGGGGCTGAACGAATTTTCTGCTGTTCTGAAGCTTCTGGGCGCGACTCAGGCGTCGGGCGCACAATCCCGTCCTTCTTTGAAGAGGGAGAAAGGACGTGCGGAGAAAAAGCCAATATCGCGAGCCGATGCAACTGGGTCTGGATCTGCGTCTTCGGATTCCCCAGAACCCGCTGGGCGCCAATCCCAAAGGTCTGATCGAGGCGCTCGCCGATCTGTTGCTGGAAGCGGCTGGCGTCGAACCCGCTCAGATGTCGGGAGGTGACCATGAGTGTCAAGATCACACGTGATCACCTCGACCGCGCCGCCGTCGTCTATGTTCGCCAATCGACAATGTCCCAAGTTATGGGGAATCTCGAAAGCCAGCGGCGGCAATATGACCTGGCGCAGGCCGCGGAAACCGCCGGATTTAAGTCGGTGGCGGTAATTGACGATGATCTTGGCCGCTCAGGCTCTGGCAGCACTCAACGGCCCGGATTTGAGCGGCTTGTGGCGATGGTTTGTTCGGGTAACGTCGGTGCCGTTTATTGCATTGAGGCGTCGCGGCTGGCGCGCAATGGACGCGACTGGCATCACTTGATCGACCTATGCGCCCTCGCGGGCGCGTTGGTCATTGATCCCGACGGCGCCTATGATCCGCGGCTTGTCAACGACCGCCTGCTTCTCGGACTGAAGGGAACGATGTCGGAGTATGAGCTGAGCCTGCTTCGCCAACGTGGAATCGCCGCTCGGGACTCTAAGAGTCTGACTCAAAATTGCATTTCTGTTTTTATGGCTGCGATGCGCCTTGTCATGAGTTGGACGGAGGCGAGGAAGAGCCAGGCAGTTGCGCTTTCGATGGTTCGCTCGAAGTCCTTGGCCAATCTGCGGTTGCGGCCGAGCCAGGCGAAGGTTCGTTCGACCACCCAGCGGCGCGGAAGCACCTCGAAGCCCTGTGCGGCATCGGAGCGCTTGATGATCTCGACAGTCCACCGGCCGATCTTTACCAGCACCGCCTTGAGCTTTTCGCCGGCATAGCCGCCATCGGCAAAAATATGGCGCAGCCAGGGGAAGCGGTAGCGAATGCTGCACAGGACATCCGGCGCGCCATCGCGATCCTGGACGTCGGCAGCGTGAACGATCGCTCCGACCAGGAGCCCTTGGGTGTCGGTGACGATGTGCCGCTTTCGACCCTTGATCTTCTTTCCCGCGTCGTAGCCGCGAGGGCCGCCACTTTCCGTGGTCTTGACCGATTGGCTGTCGATCACGCCGGCCGTCGGCGAGGCCTCCCGGCCGATCGCCTCGCGCGCCAGCATCAGGAGTGCGTGGTTGATCGATTGCCACAATCCGCTGTCGCGCCATTGGTAGAAATAGTACTGCACCGTGGTCATTGGTGGAAACAGAGTGGGCGGCAGCATGCGCCACGGCAACCCGCCGCGCAGCAGATAGAGCACTGCCTCGACGATGTCGCGATAGCTCCATTTCGGGCGCCGCCCGCGCTTGGCCCGCACAGGAAGCAACCTCTCCAGCACGCCCCATTCCGCATCCGTCAAGTCGCTTGGCAAACGCAGCTCCTCTCGGGCAAACTGTGCCCGGGTGATATCAGTCCACATTCTCGATCCCTTTGATGCTTCGCAACACCAATGGAACCAGAACTCGCTGATATCACTCAACTTATTTTTCGGTCGGACACTAAGGCCAAGCGCGGCGAGTACCGCTTCATGCTTCCACCTGGATTTTGTTGGAGTGAACTCGGCAAGATCGAAATGGATCCCGACGAACATGTGGCGGGATTGGTTCGACTCGTCTTCACGAAGTTCCGCGAGCTCGGTAGCGCCCGGCAGGTCTTTCTTTGGCTGCGTGCTGCCGACATCAAAATGCCTGTGGTTCTAAAAAACGTTCAAATCTACAAGCTCAGCTGGAAGGCGCCGGCCTATCACACGGTGATGCAGATCCTGCACAATCCGCTCTATGCTGGCGCCTATGCGTTTGGCCGAATCGCCCAGAAGACACGGATCGTGGACGGTCGCGCCCGCAAGGTCAGCGGGTTCAAAAAGCCGCGGGAGGAATGGAATGTTCTCCTGCGCGACAATCATCCCGGCTATGTCAGCTGGCAGGAGTATGAGGACAATCAGAGGCTGCTGCTGGAAAACGCCCACATGAAGAAGAACTGCTCGCGAAAATCGGCGCGCGGGGGACGCGCACTTCTGACCGGATTGATGCGGTGCGGCCATTGCGGGCGGATGATGCGTGTGTTCTACGGCCAGGCCAAGGGGAATGCCCATCGTTATCAATGCCGCGGCGATGACGCCCATGTCGGCGCTGGCCTATGTATCGGCATCGGCGGGGTGCGGGTCGATCGTGCGGTCGCGCTGCAAATCCTTGAGGCCGTCTCCGATCGGGCTGTTGAAGCAGCGATATTGGCGTCCGACCAGGTTGAGCGCTCAAGACAAGAGATCATCACGGCCGTCGAACGGGAGCTTGAAGTCGTACGCTACGAAGCGTCTCTTGCGGCACGCCGATACGAGCTTGTGGATCCGGCCAAGCGCCACGTTGCCCGCGAACTCGAGGCGCGCTGGAATGGCGCATTGGAGCGGGTTGCCGAGCTTGAAGGTCGTATAAAGGAGCTGCGCACCGCATCGGCGGAAAGTCCCAAGATCGACCGCGCCCTGCTTCTGCAACTTGCGCATGATCTTCCGCGGGTTTGGAATGCACCGTCCACGGACACGCGCACCAAGCAACGGCTGGTTCACATTGTGGTCCGAGAGATTGTTTGCGATCTCGATAGGAACACCAATGAGGCGGTTCTGCTCATCCACTGGACCGGCGGCCGGCACACGGAGGTTCGCGTTGCTCGCGTTAAGACGGGCCGATATCCGGGCGACATGGCACCGACTGCCGTTGACGCACTTCGTAAACTCGCTGGTCATTGGCCTGATCGAGAGCTCGCCGTGTCGCTCAATCGGATGCGCTGCAAGACCGGCGACGGCGAGACCTGGACGACTGTTCGCGTGCGGGAAATGCGCGAACGCCTGGGCTTGCCGGAATACGACCCCGCATCGTCCGACGGCAAAATGATCAGCCTTGCGAAGGCTGCGGCACACTTTGGAATTTGCGTCGGATCAGCAAAGAGCTTGGTGCTGAAGGACATCTTGCCGGCCACACAAGCAATCAAGGGCTCGCAATGGTTGGTTCCTGTCGACGCGCTGAGCTCGGAAACAGTACGTATAGCGGTGCAGCGCGTGATCGAGCGTCGGCCGAGAAACTACATTGATTATCAATATGATAGAATGATCCGCCTACCCGGTATCTGACAAAGGGACGTACAATGAAACGAGCTGTGCCGACCTGATCAAGATCATCTGGCATGATGGCCAAGGCGCGTGTCTGTTCACGAAGCGGCTGGAGCGAGGCCGCTTTTTGTGGCCATCAATGGCGGACGGCGTTGTGACGATCAGCGTTGCGCAGCTATCCTATCTCCTCTCCGGAATTGATTGGCGGATGCCGCAGGCAACCTGGCGTCCACAGGCTTCCGGTTAAATCGAGCGGGATTTTTTGCGACGAATATGGTTGATTCGTCCTCGTGACGACGCCCGCCGATCCGCTTCCCACCGACCTTGCCGCAGCACACGCGATGATCATTGCGCAGCGCGAGCAGCTGACGCTGGCGAAGAGCGAGGTGACCGTCGGCCGGCTGGAGATCGAGCGGCTGAAGCTGATGCTGGCCAAGGCACGGCGAGAACAGTTCGGGCAATCTTCTGAGCGCGGCAAGCTGCTGGTCGAGCAGCTCGAACTCGCCATCGAGGATCTTGAAGAGACCCAGGCTGAGCAGGAAACCAAGGCCGAGCTCGCAGCGCCGGAAGCCGCCAAACAGCAGCGCGTGCAAAATCCACGGCCGCCGCGACGTCCGTTGCCGGACAATCTGCCGATCGAACGCATCGTCGAACCCGCTCCTTGCGTATGTGGCAAGTGCGGCAGCGAGCGACTGCACAAGCTCGGCGAGGTGGTATCGAAGACCCTGGAATGTGAGCCGCGGCGCTGGAAGATTATCGAGCATGTCCGCGAAAAGTTCTCCTGCCGGGATTGTGAGGCAATCACCGAGGCGCCGGCGCCCTCCCATCCGATCCCGCGAGGCTTTGCCGGGCCGAGCCTGCTGGCGATGGTGCTGGTCAACAAGTTCCTGCTGCACCAGCCGTTGAACCGACAGAGCAAGACCTATGCCCGCGAAGGGATCGAGATCGACGTCTCGACCCTGGCGGATCGGATCGGCGCCTGCGTGGTCGCACTCGATCCCATCATTGAGGCGATCCGGATCCACGTCATGAGCGCGGAACGCATCCACGCCGACGATACGACGGTGCCGGTGCTGGCCAAGCTCAAGACGGTTACCGGCCGGATCTGGACCTACGTTCGCGATGACCGGCCGTTTGGCGGCACGGATCCGCCGGCGGCCCTGTTCTACTACTCACGCAACCGGGCTGGAGAACACCCGCAAAGCCATCTTGCCGGCTATGTCGGCCTCATGCAGGCCGATGCCTTCGATGGGTATAACCAGCTCTACAAGGCCCAAAGGAAGCCAGCTCCGATCCTTGAAGCGGCCTGTTGGAGCCACGGCCGCAGAAAGTTCTTCGACCTGGCGAAATCTGGAGAGGCGCCGATTGCCAGCGAGGCCGTGCGACGCATCGATCTCCTGTTCGAGATCGAGCGCACCATCAACGGCAAAACGCCGGAACAGCGGCTTGCGGTACGTCGTGATAAGTCGAGGCCGATCGTCGCCGATCTCGAAATCTGGATGCGTCAGCAGCGAACCTTGCTCTCATCAGGCAACGATACTGCAAAGGCGATCAACTACCTGCTCAACCGTTGGGCGGCGTTCACCCGCTTCCTGGACGATGGTCGCGTCTGCCTCTCGAACAACGCTGCCGAACGAGCGTTACGCGGTGTGGCTGTCGGAAGACGAAATTGGACCTTCGCCGGTTCAGATGCCGGCGGCCATCGCGCCGCCGCCGTCTATACCCTGATCGAAACCTGCAAGATGAACGACGTTGATCCGCAAGCCTGGCTCGCGGATGTGTTGGCCAGGCTTCCAGATCACCCCGTCAACAAAGTCGCCGACCTGCTCCCGTGGAATTGGAAGGCGACCCAACAGTCCAGAGCGGCTGCCGCCTGAGCGCCACGGCTGACCGGCGCGCCTGCCCGGGGTGCTGACCGGATGCGTACAGGTAGTGTGGACGCGAGTGAGCTGGTCCCGCAAATCTGAACAGTGCGATAAGTGGAGTTTCTGCCTGACGGCGGGCAAGATTGACCCGCGAATCAGGAGAGACGATGAGCAGACGAGCACGGCGGAACCACACTCCGGCTTTCAAGGCGAAGGTGGCGCTTGCCGCCGTCAAGGGTGACCGCACGCTGGCGCAACTAGCGGAGCAGTTCGACGTTCACCCCAATCAGATCACATCGTGGAAGGCCCAGCTCGAAGGCAGCGCTGCCGATGTTTTCGGTCCGGGCGGCGGGCGTCGGATCGCTGAACCCACCGTCGACGTGAAGTCGCTGCACGCCAAGATCGGCGAGTTGACGCTGGAGAACGATTCCTAAGAAACGGCATCGCCGACGGTCGGCTCCAAGGGCTGGAGAACGAAGCCGAATGCCTTGGCACGCCGATGCAAATTGTTGACCACTCGCGTCCGGTAGCGCGTCTCGTAGGAAGAGGCCCCGGGATCGACATAGTCCATTCCGTATCGCACAGCATTGTAGAACAGAACTGCGATCTTGCGGGCCGTGGCGGTCACTGCCTTGGCCTTACCGATGCGCGATGAAAGTCGCCTGTAAAAGGCGCCGAGCGCAGTATCGGTGCGTCCGACGGTGACGGCAGCAAGGCGCAGAAGCGCCGCCGCCCGGCCGCCGGATCGGCGCGTTCGGGACGAGAGCCTTTTGCCGCCGGAGACCTTGTTGCTCGGCGCCAGTCCTAGCCAGGAGGTAAAATGCTTTGCACTTGGCCACGAGGAGAGGTCGTCCCCGCATTCAGCGATCAGCTTCAGCGAGAGGTAAGGACCGAGGCCGTCGATCGTGGTGATGTCTTTTCCCAGCAACGCGAACAGCGCCTCGCGGACGTCGAAAGCTAGAGCGTTCGCCTGATCGGTCCGATTCCGACGCAGCGAGGCCCGCGGTGCTGGTCCATGGCCACGACCGCGATGGTTGCTCAGTTCCTTCAACACGGCTTCGATCCGGGCGTCAGCGTTCGAGCATGTAGTCGATCGCCTTGATGAGCGTCGAGCGGCGGGAGATCCCGTCCTTCACCGCGATCAGACGGATCCTCAACGCTTCCATCAGCGGCTTCGTCTCGGCCTGTCGCGTCGCGCGGCGTTCCCCGGCGTCGAGACCGCGGATCCTCTCCTCGATCGCGTAGACGGCCGCAATGCGCTCGATGACCTCCGCGGCGAAGGGTGAGTTCGTCGTCTTGTGCACCCTCACGAAGTTGCGGCGCGCGTGAACGAGACAATACGCCAGCTGGATCTGGCCCGACATCTTCGCATCGCCCGCCAGCGAGGCGTAGGCGGCATAGCCGTCGACTTGCAGCACGCCTTCGAAGCCGGCCAACTGCGCCACGATCTCCTTCTTGCCGCGACCACCTGCGAACACGTAGGCGACCGCCGGCGGCGCCGGCCCCTTCCACGCCCGATCGTCCGTCGCGTGCGCCCAGAACTGGCAGATCCTCGTGCGGCCGCGTCCCGGATCGAGCACTGGCATCGGCGTCTCGTCGCAGAACAGCCGCTCGAAGCCGTGCATAGTCTTCAGTTGCAGATCGTAGAGGCCCCTGACCAGCCACGCCGCGCTCCCCATCCAGCGCGCCAGCGTCTGACGGTCGACGACGACACCCTGACCCGCCAGGATCTGCGTCTGGCGGTAGAGCGTCGATTGCCAGGCATATTTGGCCGCGGCGATATGCGCGATCAGCGCCGTCGTCGCCATGCCGCCCTCGACGAGCCGCGCCGGTGCCGGGGCCTGGACAATCGCGCCCTCACAGGAGCGGCAGGCGTATTTTGGACGGATCGTGCGGAGCACACGCAGCCACCCGATCGAGCGCTTCGCTGCTCTCCTCGCCGATCCGATGCATCTGACCCGTGCAGCACGGGCACCGCGTGGACGCCGGCTCGATCACCCGCTCGATCCGGGGCAGATGCGCCGGCAGTGCGCCGATGTTGCGCCTCGCTTTGCGCCGCTTCGGTCTCGGCGCGTCCGGTTTGTCGTCATTGGCCGGGAGCTGTGAGCCGGCGGTCGGTTCCAGATCAAACGCGATCTGTTCGGCGCAGACGATCGCCGAGCGCTCCGATCGTGCGCCGAAGATCAGGCTCTTCAACGTGGCGATCTCTGCGCGCAGATCATCGTTCTCGCCTTCGAAAGCCAACACCATCTCGGCAAGAGCTGCAGGGTCACAGGGGAGATCTTCGGGGCGAAGCGCCATATCGCAGAGCTACACGAACACACTCACAATCGCCAGCAAAACAAGACGCGTCAGGCAACCTTCGTCGGCCGCTTCGTCACCTTGGGGACCACACGCGACCACTCCGCAAGACCTTCAATCAGCATCGCCAGTTGCGCCCCCGTTACCGGCATCGTACCCTCGTGAACAGGTGGCCAGGCGAAGCCCCCATTCTCCAGCCACTTCGTCGCTAGCCCGATCTATTCACGAGAGCACGGTCGTTCTTGACGTCTGACGGGGGCTGGCGGCTGGCGTGGGTGACCGTCCGGCCTTTTGTCACCGGGTTCTACATCAAGCTGTTTTGTACGCGTTGGAGGAGTGGGGCGGGTGAGCGGGCGCAGGCCCGGTCGGTTACGGGCCGAGCGGGAGCAGCGCGCCGGGCAAGCTGCGGAAGAGGTCGGCTTCGGGGCATGCCGCGGCGAACGCAAGGCGAATGCGGCTCGCGGTTTCGACGACCCGGGCTGCGATTTTCAAGAGACGAAGACGCAGCGTCGCGAACTCGGCAGTGGCCAATTCGCGGACTTTGGGAATGGCGCCGCGCACGGTAAGCATCAACCAATAAGCGGCGGTGTGGAGAACGAGACGGACCTGGTTGGCGAGCGCCGAACGGCAACTGGTGCGATCGGAGGCGAGCTGCGTCTTATGCAGCTTGATCAGATTTTCGGCTTGGCCGCGCGCGCAATACAGGCTGTCGTAGATCCACTCGGCCGAGCCGACATCGAGGCTGGTGACGACGAAGCGGATGTCGAGGCCGAGCATCGTCGCCTCAATACGGGCGACGGTGCGCCGTTCGCGATCCCAGGACTTTGCCTTGTGGCGCGTCTCGGTATAGCCGCGCAGAACAGCTAGGTTCTCGATGGCGCGTCGGGTGCGGATATCGTCGGCGACCTCGTCGACTTTTCTGGCGAGAGGCTTGGTACCGGACAGACCGAAGATGTAGTCGATGCCGTTGTTCTCGCACCACGTCATCGCCTCCGGCCGAGCATAGTGCCCGTCGCCTCGGAACGTAATTCGCGTCTTGTGCCACCGCGTCCGGATATGCCGTATCAGGCGGCGCAGATGGGCACGCACCTCGACGCCGCCCGGCGTCTTGCCGGGCCGCAGCACGACCGCCACGGGCCGGCTCTTCTCCGTGTCGTAGACGTGGATCGGCAGGAAGCAGCGTTCGTCATAATGAGCGTTGAACAGCGAGAGCTGCTGATGGCCGTGGACGACATCGCAGGTATCATCGATGTCGAGCGTGACGGATACCGGCTCGCGCGGGTAGCTATCCATCCATGCGTCGACCAAAGTGTAGGTCAGTCGGATCACGTCGCGCAGACGCGGAGCATTCTCCAGGCGCGACAGCGTCGGTTGGGAACACAGATCGCGACCGCTGTCCGGCAGCCGTCCGCAGGCCAGCTTGAATGCGGGATCGGACCGCAGATGATCGAGGTCGTCGGCGTCCTCGTAGCCGCAGCAGATCGCGAACATGCGCGCGCGGAACATATCGACAAGGCTGTGCACGACCCGCGTCGGATCGCGCCGATCCGGGAACACCCGGGCCAAATTGTCGGCCAAACCGAGACGCCGCTCGGCCATCGCCAGAAGCATCACGCCCCCATTCGAGGTTAGGCGTCCACCATCGAAGGCAGCTGTGACTTTCTTGGCGTGAACGGCTGGAAACGAGAAGGGCAGAATCGTATCATCGGTCATGGCGGGCGTGCGTTCGCGGTTGAGGTGATGGGGTTGGCTTCGCAACCGAATCCTACGCCGCATCAGCGCTTTACACCACGCTCGCCAGCCTCTCAGAGTCTGACTCAAAATTGCATTTCTGTTTTTATCGCTGCGATGCGCCTTGTCATGAGTTGGACAGAGGCGAGGAAGAGCCAGGCAGTTGCGCTTTCGATGGTTCGCTCGAAGTCCTTGGCCAATCTGCGGTTGCGGCCGAGCCAGGCGAAGGTTCGTTCGACCACCCAGCGGCGCGGAAGCACCTCGAAGCCCTGTGCGGCATCGGAGCGCTTGATGATCTCGACAGTCCACCGGCCGATCTTTACCAGCACCGCCTTGAGCTTTTCGCCGGCATAGCCGCCATCGGCAAAAATATGGCGCAGCCAGGGGAAGCGGTAGCGAATGCTGCACAGGACATCCGGCGCGCCATCGCGATCCTGGACGTCGGCAGCGTGAACGATCGCTCCGACCAGGAGCCCTTGGGTGTCGGTGACGATGTGCCGCTTTCGACCCTTGATCTTCTTTCCCGCGTCGTAGCCGCGAGGGCCGCCACTTTCCGTGGTCTTGACCGATTGGCTGTCGATCACGCCGGCCGTCGGCGAGGCCTCCCGGCCGATCGCCTCGCGCGCCAGCATCAGGAGTGCGTGGTTGATCGATTGCCACAATCCGCTGTCGCGCCATTGGTAGAAATAGTACTGCACCGTGGTCATTGGTGGAAACAGAGTGGGCGGCAGCATGCGCCACGGCAACCCGCCGCGCAGCAGATAGAGCACTGCCTCGACGATGTCGCGATAGCTCCATTTCGGGCGCCGCCCGCGCTTGGCCCGCACAGGAAGCAACCTCTCCAGCACGCCCCATTCCGCATCCGTCAAGTCGCTTGGCAAACGCAGCTCCTCTCGGGCAAACTGTGCCCGGGTGATATCAGTCCACATTCTCGATCCCTTTGATGCTTCGCAACACCAATGGAACCAGAACTCGCTGATATCACTCAACTTATTTTTCGGTCGGACACTAAGGCGCCCTCTCGCGAATAAGACGGGCTAGAACCATTCCCGAGCCGTCAAAAACCAGTAACTTCAAACGATCCGATCGCTTCGATCGGAAGACATAAACGTCACCGCTGTAGGGCTTGCCGCCCAATCCCTCCGCTACCAGCGCGACAAGGCCATGAACGCCTTTACGAAAGTCAATCGGCTGCGTCGCGACGAACACACGGACCATTGGACCGAAAGAGATCATCGCGTCGATCTCACCGCCGCCAGCACGCGCTCCAGCGTCGCAGTGTCGACGCGGACAGGCACGCGCACCGTCGCGCCCGCGATCATCACCTCGATCCGCTCGGCCGGCCCCGTCAGAACATGCGCCTTATCGATCGCGTTCGGCTGCGCCTCGACGGCGGCGTCGAGCCTGACTTGCACGAACTGCGGCGCTTCGCTCGACGCGAGCCGCGCCTGGCGCCGCCACACACTGAGCAGTCCCCGGTTCACCCCGTTGCGTCGAGCCACCTCGGAAATGCTCGTCTCCGGATCGGCGCTCTCGGCCACGATCCGCGCCTTCTCCGCATCGCTCCAACTGCGCCGTCGCCTTTCCCCTGTGATCACCTCGATCCGTTGATAGGAGGCGGCATCATGCCTGTCTTGATGTCTGTCTTGATGCATGGAACGAGCGTCCCTCGCGTTGTCAAATCCACGCGCGAGTCTCGCTCATCCCGTCCACTGTGAGCGTCACGAGAGGATCACGGGTGCCAGGGCTTGACTTGCGCGGAATGCTCTGGATAGCGCGGTCGGGATGATTGACGCCGCCGGCGCGCGGTGATGGGTTGATCCCGGTTCGGAGCGGGCAACGGGGATCAGAATGACCAGCGAGTCGCAGCTGCGCGAGAAGCTTCGGAAGATCGAGGCGTTGTTCGTGGGGGCCGGAACTGCTGGTGAGCGCCTTGCAGCGGAAGCCGCGCTGCAGCGGGTGCGGGCCCGGGTCGAGGAACTTGCTCGCCACGATCCACCGATCGAACAGCAATTCTCACTTCCCGACCAGTGGTCTCGGCACCTGTTTCTGGCGCTTTGCCGCCGATATGGGCTGCGGCCGTTTCGTTATCGCCGACAGCGACGTAACACGGTGATGGTCCGTGCGTCACGGGGCTTCGTTGATAGAGTCCTGCTGCCCGAGTTCACCGAGCTGGAGGGTGCTCTGCAAGTGTATCTGCACGAGGTAACGCTGCGCGTGATCCGCGAAGAGATCTACGACGACGCCAGCGATGCGCAGGAAGTTCCCGACGCCGTGCCGTCGAACTGATCAAGCGGCGAGCTTTGGCTCCGAACCATCGCGCTCGGCTTTCCAATTCCACGGCAGCAGCGTGTTCAGCTGATTGATCTTGGTACGTCCGGAGACGATGCGCTCGAGAACATCAGTAAGATAGTGCCGTGGGTCGATGTCGTGAAGCTTTGCGGAGTTGATGAGTGATGCGAGAGTGGCCCAGGTTTCGGCGCCGCCCTCACTGCCTGCGAACAGATAGTTTTTCTTTCCCAGCCCGATCGGCTTGATGCTGCGTTCGACCGTATTGCTGTCGATCTCGATGCGCCCATCATCGATGAATCGCGTCAGGCCATCCCAATGGTTGAGGGTGTAGCGGATCGCCTTGCCAAGGCCGGATTTCTTTGAGACTTCCAGCAGTCGCGCCTCGAGCCAGGGCTTGAAGTCCTCGATCAGCGGTCTGGTGTCGGATTGTCGCACCGCAGCTCGCTGCGTCGCCGGCAAACCGCGAATGCGATCCTCAATGGCGTAGAACATCGCGATCCGCTGCAGCGCTTCCGCGGCAATCGGCGATTTCGTCGCGATGTGGACGTCCCAGAACTTCCGCCGCGCATGCGCGAAGCAGAACGCCAGTTGCACCAGACGGCCGCCGTTTTTAATCAGCCCCTTGTACCCGGCGTAGCCGTCGACCTGCAGGATGCCGTCGTAGTCTCCAAACAGCTGCCTGGCGCGGATTGCCTTGCGATCCTCGGCGAACACGTAGACTACTGCCGGCGGCGCCGGGCCGCCCCACGGGCGGTCGTCGGTGGCGATCGCCCAGAACTGGCAGACTTTGGTTCTGCCACGGCCGGGATCGAGAACTGGCAGCGGCGTCTCGTCGGCAAACAGCCGCGGGTAGGACATCACTGCGCGGCGCAACAGCGCGTGAAGCGGCTTCAGCCACCAGGCGACGCGGCCCATCCACGAGGCCAGCGTTTGCCGGTCGAGCGTGATGCCTTGGGCGGCAAACATCTGTTCCTGGCGATACAGCGGCAGCTGGTAGCCGTATTTCATCACCGCGACGTGGGCCAGCAAGGCTTCCGTCACCATTCCACCGTCGATCGCCTGGGCCGGCGCGGGTGCCTGCAGAACACCCTGGCGGCATCCCCGGCAGCCGTACCGTGGACGCATGATGCGCTTGACCCGGTACTGCATCGGAATGACGTCGAAGGCTTCCTTGACGGTCTCCCCGATCTTGTGCAGCTGCTCGCCGCAGCAAGGGCAGATGTGGCTCTCGATATCGATCACGACATCGATGCGCGGCAAATGCTCCGGAAGCTTCCCCCGGTTGCGTCGCGCCGGTCGCTTTCCACGGCCCTCCGCTCCGTCAGGCAGCCTGCCTCCGGTCACGTCGTCGTTGGCGGCGGCACGAACCGCCTGTGCCCTGATGGTGAAGAGAGACAGCTGTCCGATATCCAGTGTCTCGGAGCGCGGACCGAAGATCGTGCGCTTGTACTGGGACAGGATCATCAGGAGCTTGTCGTTCTCCTGGATCGCAGCGTCGCGTTGGGCGATCGCTGCATCACGCTCGGTCGCCAGCGTGCTGCATTCCTCCGACAACGCCGCAAGCCGTGACGATAGCGTCATCACGGCTTGTCGGAGCAATGCTGGATCGGAAGGCAAATCACTCATGCAGAGCGATTCTACAACAACTCCGCATGAGTGACGAACGACTCTTGATAATGATCAACCAGCTCGCATCGGCTGATCCACAACTCGCATCGGCACACGCTTCCAGTCCGAGCCATCGAGCAGCACCGAGAGCTGAGCATGAGATAGCGACATGACGCCTTCCTTGATCGGCGGCCAGGTGAACTGCCCCTCGATTCTTTTGTAGTAAAGGACAAGGCCGCTTCCATCCCAAGTCAGGATCTTCACGCGATCTCGGCGCTTGGAGCGGAAGACATAAAGTCCGCCGTCGAACGGATCGGCTCCAAAGGCCTCGCTCACCAGCATCGCCAGCGAGTCCATGCCGCGGCGGAAATCGACCGGCTGCGTCGCAATCCAGATCGACAACCCAGCTCGAAGCCCGATCATCGACCAACCGTCCCGACCGCCGCCAGCACCTCGCACAGTGCCTCCCGGTCCACTGTCCCCCTGACACGGATGCGAATCGCGCCGACCTCGATCTCGATCGCCGCCTGCTCCTCACTCGGGCGCCCACAGCCGGTGATCGCGACCGGCACAAAGCCAGGTGGCATGCCTCTGTCCCCGCGCTCCGCGACCTGCGCCCGCGTAGCCTGGCGACGCCAGAGAAACAACAGGCTTGGACTGATGTCGTGTCGCCGCGCCACTGCGGACACGCTTGCACCCGGCGCAAAACTCTCCGCAACAATCGCCGCCTTCGCATCGGTCGACCAGCGCCGACGTCGGCCCGTCCCGGTGATGATCTCGACACGCTGCAGCGTGTCGGCGCCGTGTTCGAGGATAGGCATATGCCTATCCTTATCGCTATCCTTACGACTATCCTTTGACATTGTGACCTCGCGACACACCATTCCGCGAGATCTTCCTAGCCGACCAGATCAACCCTCAGCGCGTGGTCTCCGCATGACGCTCACCGTCCACTTAAACGAGGTGGGGTTGTCGTACCGCTATCAGTTCAACACGATCAGGCTCAGGCTTCTCAAGATCGCAGCCCGCGTCATCGAGACCGCCACCCGCGTCCGTCTCGCCTTCGCTGCGGCGTGCCCCGACGCCGACCTGTTCCGCGGCTTGGCAAACGCTCTGGTCCCGCAAGCACCCTGACGCGCGGGGCATGAGCCCCCGGTCACCCCGCTGCCGTCCTCCAACGCGTTCACGAAGTCGGGTCGAAAAGCGGCGAAAAAGCCGAAGCGTTCGCGCGCGCCTTCACCCCGACCGGAAATGTTCCAGCTGCCCCGCCCGGCAATCATGAATAAGACGGGCTAGCTCGGATGGATACGGCTTTGCGGTGGTCACCGGCAATTCGCCGGTAGGGTCGGGTTGCTGACACCAACCTGATTCGACGAACGACCGATGACCGACGAGAGATGATAAACCACCGCCGGCATTCCAGGAACGGACATACGGTCTTACCGTTTACGCCCCGAGCGCACGAAGGCACAAACAAAGAAAGGTTGACAACGCCATATATCCTGCGCGCGGCGGCGCCGCCGCGCGCGCTTTGGCCGGGAGGGGCGCTCTTCCTTATTGGACCTCCCTAACGCTGTCGCTTTCTGTCGTTCTCCAACAGTGAGCCATGTTTGGGTCTCGCGAAGGGCCCTATTTTTTATTCTTTAGCGCTTCGCGCATGCAAAGGCCATTATTCTGTTCGCCAGGCTAAAAAGCCACTTTGCAACGGCTGGAAGGACTTAAATCCGTCCTCTATTTATATCCCTCCTCGTAGTTCTAGCCATCACAACTCCTTGTCCTTCCATCACACAACGCAGAGTTGAAACATCTATCTCCTCACGATGTCGTCGTGGACCCCCTTAAAACTCACAAATGCGTCTGCTGCGGATCTGAGTTCTGCGCTCTATAACGCCCAGATGAACTACTCAGATGCAGAGGGTATACCCGTGATTGAGCTCGGATACATCTATATGAGCAAAGCGGAGGTTCAGGCATGTGTGCGCACTGGACGGTTGAGTGGAAACCGGTCTCTGTCGAACCAGTCTCCGGCCACCCCGCCCCCCGGGCCATCATGGTACATCGCTGTTGATCGGAGCGCAGACCTGAGGGGCTCGATCCACGTGGTTGGATATGGACCAGCCGTAGGACGGCAGTAAACGCATGATCGAAGTTACCGTACGTTGGCCTGGGTCTATTGTGGTCTTGTGTTGTTCAGTCAGTTTTGACTGTTGTTATTTTTTTTCCTTGATTTGTAAGCGTTTGCTATCTTGTTTTATGTCTCGGCCTTGCGAGGTCCGTCTACGTGTTTCGTTTTATGAATAAGCCAGGTCAGTCTAATGAAAAGACATCTTTATCTATAAGGTTTGCATCGCCATTTTTTTATGAATGGATACGCACGTTTTTGCATGAATGGATACGCTGTCACACACGAGGACGACGATGCCGGAATAGTTTATAAGTAACGTAACTCGCGTTTCGCAACTCTTGCCAAATACAAGTCTACTTCAAACGTTATGCTTTGATGCCCATGGCGTCATGTTGTTGTACTGTGTTTCACTGAATTCGATAAAGGCCAATTTTAATCTTATAAGTTTGAGTTTACCAGATTTTTAGCATCGAACTAAGAACAAACACGGAAGCATGGAACGAGCACTGAGCACTTTTGATATTCAAACTCAGACTTCGTCATCTAATAAGACTCCGTATTGCAAACCAGACAATTCTAGTAGCTTTTCAACAAAAGATAGTAATTGATTATCTATTATCAGTAAAAGCTCCAGCCTCACTTTCGAGGTAAACGTCGCCTCGGTTTTTGGACGCGACAACTTCCGCGCGAAATGAAAACGGAGGCCGTGAGGCCTCCGTTTTCATTTCGCTCCGCGCGGAAGTTGTCGCGTCCAAAAACCGAGGCGACGTTTACCTCACAATATATCCTGCCGCCGCCGCCGCCGCAGCAGCAGCCGCGATAGACGAAAGCCCCGAGCGGCGGCGTACGACGAAGACCGCCTGATTGACGCATGCGCGCGGGCACGGCGAGCTCTATGATGGCGCGGCGTGAAGGTCCGGAAGGCGACTGGGACGTGAGATGGACCATGGACCCGCGGAGCGGGACCGCTTGAGCCGGTTTGCTAGCTAGCCCGTCCTAGGCTTGCCGAAGCTCACGGTTCTCCCGTTCCAGAGCCTTCAGCTTCTCAGCCATCTCGGTTGGAACGCCGGCACGCTGCCCGCCGTCGATCTCGGCCTTCTTGACCCAGTCATGCAGTCATGCAGCGTCTGCGGGGTACAGCCGATCTTGGCTGCAATCGATGTCACTGTCGCCCAGCGCGAAGGGTGCTCGCCGGCGTGATCCAGAACCATCCGAACCGCACGGTCCCGGACCTCAGGCGAAAACTTGTTCGTCGTCTTGCTTGTCATGGCTCCATCCTCTCAGGAGTTAGAGCCTCCGGCGAACCCGGGGCGGTTCACTGCCTGAAGATCAGATGCTGCTGGGCCTGGAAGACGTCGAGCAGGTCGCCGCATACAACGGCGGCGGCTGAAAGGCACAAATCAGTTGCCGAAGGCGAAAAGGATGACGCAGTTTTATTCGGCGGGTCCTTCATTTTTCTTCATTTCTCGGACAAGTACTCAAGTATGAGCGCACGAATGCACAAACGAAGAAAGGTGACAACGCCATATATCCTGCCGCCGCCGCCGCCGCCGCCTTGAGCACAATCGAAAAGATCGTCCCGCCGCCGCCGCCGCCGCCGCCTTGAGCACAATCGAAAAGATCGTCCCGCAACGTCCGCTTTGCGCGTGACTTCACGCACTGTGCTTCGTCAATCGATGTTGCGAAACAGCGGGGTTTGATTGGGACTGCGGAACCTTCTAATTTGGCTGTTCGCGCCAGGAGAGGGCGCTCTTCCTTTCAGTTTCGGTGAAGAGGGAGGATCCCATCCTTGGTGGTAAGTCACCGCGGGTCAACATCAAAGGACCTCTCGCCTTCTGCGAAAAGCCATCAAGTGTCGCCGTCTCAACGCAGGGTCCAATAGGAATAACCCTAGCTAGGGATGTCACTCTCTGTCGTTCTCCAACAGTAAAATATGCTTGGGTCTCACGTGGTAAGTCACCGCGGGTCAACATCAAAGGACCTCTCGCCTTCTGCGAAAAGCCATCAAGTGTCGCCGTCTCAACGCAGGGTCCAATAGGAATAACCCTAGCTAGGGATTGTCACTCTCTGTCGTTCTCCAACAGTAAAATATGCTTGGGTCTCACTAAGAGCCAGAATTAATTATTCGTTATCGTTTCGGCTTAAGAAAAGGCCATTATTCTGTGCACTTTCCTAAGACTACTAAAAACCTCTATATAAACGCCCCACTCTGATAGTCTGCCACACAGCGAGCCTCACAGTATCTATCCTAGACATCGCATTTTCACTATGGCAGAACATTATCCAGCCTACGAGCGCCCTCAGTTTGAGAGCGTCTGCCTAACGGGTAAGACGGGAGACGAGCTTCGCAGGGCGCTCAAGAACGCACTAAAAAAATACCGTAAGCACCTCCCCAAAGTCCTGAAAGAGCAGCGCAAGTGGGTGGCTGCGGCGCGGGCTTATGAACAAGCTGCGGGCATTCATCCGCGGAATTTTGGGGCGTTCGAAACCGAGCCCTGTATGACAGAGTATCCACTCGGGGGCGCCAATGAGGCCATCGACGTTGACGACCTCTCGGTTGATGCTTCAGACCCCCCCCTCTGGTATGTCTATTTGCCTACTAACATTGCACTATCCTGTGTTGCAAACAGCAGTTTCGAGGCAGTCTCTCGTAGATATTTCCCGGGAGGGTGATTACAATGAAATGCCGGCCATATGATGCCTACATCACTCCTAGATCTATATCAGGCAAGTACCAGGGCAGGTGGTGCAATCTCGTCGAGCGCGAAGAGATGCAGTATTTCCTCGCTATCGTTCGGACCGACCGCTTCAGTGACGAAGAAAACGAAGTACGGACTCGCGATACGAAGGAAGGACGGTTCGACATCGTGGCCCATGGACAAATGATTTGGCCTCCCCGTATGCCCGTCACCGACTGGCCGAGTGCGTCTGGTTGGGATGATTAGTGCGTCGCACTAATACGCCAATGTTGGGTTCTGGTCCCCTCGTAGAAATACATTAGGTTCTTTAAGTTTTATTTGTGTCGTTGTTAGCAGTCCGTTTGAGTAATGTTGATCCCTTGTTTGTAATAAGCGACGCTTCAACTCGCAGGGATTTCATGGTACTTGCAATGTTTCCGTTTGTTCTAAGTGTGTCTAGAGTCGTGGTCATGTTAGCGTGTCTTTAAGTCATTTGTGAAATGGTGTCGGTGTTGTAACCGTTCTGATTTTGAATAAAAGACCAGGTTTCTATTATATCTCGATGCATTTTCTTGATTGAGGACGTTGTATACATGCTGATAACGTATATTGAATATATTAGCTATTTGTGCATTTTTGTAGCCTTCTTTATTTAGATAACGAATCATTTTTAATATACTTACTTACTGCTTGTTATTATTATAGTTTGTTGTTATTTTTATTAACTATGTAACAGTAAACATAGAAAGATTGTCAAATGTCTAAAGAAATCACTACTACTACTACGAAGAAATTAACATCGAAGTAGACTTGGTGTCTAATGTAGACAATTTTTGTTTACGTTCTGTAGTTAAAGTAATTTCTTCTTTTAGTAGTTTTAGTTTTAAGAGATTTGAAAATGGTTTAGCTATCGTTTTTGCACGTAAGCCGAGTTTCGAGGGAAGCGATCACCGAATTAGCAACGACCAGTTTATTCATCTAAAACGGCATACGATACAATTCAACTTGAGATTCTGTCACTAAAGCTGATCTTCGCCATTAACTCTGCCGTAACCTAAAGATGCGCCAGCGAGGTGGGCCCCACGGCTCTTGCTTCAAAAAAATCTCGTAGCACACCAGCACAACTCTGATTTTAGCGCTCGAACAACCTCAATAATAAACCTCACCTCGGTTTTTGGACGCGGCAACTTCCGCGCGAAATGAAAACGGAGGCCGTGAGGCCTCCGTTTTCATTTCGCTCCGTGCGGAAGTTGCCGCGTCCAAAAACCGAGGTGAGGTTTACATCACAATATATCCTGCCGCCGCACCAGCACCAGCACCAGCACCAGCACCAGCACCAGCACCAGCACCAGCACCAGCACCAGCACCAGCACCAGCACCAGCACCAGCACCAGCACCAGCACCAGCACCAGCGTATCCGTCCGAGGGCGGCCGTCTTGCGAGTTTTTCCGATCTGTAGCTGACTGTCCTTAT
>NZ_CP088025.1 GCF_013373795.3 Bradyrhizobium quebecense
ACGGTGCGAGAGGGCCACGACTTGGCGCGGACGGCCTACGCACCGCGCTTGAAGCGTATAGGCATCCAGAACTGCCGCAGGGCCTCAACGGCTACGGGAATGTCGCGCCGGACGTTTTGAGCGACGGGCAGCGTTCCCAGCGTGTGCCGGGCCGGGGGTAGCAAGGGCCGACCGGCGTCGTCGATGCAATGGACCAAGATCGGCCGCAGCATAAGGTGTTCGGTTCCGTTCGGGGAGAGAAGCCGCGACCAGACGAGAAGCCGAAGCTTCATGACGGCGTAGAAGCCCATGCACCAGGGCTGCGGGTCGACTTCGCCGTCCGGTGATCGCACGAACAGCGGCTCGAAGCTCTCCGGTCCCGTCGACAGCGTCTCGCTGATTGCGTTGTGGCGCATCAGCGTGGCGGCGATCGCCGAGAACTCCTCGGTGTCGTGATTGAAGGCGTCGCGATCTACGCCGAGGAGCGGGCACACCCATTCCTCGGACGCCATCGAGACCGGCCCGGCAACGACCGCGGCCACCGCGCCGTCGAGCATGGAGAGCGACGTCGCCCGCGGACGCCGAAGCGTCGGCGACCTGGCGCGCTCGCTGATCCATTGCCCGAGCCGTTCGAACGACATGGCATAGTCCGCCATCGTCGTCTTGGCCCGTTTTCCTCGCCGTTGCTTCGGCTTCGTCATGCCACGGCCCGCTTTTCGGCTTCGCGTGCGGCCTTCCAGTTCCAGGCCAGAAGTTCGTGCAGCTGGTTGGTCTTCGTGGCGCCGCTCACCATGCGATCGAGAACGTCGATGAGATACGCCTCGGGGTCGAGACCATTCAATTTCGCTGTGTTAAGAAGCGAAGCGAGTATCGCCCAAGTCTCGCCCCCGCCTTCGTCACCACTGAACAACGAGTTCTTTTTTCCGATCGCAATGGGCCTGATCGATCGCTCGACCGTGTTGGTGTCCGGCTCGAGCCGCCCGTCATCCAGGAACGCCGTCAGGCCCTGCCAGCGTTCGAGCATGTAGTCGATCGCCTTGATGAGCGTCGAGCGGCGGGAGATCCCGTCCTTCACCGCGATCAGACGGATCCTCAACGCTTCCATCAGCGGCTTCGTCTCGGCCTGTCGCGTCGCGCGGCGTTCCCCGGCGTCGAGACCGCGGATCCTCTCCTCGATCGCGTAGACGGCCGCAATGCGCTCGATGACCTCCGCGGCGAAGGGTGAGTTCGTCGTCTTGTGCACCCTCACGAAGTTGCGGCGCGCGTGAACGAGACAATACGCCAGCTGGATCTGGCCCGACATCTTCGCATCGCCCGCCAGCGAGGCGTAGGCGGCATAGCCGTCGACTTGCAGCACGCCTTCGAAGCCGGCCAACTGCGCCACGATCTCCTTCTTGCCGCGACCACCTGCGAACACGTAGGCGACCGCCGGCGGCGCCGGCCCCTTCCACGCCCGATCGTCCGTCGCGTGCGCCCAGAACTGGCAGATCCTCGTGCGGCCGCGTCCCGGATCGAGCACTGGCATCGGCGTCTCGTCGCAGAACAGCCGCTCGAAGCCGTGCATAGTCTTCAGTTGCAGATCGTAGAGGCCCCTGACCAGCCACGCCGCGCTCCCCATCCAGCGCGCCAGCGTCTGACGGTCGACGACGACACCCTGACCCGCCAGGATCTGCGTCTGGCGGTAGAGCGTCGATTGCCAGGCATATTTGGCCGCGGCGATATGCGCGATCAGCGCCGTCGTCGCCATGCCGCCCTCGACGAGCCGCGCCGGTGCCGGGGCCTGGACAATCGCGCCCTCACAGGAGCGGCAGGCGTATTTTGGACGGATCGTGCGGAGCACACGCAGCCACCCGATCGAGCGCTTCGCTGCTCTCCTCGCCGATCCGATGCATCTGACCCGTGCAGCACGGGCACCGCGTGGACGCCGGCTCGATCACCCGCTCGATCCGGGGCAGATGCGCCGGCAGTGCGCCGATGTTGCGCCTCGCTTTGCGCCGCTTCGGTCTCGGCGCGTCCGGTTTGTCGTCATTGGCCGGGAGCTGTGAGCCGGCGGTCGGTTCCAGATCAAACGCGATCTGTTCGGCGCAGACGATCGCCGAGCGCTCCGATCGTGCGCCGAAGATCAGGCTCTTCAACGTGGCGATCTCTGCGCGCAGATCATCGTTCTCGCCTTCGAAAGCCAACACCATCTCGGCAAGAGCTGCAGGGTCACAGGGGAGATCTTCGGGGCGAAGCGCCATATCGCAGAGCTACACGAACACACTCACAATCGCCAGCAAAACAAGACGCGTCAGGCAACCTTCGTCGGCCGCTTCGTCACCTTGGGGACCACACGCGACCACTCCGCAAGACCTTCAATCAGCATCGCCAGTTGCGCCCCCGTTACCGGCATCGTACCCTCGTGAACAGGTGGCCAGGCGAAGCCCCCATTCTCCAGCCACTTCGTCGCTAGAACCATTCCCGAGCCGTCAAAAACCAGTAACTTCAAACGATCCGATCGCTTCGATCGGAAGACATAAACGTCACCGCTGTAGGGCTTGCCGCCCAATCCCTCCGCTACCAGCGCGACAAGGCCATGAACGCCTTTACGAAAGTCAATCGGCTGCGTCGCGACGAACACACGGACCATTGGACCGAAAGAGATCATCGCGTCGATCTCACCGCCGCCAGCACGCGCTCCAGCGTCGCAGTGTCGACGCGGACAGGCACGCGCACCGTCGCGCCCGCGATCATCACCTCGATCCGCTCGGCCGGCCCCGTCAGAACATGCGCCTTATCGATCGCGTTCGGCTGCGCCTCGACGGCGGCGTCGAGCCTGACTTGCACGAACTGCGGCGCTTCGCTCGACGCGAGCCGCGCCTGGCGCCGCCACACACTGAGCAGTCCCCGGTTCACCCCGTTGCGTCGAGCCACCTCGGAAATGCTCGTCTCCGGATCGGCGCTCTCGGCCACGATCCGCGCCTTCTCCGCATCGCTCCAACTGCGCCGTCGCCTTTCCCCTGTGATCACCTCGATCCGTTGATAGGAGGCGGCATCATGCCTGTCTTGATGTCTGTCTTGATGCATGGAACGAGCGTCCCTCGCGTTGTCAAATCCACGCGCGAGTCTCGCTCATCCCGTCCACTTAAACGAGGTGGGGTTGTCGTACCGCTATCGATAGACGAAGCCTTGCGCCATCGGGATGTAGGTGATGTCCATCGCCCAGACCTGGTTCGGACGCGTGATCTCCATACCACGCAGCAGGTACGGATAGATCTTGTGGCCGGGCTCGGGTTGCGTGGTGCGCGGACGGCGATAGAGCGCCTCTATCCCCATCCGCCGCATTAGCGTTTTGACATGCCGGCGGCCGATCTTGCACCCCTCGGCAGCCAGCAGGCCTCGCAGCATTCGCGAACCGGCGAAGGGAAACTCCAGATGCATCCGGTCGAGCCTTTGCATCAGCGCGAGGTCTTTGGGCGGCACTGGACGCGGCAGATAGTAGACGCTGCCGCGGCTGATGTTCAGAGCTTCCGCCTGCTTGCCGATCGGCAGATCGTGTTCACGGTCGATCATCGCTTTGCGCTCAGCAATCCCGCCTTGGTGAGCGCTCCTTCTAAAAAACTGAGCGGGCGCTGCGCGCCCCCTGTGGGATATAAACGGGCGTCAACTCGCCGATCTTGGCATGCAGCGACTTCACGTCGACGGTGGGTTCGGCGATCCGACTCCCGCCGCCCGGACCGAAAACATCGGCAGCGCGGCCTTCGAGCTGGCCCTTCCACGATGTGATCTGATTGGGGTGAACGTCGAACTGCTCCGCTAGTTGCGCCAGCGTGCGGTCACCCTTGACGGCGGCAAGCGCCACCTTCGCCTTGAAAGCCGGAGTGTGGTTCCGCCGTGCTCGTCTGCTCATCGTCTCTCCTGATTCGCGGGTCAATCTTGCCCGCCGTCAGGCAGAAACTCCACTTATCGCACTGTTCAGATTTGCGGGACCGGCTCAATCCTCGAATGGCTCGGAATAAAAACGTCAAAATCACTGTGATGAACCACTAGCGAGAACGCCCAATTGCAACCCTTCTCCACTGTAGCAGGTGTTCTGACGCGTGATCGTTCGTCATAACGCAATCAACAGAGTTGTCGAACGAAACGTTCCGCCCATAAAAAGCGAGCCAAGGTGCTTGTTGCGGAAAATTCGTGTGTTGTTATCACCCTGTTCAAGAGCGCCATGACAGCCTCTTGCGAAACCAAGCCGAAGTCGGCCAAGGCGCAAGAAGCAAGCTGTGATGAAATTATGTCCGCACGAGCCGCAATCGCCTTTGGCAGTACAAGCGCGAAAGTCTCCTTTGCGTATCCGTGTGGAAATACGTCAGAGCCCAAGCGCTCACGCAAGTAAGAACGGAGGAGTTCCTTGCCCGAGCGAAGTGCAAACGGAAGCTTCGCTCCAAAATTGATCAATCTCGGATCGCCGAATGGGCGGACGGGCCAAAGACCTCGCGTCGCGAGTGGGCGAGCATGACAAAGACTTGCGAGCAGAGTTGTGGATAGAGTGGCGCTGAGGGGGGCGCTAAAAAGGAAGGATGAACGAGCGGCGTCGAGCCCACGTTTCGTCAACAGGTCTTCTGCAACCCCAAGCGCGATATCCAGATGCGGTGAAGAGGGAGATCTGGGTTCCCCCTCGTCGCTGCTGAAGCGAGCGCAAAGCTCGTCTCCTCCTATGCCGGACCAGATTATTTCGCAGCCATCGCCGCGAAACCGATCCCAGAGTGACCCGAACGCCTCAAGGTAATACTCTGAATTGAGTGGCAGGCGTCCTTTCAGGTCAAGATCTAGATCAATCGCCGGCATGTGGGCGCACATTTCAACTTTGTGATCGCGGCAGTTCAGTGCGCTCAAAGTGCTCGCTCGGCGATCAATCTGCTTGGGGCTACTCCCGTCGCCCAATAGTATCCCGCCACATGCTAGCGATGCTACGCTCTCGCCAACAGCAATTGCGACGGAAGCGGAGTCCATTCCTCCGCTCAGCTCCACAGCGCTTGCGCAGAAGGTCGTCGGCCGCGAACGAACAACCGCCTGAAGAGTATCAGAAAACTCAAGGACATGATCGCCCTCCTCTCGTCCGGAGAGCTCAGGAGCTGATGAAGTTGTCGCGCCGTACTCAAATGACGTTTCCGATCTGTCGACGTACAAGGTGGAGCCAGCAGTCAGCAGGTTAACGCCAACGCAGGCCTGTCGCGCAGAGTAGAACGTTCTCATCGACAGCTGATGCGCTATAATCTCTGCATCAATCGCTCGCGATTTATCCAAAAACTCGACAAAATCCCAGGAGAGCGTAACCGTGCGAGCGCGCTCCTCCACGTGGAAGTAAATTGGGAGGCTGCCAATATGGCCTGCTCGTACACGCAACCGAGGACCCCGGCGAGCGGCCTCGATCACGATAAAATCGAGCGGCCAGTGCATGCATTTCTGGTAGTGCTGACGAAACTGATCTGTAGACGCATGGTCTATTACGACCGAATGAACGCCAGCCCCGTCCGCCGCTCCTTGACGCTCACGTATGACGAAGAACCATTGCTCAGTGCTCTTCACTAACGAGCTCTCAAGACTCTTATGTTGGAAAGGCCAGATGCAGCTTTCACCAAACTCTATCGAACAGCCTTTGACAACAGGATCGAAGTTTTCCAGGTCGGCTATTTTCAGAGTGGCCTTGAGCATTTGTTCCTCGACTTAAACGTTACCGCCTCTCGTGTGAGAGGCGGTAACAGAGTGAAGAATGATCTTAAAGGTAACCTTCGTTAGCGCTGTCGCTAGGGAAGGGGCCCTTCGGATACGAAGTAGTGGGAGGTGGCAGCACCGGTAAGGGGAGGTCAGTTGTATCGGGCCGCGATGGCCGCTTAGACGTGTCTGCAGTTGCGCTCTTCATGTCGTGTTCCTATTGATAGCGTGATCGGGCTTCTCGTCGCGTGGCGCGGCAGCGTGTCGAGCCACTCTATAGCGTCTCTCATGTGAGAAGCCGGGCGACAACCTACCAAGATTTGCGGGTTGGATGACGGTGCTGGACAGAATTGGGTTGGAGCTTAGTAACGGTAAACGGCAGCAAATTCCGCAGAGCCGCATCTTTACGTGAGATCGTATGGAATCCAGATCGCAAGGCCATGTCGGCTCTCTCAGTGCAAGCAAAGCCCCATTCCCTGGATCCGCCGCAGATCAGGTCAACGACAGCACATTGTCGCCGGTTTCCGAACTTCTGCATGCGTACTGGCGATCCGATCGGCGCTTGCTTCTCATCGTTGCCACAGTGGTGCTGATCTCCAGCACGAGCAGCGTCGCAGCCCCCTATGTATTTTCGGGTCTCATTGATCGCCTCCCGCGGGGGGAAGGCATGTCGGCGTTTGCCTGGGGATTCGCCGGCTATGCGGTCCTGCTCGGCATAGCCTCCGCATTGCAGCGCATGCTGCAGTATCTTTTCTTCATGACAGCCGAGAACCTGGGCTTCATCGCTGCAACTCGCTTTTTCGATCGCATCCTGAGAAAAACCTCAGCCTTTCTTCTTGAGCACAATCCCGTGGAGATACAGAGTGCGGCTGCGCGCGGGTGCAGCGCGTTGACGACGTTGGTCCAGCTTGGAATTATGATATTCATCCCGGCTGCAGCGCAGCTTCTGCTTACGCTCGCTATTCTCGGTGTGCTCGTCAATATCCAGATCGCTGCAATCGTCGTCGCTTATGGGGCTGTCGCGATTACATTGGGGTGGAGTTCCACGCGTCGGGCGCGCGTGTTTCTGGACCGGGCCATCGAAGCCGGACAGGAGAATGCGCGTTTCGTCGGCAACGTCATGAACTCCATGGACACGTTGCGCCATTTCGGCAGTCATTCCTGGACGAGCCAGCGCTTTACGATGAAGGCGCGGGAAGTGCGCGATAACTGGCGAACCTACGTGTTTCAACGATTGGCCTACATAGCCGTGCTCGGCTTAGCCATCGCGCTACAATTTGCCGTCACACTTCTCCTTCTAATACCTGAATACCGGGCCGGCGCGGTCACGATCGGCGATATTGTGCTATTCAACACGCTTCTACTCCAACTCAATATGCCCTTCGAGATGGTCGCGCGCGCGATCTCTGACGCGGCGCGGTCGCGAGCCGACCTCATTCCTCTCGCCAGACTGTGGGTCGCACCAGAAGAGCGGCGAACATCTCATGCTCATGATTTCACGCCCTCCGCTGGCCAGCTATCCTTCGAGGGCATTGGTTATGCCTACAACAACGGTCGTGGCGTTACGAATGTCTCGTTTCTGGCTAGGCGCGGCGCCATTACCTTCCTTGTCGGCGAATCCGGATCGGGGAAGTCGACAATATTCAAGCTCGTCCTGAAATCGATTGAGCCAGACTGCGGCCGTATTCTGGTCGATGGAACCGATATAGCGACCATCGATCACACGGATTGGTATGCCGCAGTTGCTGTTGTGCCGCAGGAGGTGATGTTGCTCAATGAGTCGCTAGCCGACAACATTCTGCTAGTGGTTCATCACAGTGATTTTGACTCTTTGACGACGGCCGGATAGGCGCGGCGGAGTTTGGCGCGGGCTTTGTCGGTTGTGAACATCCACTTGATGCGGTCTTGCGCCTTGTTTCGCTGCCGTTGCCATGCCGCGATCTCGTTTCGGAGCTTTTTGGGGTCGTCGATGCGGCGGCCGAGACACTGGCGCTGCAGCACGCTGATCTCGCGCTCAACCATGTTGGGCCAACTGGCGTGTTTCGGGGTGTAGTGGAATTCGAGGCGGCGCAGGATGCGCCGGGCTTCGGCGGGCGCAAATGCTTGATACAGCGCACCGGCGGTATGGATCGACAGATTGTCCTGCACGACACGGATGCAGGCGGCTTCGGGATAATGGACGTCGACGAGTTCACGCATGCAATGGGCGTAGTCGACGGCGGCGCGGCGCTCGGTCGCCTTCACGTTGCGCCACCCCCGATGTGGATCGAAGGTAACGAAGAGATTGACGGTGCCATTGCGGCGGTACTCGTAATCGTAGCGCTCGCGCTGTCCGGGCTTGGCGGAGACCGGCTGGCGCACCTCGCCGATCAGCTGGACCGGGGTCTCGTCGAAGCAGACCAGCGGCCGGGCCGGATCCGGCCTCTCGGCGTAGAGGTCAAGCACGTCCTCCATGCGGGCGACGTATTCGCCATCGACATGAGGAATGCACCACATGTCCCTGCGCCATGGCTTGAGGTCGTTCTCCGCCAGCCGGCGGCGCACGGTCTCGCCCGACAAGCTGTCGTGATCGGTGAGCTTGACCATCGCGTTGGCCAGCAGCGTCAGCGTCCAGCGTTTGCGGCCGGCCGGCGGCTTGGCGCATGCGGTCGCCACCAGCAGGGCCTCCTCCTTGCCCGTCAGCTTGCGTTCCGCCCCTGGACGCGGCTCCTCGCTCAGGGCCCGCTCCAGATTGCCTTCCACGAAGCGGCGCTTGGTCCGATAGACGGTGGAGAGGCTGACACTTACGGTCCGGGCAATCCCCTCGTCGCGGCGCCCTCCATCGGCCGCCAGCAAAATCTGCGCCCGCTTGAGCTTGCGGGCGGCGCACTTGCCGCCGCCGAGCATCGCCGTCAGTTCGTCTCGCTCGGCTTGGCTCAATTCGACCCGATAACGGACATTCATCCTTTGCCTCCTTGTCGGAAGACCGGGACGAATCGATCCATGAGTCAAAAATCAGGCGCGCGCTTCACCCAGAAGCAGGGGCACTACCTCGCTTTCATCTACACATATTCCAACATGTTCGGACAGCCGCCCGCCGAGAAAGACATCCAGCGCCACTTCCGCGTCAGCCCGCCTTCGGTCCACCAAATGATCGTAACTCTCGAACGAAACGGATGCATCCGTCGTCAACCCGGCGTCCCAAGGAGCATCGAAATTCTCGTGCCGCCGGAAAGCTTGCCGATCCTCGAATGGCTCGGAATAAAAACGTCAAAATCACTGTGATGAACCACTAGGACGGCCCCGCGACGAGGTGCGCCTTCGCGGTGCATCGGAAAAAGCCGCTATTCTCCCCATTATCGAGGCTCTGCCGGAAGGATTTGAAACAACCGTTGGAGAACGCGGTTTGAAGCTTTCAGGCGGGGAGCGCCAGCGTATTGCTATTGCCCGCGCGCTCTATGGCGAGCCGGCGATCCTTCTTCTCGACGAGGCCAGCTCCGCGCTTGACGAACGAGCCGAGCGGGACATTTTGGACCATATTCGCAGCCTAGCGGAAGATGTGACCGTGCTGGCAATCACTCATCGCAAAGGGGTCATTTCTACAACCGACGTCGTGGTCGAGCTGACCGACTGCGGCTTGTCCTTGACATAGGCGAAGGGGATGATCAGCCCGGCGCGTTGATTGTCTGCACTGCAGGCGCATTGCTGGACGAGATGTGACCTTGCCCCCAGATTTTATCCAGTTCTGAGTTCGCTCAAGCCATTGGATTTGCCCAGTTGGGCGGTGGTAGCGACGGGAGCTGGCGCGGAGCCATCGGCATAGCGCAGCGCCAGATCCCGGCGCGGGTGGCAGGTGAAGGCGAACTCGGAGGGTGTCTTCCATCCGAGCTGTGAGTGCGGTCGTGTGTAGTTATACAACAAGGCTCAAGAACGCCCACAGGACCGTTCTTCGCGAGGTTCTTTATCGGCATCATCCCTGGTTTGGTCGCCGAGTTTGCGTTCATGGGGCGGTCGACAAGGTTGACGATGTCGTTTTTCGCTGCACCCTGGACGGATCGCAAGCAGACCGTTGGCTGGAAGTTCCAGCATGGATGTTCGACCGGACGGCCTGCCCTGACGCCGAGCTTCTGACAGCTCAGCCGTTTGTTAGCATCGATGCACTTGCGGCGCTCGCTGCGCTTCTCGATCTGGCGTTGAAGGATCGAACGCCATCAGCTGCCCCGCTTTCTGGCGCATCCAGAGGCTCTCACGACCAGAATCGGGGAGCGACTCATGTCACGCGAGACGGCAATGCCAGGGAGCGGATACCGACACAATCGACAACCGCGGTTGCAGCAGCAGATGGATCTGTTCGGGGGCGGCCTGTCGAACGGCGCCCTCGGCGCGCCGGCATGGTCGGAGCTGCCGGGGGAAGCGCGGGCGGCCCTCACAAGCCTGATGACGCAGTTGATGCTCGACCATGCTGCGATGACAGCGACGCCGCCCGCGAAGGGGGGCGATCATGATCTCTGACAAGGTCAGGCCTCATCATCTGGAGCGTAAGGCGATTCTTTACGTGCGCCAATCCTCAGCACATCAGGTGTTGCACAATCGCGAGAGCAGCGCATTGCAATACGCCATGCGGGACCGGCTGACGGCACTCGGGTGGTCAGAGATCGAAGTGATCGATGATGATCTCGGTCGTTCAGCCGCCGGTGGCGTGCAACGCGCCGGTTTCGAGCGAATGGTAGCGGAGGTTTGCCTCGGTAAGGTCGGTGCCGTTTGCGCCCGCGAGGTCTCGCGCTTCGCCCGCAACAGCCGGGATTGGCAGCAACTCATCGAGATGTGCCGCGTGGTCGATACCGTTCTGGTCGATCAGGAGACTATCTATGCGCCAAGGCACGGCAACGACCGCCTGCTGCTCGGGCTCAAGGGCAGCCTCAACGAGTACGAACTGGATTTGTTGCGCCAACGCTCGCTCTCGGCCCGCTACGAGAAGGCGCGCCGGGGCGAGTTGGTTGTGGCGGCGCCCGTCGGCTTCGTGAAGGCCGGCGACCATTATGAGAAAGATCCGGATCGGCGTGTCCAGGAAGCGATCAAGCTGGTGTTCGACAAGGTCGACGAACTGGGCAGCGCGCGACAGGCGCTCTGCTGGCTCCACGAGTACAATCTCGATCTACCAGTGAAGCAGTCCAACGGCGACACAGCCTGGCGGCGACCGAGTTACTCCGCCATCCACCGGATCATTGAGACCCCGGTCTACGGCGGCGCCTATGCCTATGGTAAGACGGCTGTGGCGGCGGGATACAGCGCCGGGGGCGTGAGCGTGAAGATCCGCCGCAAGACACGGAACGAATGGCTGGCGCTGAAGCCCAACACCCACGACGGGTATGTGAGCTGGGAGAGGTTCGAGGCGATCCGCACCATGGTCAGCAGCAACGTTCCCACCGGTCGGCATCACGGCGCACCCAAGCATGGTGACGCGCTGCTGGCCGGTCTGATCCGGTGCAAGCGCTGCGGCCGCAAGCTCACACTCCGGTACTCCGGCATGAAGCACCATATCCCACGCTACAGCTGCAGCCGCGCCTGGATGGACAATGGCGGTCCTCACTGCATCGCCTTCGGCGGATTGCGTGTCGATGATGCAATCGAGGAAGCACTGCTTGGCGTCGTCGGTCCGGGCGCTATCGCCGCTGCAACCGCTGCCGCCAAGGAAGCCAGGGAACGGCGGGATCAGGTGCGCGATGCGCTCAGTCGCGATCTGGAAGCGGCGCGCTATGCCGCCGACCGGGCTTTCCGGCAATACGATGCCGCTGACCCCGCGAACCGGTTGGTGGCGAGTGAGCTGGAAGCGCGCTGGAACAGGGCACTCGCTCACGCGGCGGAGGTCGAGGGCAAGATCGCCATGCATGATGCGGCCACGCCCGCACCCATTGCCGATCCAGCTTCGCTCGGCGTACTGGCCTCGAACCTCAAAACGGTCTGGGATGCGCCGACGACGGATGCTCGTCTCAAGAAGCGCATTGTACGCACCCTCGTCCATGAGGTCGTGGCCGATATAGACGACGCGGCGTCCGAGATCGTTCTCATCGTCCACTGGGTGGGTGGCGCTCACAGCGAGTTGCGCTTGCCCAAGCGCCGGCGCGGACAGCGCAACAGCACTTCCGCCGATATTATCCAAGCCGTGCGTCAACTGGTGCTGATCGCCAGCGACGATCTGATTGCCGGCCTCCTCAACCGAAACGGCCTCAAGACGGGCAACGGCAATCGCTGGACCCGCGAGCGCGTCACATCGATGCGCTCGAGCTACCACCTCCCGGTGTTCAAGCCCGCCGATGACGGGATCGAACCCTGGCTCAACCTGAGCAACGCCGCAAAGCTCCTGAAGGTCGCGCCCAAGACGCTCCGGCTGGCCGCGGAAGCAGGCGAAATCGCAGCCATCCATCCGCTATCGGACGGCCCGTGGATCTTTGCTCGCGCCTCGCTGATAACAGCTGCCGCTCAGTCTATCGCCGAACGAGCGCGACAGAACCCAAGATACCCCACAGGATCGCATCCCGATCAGCAAACTCTCTTCTCTTCAACAACATAGACAGATGGGTGTTCTGATGCGCGGTTGTAGAAGTCGAGGTATCGGCCAATCGAGGCTCGAGCTTCGCTGACGTTCTCGTAGGCCCGCAGATAAACCTCCTCGTATTTGACGCTGCGCCACAGCCGCTCGACGAACACGTTGTCCCGCCAGGCGCCCCGGCCGTCCATACTGATGGCGACTAGGCAAGGTACGAGCGAGGAGAAGAACGACACGATCTCGCCTGGCCGGAGGCGTTGGCGACAGGCCACTTGGCCTTGGCCATCAACGGCATGGATGTGAAATACGTGCTTCGAAACGTCCAACCCAATTGTCGCGACTTCCATTGGTGAACTGCTGCTGTTAGCGGGTTCGTCCATCGCCAGCATATCGCCGGCGCCGAGGGAGCGGGCCGTCTTCCCCATCAATGGCCGGATGCGCGATGAGCTGCTCAACGAGACCCTGTTCTTCGATCTTGGCGGTGCCCGCGCCAAGATCGAAGAACAGGGTCGACGATGACAATCTCCGGCAGCCTCACTCGTCGCTGTAATATGTTACCCTCCGCGGCCTATGCAGCCCACCTCACCGCAACGGACGATCGGCTACGCAACCCCGACCAGCTTCGCCGATCGTTCGTTGCTCCAACCGCGCCACTTGGCGTCCAAGATCCCGACACTCTAATGCCGCTGGATGAAATTTCAGTGGCAGGTCCATTCGTGAATCCATGATCGCTCCTCCAGATTGGTTAGAAGCCGACATTGTGGTTCGATAGATGCACAACTTAAATTCCGATTCGAGTTTTGCAGGTGTCAGGGTTGCAGTCGCGCGTAAGCGCGCAATCAATCTGCAACCCCGCACACTCGGATCAGCGCATTCGGTCAAGCTTAGAAGCACCAGGCCCCCCCGTTTCATATGATGATGCCACGGCTCAGTTTGATAGAGGCAGTGATACGCCTCATTCACCGTCGTCGAGCGAGTCGTTCTTGGCCCGGCTCGGTACTTTCGAACGAGCAGTTCACTTGTCGATTGGAGACACCCAAGGCCAGAGGCGCGGAACGTGCCAACATCAACATCAATACGGTGGCGCAAAGTTCGCTACGCCCAGGGGAGGGGTCAATCGAGCCGCGCGATCAGGCCGATCCAAGGGGATTGGCGGAGACAGATGCCCCACGTGGGCGACGGAAGTCGTACAGCGGAAAACCGTGGCCAACGACAGGATAGATCGGGGCCGTCTGTATAAAATTGCTCATCGCCAGAAAAAGATTGTTGGCGGAGAGCAATGGGCGCTTGGAACCATCGATGAACCGGAACCATTAGAATTGTTGGGTGCCTTCCCGCGCTGGGGCGTGCCCGGGGCGGTCCCGGTTTTTGCCCCCCAGCCCCGACCGGGACCGTTCACTTAAAAGCTGGCTTCAGCCAGACAAATTTAGCTTGTGCGTTTGCGCCATAATACCGCATTTTTCGCCGGCAATCCCCCGCTTTCCCGGGCCAGTCGTCAGATGGATAGGGCAGACCGGCAGCCGCTTAGTCTTACTGCGTCACAAATCATGACGGCGCATCGACCTGGATTTGGACTGCGCAGCACGGACATCTACGTAGCCGGCTAACCAATGCGCTGGTAAGGCGCCGCCGCATGGTAGCGATCGAATTCGGAATATGACGCTCGGTTCTGAGCGGTAGCGCCCCGCGGCTTTTGATTTTTGGGAAGCGCAAATTCTTTGACGAACGCGGGCCGACGAGGTCGTGAGGGGGGAATCGTCTCCCTTTCGGAGATCAGGAAGCCGTAGGCGGCGATGCATAACGTGGCGTGGTGATGGAAGCCGCGCCAACCACGCCCTTCATAATGCCCCAGGCCGACCTCCTGCTTGAGCTCTTGGTAGTCGCGTTCGATGCGCCATCTGAGCTTGGCGAAGTTGACCAGGGCGCGGAAGGAGATGTTTTCAGGCAGTGTCGAGAACCAGTATTTGGTCGGCTCCGCCTCGCCGTCAGGCCATTCGATCAACAGCCATTCCTCCGCACGGGGCTCGCTCAGCCAGTAATCGCGATTAGCGGGACGGACCCGAACGCGTGCAAAGCGCGAGGTCAGCCAATCAGCACTGCCTTCGCGCCATCTGACATTGCGCCAGGCCGTTCTCGGCAGCGCGAGCGCGAGCGCCTTGACTGAGCAGGGCTTATTTTTGTCGTCGCGCCGGATCAGCTTTGGCGGCCGCCCATTCCCAGACCATCGCTTTGGTGGCAGCGGTCTCGTGCCTGGTGGCCAGACAGAGGTGTGCGGCAAGATACCGGCAACATAGCGCAACCCCAGTGCCGTCACTTCCCCGCGCAGCGCGGTATCGGCCCCATATCCCGCATCCATCAGCACAACACCGCGTGCAATGCCCGCTGCACACGCCGACCGGATCTGCTCCAGCGCGATCTCAGGCTTGGTCTTGAAGGTGACATCCTTTGGTACGCCCGCCTTCTCTCGGCGATCCTCATCCTCGGCCCAACTTTCCGGCAGGTACAAACGGTAGGCGATCGGCAAACTCGCATGATGATTGGCAATCGATAGCGAGACCGCCACTTGGCAATTGTCCTGCTTGCCAAGCTGACCGCAGTATTGCCGTGCCACGCCAACCGAATGCCGCCCTTTCTTGGGAAAGCCAGTATCATCGATGATCCAGGCCTCGATCGGACCGTGTCGCTCGATCTTGGGCTGGACCATCTCTCGCACCTTGCTCAAGACCTTCTCGTCCGACCATCCGCCCGCGCCGACGAAATGCAATAATGATTGATGCTGGGCCGCCGTTCGCTCCGGGGCTGTTATCGCCGCCATCGGCTCGACGCTTTTGCGATCCCCGGGCAGCATCAGGCCAACACAGTAGTCCCTCAGCGGTCTCGTCCGATCCGCGTGCCCGATCACGCTCGCCAAACCCTCGACATTAGGCCGTAAATCGCGATTCACCCTGGTTACCGCTTCGGCTACCCATTCCAGCTCCCCCTCGCGTGAGTCCCTCGGGTAGCCGATTCGTCGTCAAAAACGTCCGCGACTTTCTGACTCAGTAAGATTAGGAGGCCGCGCAGATTCGGTGGAAAAACGGGTGCCGGACTATTCACGCTCGCTACGTCCGCGACGCCACATGCAGGTCGTTCGGATAGGTCTAGATCTGGCGAAGTATGTCTTCGAAGTTCACGGCGTCGAACAACCACGGGAACGTCGTTGTGCGAAAGAGGTTGCGTCGCGATGATGGCCAGCTTTTTCGCCAGGTTACCGGCCTGCCTGGTCGGCATGGAGGCTTCCAACGGGGCGCGTTATTGGGCGCTCGCGTGCTCACGGAGCTTGGCCATCAGGTCCGACTGATCAGTTCGTGACGCCCGACAAGCGGAAATCGTCAGCGCAGCAGAAGCTGGAGGAGTGCATACAAACCGGCCACGCCTACGCCGAAACGAATGCAGAGACCGAAGACAGATCAAATTGACCTTGAACGGAGACCGATTAAACGACCCACAAGTGCTTGCTTTAATTGCGGGGGCTTCGATCGAAGACTCTTGAATCAGATGAATCGCTTGTGATTCATTGTTGAACACCTGAATCGCGACGGCGAGGTGCTTTCATGTGTTCAAGCGGTGCGACATTCGTCGATCGACCGGCTCGAATAGTCGCCAGAATGATCGTGATGAAAGCACCCGCCAACGGGCGCGTAGAGAAAGCCGACATTCTCAGCGGCCACTTCGCCGCCACGCGCACGCGTTACGATGATTGTGCAGGCCCGATTCTCCTCATTCAGGAACACACGGCGCAGCGCAAGAACAAGATCAACCCGACCCGCGTTCTCATCGAGAAGAAGGAGAGCATTCGTTGACTCGACAGTCTCAGACAATCGATCGATCGGTTCGGACAACCGGAGTATTGCATTCATATCGGTGACCGCGAAAGCGACATCTGTGAATTTACCTGACGCAAGACCTTGGCGCTCACTTCCTTCTCCGCGCCTGCGTCGATTCGTTGGTGAGCGATGGCGGCCATACGATTACGGCCGAGATGGAAGAGACCAGCGTCAAAGGCCTGCATTACATCGACGTTCGGGACGACAAGGGTGCGATGATGAAAGCCGCGCTGGAAATTAAGTTCAAGCGGATTGCCGAGATGGTGTTGACGGACACCGAGATCGCATTCGATGAACTCATCAGCGACGCCGACAATCGACGATGTCGCCCTGGGACCCTGGCATTCTACCTTACCAAACTTGCCCGATTGGGTGGCCACCTGGCCAGGAATGTTGTCATCTGGCGCGGCCTCTCAAGACTCACCGATATCGAACTCGGCGCGGCTGGAAATGTGTAATTGAAAGCTTCACCGGACGGATACCCGGATCGTCACCCTGCTGCCAGAGCGTGAGCCAGCGAACCGCACAAGCCTGGCTCGACGTTCATCCCACACGCGCGATCGTCGCCCGCGATCGCGGCGGGGATATGGCGAAGCTGCGGCAAAGGCTCTGCTGCACGCGGTTCAAGTCGCAGATCCTTGGGAGAACGCCACTCGAGCATTCCTCGATGCCGTCCGCAAATCGAGGCGCCAGATTCCGCAGTCAATCGGAGCGACAACAATCGATCCAAACTGCTCACGATCCGTGAAATCCGCACCCTGTCGAAAAGCGGAACGCCAATCAAGCAGATCGTTCGCCGAACTCTTGACGGAGCACAAGGAAGATAGAGGCTGCTCGATTAGCGTCGTCCGACCCGGAATTCGCGTCAAACCTCCACTCGGCTCCTTCGCCGTTTCCGCAATAGCGATGGCGTTTCTCAGCTTCGCGATGCTTCCCGTATAAATCTGCTACGGCTCTCATCCTGTGATGAGGATTGGCTCGGACCGCCCGAGCAACCCTCGGACGCGCAGCGTAGGGCGAGCCACCTCATCGGCAGAGGCGGACATACGGGCTTACGCTCATTCGGGCGAGCGTACTTGACAAACAGATAGGGTCAGCGGACAAGATGCTGGCTTTCGGACCGCGAGGGCCAGCACATGCTGCGGACTCGGCCGCTGCTCGATGAACTGCCATTGAGGCGCATCATCGGCCTCGCCCTGGCTAAACGAGATGGAAGCCGGATTCAGCGAGAAGGAAAAACTGTCGAGTGGGCGACTCAATCCCTCGCCGGTCGCCTTGATGAAAGCCTCCTTCAGGGTCCAGAGACGGAAGAAGCATTCGGCTTGCTCGTCTGGCGGTGCGCCGCGCAAGATGGCGACCTCCGACGGGCTGAAATAGCGTTCAGCGATATCGAGGCTCGCCCGGCTCGGCGTGAGCGTCTCAACGTCGATCCCGACGTCGACGCCCACGCTGACCGCACAGGCAACGAAGCCCCTGGTATGCGACAGATTGAACCGAAGTTCGGACCGGCCGAGGGCTCGATCGATCTTGGGCTTGCCATGCTCTTCGACGATGAAACGCCAGTTCGCGGGCGGCAAGTTGCCTACCGATGCAAGCGCGCTACGAACCAGCCAATGTGCTGCGACGTATGTCGATCGATCGGCCTGGACATAGAACTTGTCCGCCTGTGCCTGCTCAGAAGGGTCCAGACAAGCACGCCATTGCTTGACAGCTGCGGCCGAAGGAGAGCCCAGCCTCATCCACCACACCGCGACTTCGGTCGATCTCGAGGTGCAGATCATTACTTCACCTGACGCGAGCGGGACCGGCCCGCCACGATCACGCCGCACTTCCGGCCGCAGGCGTCTGGAGGTGCCCGCCGTTCGAGTGCGAATCCCGGCAACCGGTCAGATACGTCGATAACAGCAAAACGTCATTTTCGGAAATCCGGTCAAGCCCGAATGCCGAGCCAGGAGAAATTGTCGTATTGGCGGCTCAATGGAAGGATCTGACCCGAGGAAGAAATTCATTGTCGATGAAATGTGATACGCAGGTTGAGAGCAAACCTCGATCGATTGACGGACACGAGATATCACTGCCAAAGAGGCCGGCCAACGTATTCTGGCAGCTGATGGTGACCGGAAGATCCGCACCTTGGGGGTATTCCTCCGAGCAACGGCGCGATCCAAAAAAGGCCGCGCTCACACCACGTTGCGAACGGGACAACTGAAACTGATACCCGTAGCTACCGAGCACCTCGAGGATCGAGATCCAGCGACAGACGCGCCGTTGGCAAGTGGAATGTCTGTCCGGACAAAAGCTGCCAAGCGACAGGTGACGATGGCTTTGCTCGCATAGTCGACGGGAATAACGTTCACCGGGCTGTGTTTCGGCATGGATGCCGATAGGGGGGTCCCAGTCAAACGCCGATTGACACATAAAGGAGAGCAGCGCCATGACGAGAGATATCACACCGGCTGGTTGGCCGGCGACCGGGGCGGTGGACGAAGCGTTTGCAGAAGTACGGGCGAGCTTCGATCGGTTCTGCCTTGCGGCAGGGATCGAGGCGCTCGGCACGATGATGGAGGCGGATGTTGTGGCGGGCCGCGCCACGATCGCGAGGCGGCGCGGCGGACGCACCTTGGGCCGAACGCGGGGACGGATCGGCTTCCACGGCGGCAAGATCGAGGTCGAGCGCCCGCGGGTCCGGGGCGTGGATGGCGGCGAGGTCACGATCCCGAGCTGGGAAACGGCGGCGCAGGAGGATTGGCTCGGTCGCGGGGCGATGAACCTGATGCGGATCAATGTGTCGACGCGCCGGTTCAGCCGCGCCGTCCGGCTGCCCGAAGGTGACGTGCCGGTACCGCCCGGATCGGGGGTTTCGAAGTCGGCGGCCTCGCGGAGGTTCGTAGCGCTGTCGGCGGCGCGGCTGGCTGACTTCATGGCTGCCGATCTGTCCACGCTCGACCTTCTGGTGGTCCAAATCGACGGGCTGCATCTCGGCGACGATCTCGTGCTGGTCGCCGCAATCGGAGTTGACGGCGAAGGCAGCAAGCATCCGCTGGCGCTGGTGGAAGGGGCGACCGAGAATGCCGCAACGGTTCAGGCCCTGCTGGACAACCTGGTCTCGCGCGGGCTCGACCCGACGGTGCCAAGACTGTTCATCGCCGACGGCGCGAAAGCGTTGTCGAAGGCGATCCGCCGCACCCTCGATTCGGCCGCTGCGATCCAGCGCTGCCAGATCCACAAGGCACGCAACATCATGGAACGCCTGCCGAAAGAGCATCATGCGGCCACCCGTCGGGTGCTGCGCCAGGCCTGGCAGCTCGATGACGCCGACAAGGCTGAAAAATTGATCCGCAATCTCGCGCGTCGACTCGACCAGCAATGGCCCGGCGTAGCGGCCAGCATCCTCGAAGGCCTCGACGAAATCCTGACTGTCGTCCGGTTGAAGCTGCCGAAGGAGCTTCGTCCACGAGACAAGCGCCATGCGCGCCGATGTTCGGGGGACACGCAGCGCGCAACGCACGCCGAATTTCCGGACGTTCGCATCGATTGTCAACAGTTCGACCTTCACGCGGCGCGGTCGTCTGGGCTCGTACCCCCAATCAGCTCAAGCCGTGGTGGTTGCGCGTAGCTATCGCGCCAAGCCCGTAGAGGATGCTGATCGGCACATCATAGGTGATGGAGGGCCGGCACATCGTGAATCTATCGCCTTCAGATATCCATGTTCCTTAGGGCCGTAATTGCTTTGTTGAGCGCGTTCGAGGCTTGCTTGAGGCCGTCCACATATTCGGTTGTGACAACGGCCTCGGAGCCACCCACCGCATGGACACGGACTTGGCGACCTCCAAGACCTGCCCAAAGCTGATCAATGTTCGCTCGCTCTCGCTCCAACTCTTCAATGATCGAACCATGTTTTGCCATCCCGCTTCCTTACTCCTCAGGTTTGACTGTTGTACTCGCGGCCACCGTTAAACTCGACGAACCGGCGTGTTCGCTCATCGTATCGCCAGCACGCTCGGGTGGTGTGTCCGCTTGTGAACGTGCCGCGATACCGAATGAAGCCCCAGAAGAACAGACGCATGCCGCCGAAATCGGGGGGGGGGGCACCTTCGTAGTCATCAAGCTCCACATCATTCCACGCAAGCCCCTCATCCAGATCGTTGCGGGGCTCGCCAGGCACGAGGACAGCAGAGATCGCAGGGGGATGGTTGTGGTCGTAGTTGACCGGAGCTGGCGGCTCTGCGTGCACGCTCAGGCTTACTTGCATAGCTTCGATGACGGCAGGGAGCTTCCCATAGTTTGCGACCGAGTAGGTGACGGACAACCTCACACCCTCGGTCCCGTTTTCCCAATCCTCCCAACGTACGATTTTGAGAGAGCTCACATTGAAGACGAAGCCATAAGGGCGCTCGATCTTGGCGAGGGCGTCTTCGGCAACACGAGCTTGCCGAGTGGCCGCCTCAGATGCGACCTTGGCGTCATCCAAACTGAGCTTGATCACACGAAGCTGATAGAAGAAGAGTGCCGCTTGGACTGTCGCGACAACGACTTGCACCGAAGTGAAAATGCCACTCGCATCCTTGGTGAACCAACTGAGCAAGGGTTCGCCTGCTCTCGCAGACGGCATGAAGACCATTCCCACCGCGAAAGCGGCGACCGTGAGCAAGCAACCTATAACAACCTCGGGCACTCGGAACTTCATGCTCGCTCGTCTGTTGAGAGGTGCCATTATCCGTACCAGTAACGCAATCTAAGGATGCTGCACCAAACGGTGGTTCAATTGAATAGCTGGCTTCCAGCCCGATCCGTATTGGGATTTGGTTGCGGGAGGACGGACCTTCTCCCCGCGATGCGTCAACGAGATATTCCGCAGGTTGAGCGTGCTAACGTCTAATGGCTTCGCCGTCAGGTTGGCACCTATGCAGACAAGTAGGTGTGCCGCGCCTCGCAGCGGACGCCCCGTGAAGTGCTGGAACTGTGTAGTGCGTGGCGACTTTCCGTTGATCGCATGCGTCATTTTGATAGGACCAGATCGCCTTAGCGGTCGCAATATTCATCCAATGAGGCGGCCGACCCTCGTGTAGAGCCGCCTTGTCCGATGCCGGTGCCGATCTGAAGATTTACATCGCGACGCGGCCGATCGACTCCGCTGTGGCCACGATGGGCTTGCGGCGAAGGTGCGGGAGATGCTTCGTCTCGACCCGTTCAGCGGCGCAGCCTTCGTGTTCCGATCGAAACGAGCCCAACGCCCGACATTCTGCATACAGTCTTCGAAGCGCGACAATTGCATATCCGTGGCTTCCCCGTTTTGGACGAACGCTTCAAGTCGCACCGTTCCGACGCGGCAAGGATTTGAAGTGCATCTACACGGAGGAACGCCGTGGGTTTATTCGTGAGGTACCCAACTGGATGTTCGACAAAAGCTATTGCTCCGGCATGGCGCTTGGACCGCCGTGGGTCAGTATTGAGGGGCTCAACGAATTTGCTGCTGTTCTGAAGCTTCTGGGCGCGACTCAGGCGTCGGGTCCCGTCCTTCTTTGAAGAGGGAGAAAGGACGTGCGGAGAAAAAGCCAATATCGCGAGCCGATGCAACTGGGTCTGGATCTGCGTCTTCGGATTCCCCAGAACCCGCTGGGCGCCAATCCCAAAGGTCTGATCGAGGCGCTCGCCGATCTGTTGCTGGAAGCGGCTGGCGTCGAACCCGCTCAGATGTCGGGAGGTGACCATGAGTGTCAAGATCACACGTGATCACCTCGACCGCGCCGCCGTCGTCTATGTTCGCCAATCGACAATGTCCCAAGTTATGGGGAATCTCGAAAGCCAGCGGCGGCAATATGACCTGGCGCAGGCCGCGGAAACCGCCGGATTTAAGTCGGTGGCGGTAATTGACGATGATCTTGGCCGCTCAGGCTCTGGCAGCACTCAACGGCCCGGATTTGAGCGGCTTGTGGCGATGGTTTGTTCGGGTAACGTCGGTGCCGTTTATTGCATTGAGGCGTCGCGGCTGGCGCGCAATGGACGCGACTGGCATCACTTGATCGACCTATGCGCCCTCGCGGGCGCGTTGGTCATTGATCCCGACGGCGCCTATGATCCGCGGCTTGTCAACGACCGCCTGCTTCTCGGACTGAAGGGAACGATGTCGGAGTATGAGCTGAGCCTGCTTCGCCAACGTGGAATCGCCGCTCGGGACTCTAAGGCCAAGCGCGGCGAGTACCGCTTCATGCTTCCACCTGGATTTTGTTGGAGTGAACTCGGCAAGATCGAAATGGATCCCGACGAACATGTGGCGGGATTGGTTCGACTCGTCTTCACGAAGTTCCGCGAGCTCGGTAGCGCCCGGCAGGTCTTTCTTTGGCTGCGTGCTGCCGACATCAAAATGCCTGTGGTTCTAAAAAACGTTCAAATCTACAAGCTCAGCTGGAAGGCGCCGGCCTATCACACGGTGATGCAGATCCTGCACAATCCGCTCTATGCTGGCGCCTATGCGTTTGGCCGAATCGCCCAGAAGACACGGATCGTGGACGGTCGCGCCCGCAAGGTCAGCGGGTTCAAAAAGCCGCGGGAGGAATGGAATGTTCTCCTGCGCGACAATCATCCCGGCTATGTCAGCTGGCAGGAGTATGAGGACAATCAGAGGCTGCTGCTGGAAAACGCCCACATGAAGAAGAACTGCTCGCGAAAATCGGCGCGCGGGGGACGCGCACTTCTGACCGGATTGATGCGGTGCGGCCATTGCGGGCGGATGATGCGTGTGTTCTACGGCCAGGCCAAGGGGAATGCCCATCGTTATCAATGCCGCGGCGATGACGCCCATGTCGGCGCTGGCCTATGTATCGGCATCGGCGGGGTGCGGGTCGATCGTGCGGTCGCGCTGCAAATCCTTGAGGCCGTCTCCGATCGGGCTGTTGAAGCAGCGATATTGGCGTCCGACCAGGTTGAGCGCTCAAGACAAGAGATCATCACGGCCGTCGAACGGGAGCTTGAAGTCGTACGCTACGAAGCGTCTCTTGCGGCACGCCGATACGAGCTTGTGGATCCGGCCAAGCGCCACGTTGCCCGCGAACTCGAGGCGCGCTGGAATGGCGCATTGGAGCGGGTTGCCGAGCTTGAAGGTCGTATAAAGGAGCTGCGCACCGCATCGGCGGAAAGTCCCAAGATCGACCGCGCCCTGCTTCTGCAACTTGCGCATGATCTTCCGCGGGTTTGGAATGCACCGTCCACGGACACGCGCACCAAGCAGCGGCTGGTTCACATTGTGGTCCGAGAGATTGTTTGCGATCTCGATGAGGACACCAACGAGGCCGTTCTGCTCATCCACTGGACCGGCGGCCGGCACACGGAGGTTCGCGTTGCTCGCGTTAAGACGGGCCGATATCCGGGGGATATGGCGCCCACTGCCGTCGAGCCGGTCGACCCGGTCCCTGGCGACGCGAACTGCTTCGACCATTTCTTGTAGCGCGATCTGATGTGCGGGGTGGTCGAACTGTTGTTCCTGGAGCCAACGCAAATAGCGCATCGTCCAGCCCTTTTTGCGGGGGTAGCTGCGGCCATGCTTGAGCATGAAGGCGCTCACCTGCTGCCGGTGGATCCGCAGCGTCTCAACGTGAGCGTCATGCGGAGACCACGCGCTGAGGGTTGATCTGGTCGGCTAGGAAGATCTCGCGGAATGGTTTGTCGCGAGGTCACAATGTCAAAGGATAGTCGTAAGGATAGCGATAAGGATAGGCATATGCCTATCCTCGAACACGGCGCCGACACGCTGCAGCGTGTCGAGATCATCACCGGGACGGGCCGACGTCGGCGCTGGTCGACCGATGCGAAGGCGGCGATTGTTGCGAAGAGTTTTGCGCCGGGTGCAAGCGTGTCCGCAGTGGCGCGGCGACACGACATCAGTCCAAGCCTGTTGTTTCTCTGGCGTCGCCAGGCTACGCGGGCGCAGGTCGCGAGCGCGGGGACAGAGGCATGCCACCTGGCTTTGTGCCGGTCGCGATCACCGGCTGTGGGCGCCCGAGTGAGGAGCAGGCGGCGATCGAGATCGAGGTCGGCGCGATTCGCATCCGTGTCAGGGGGACAGTGGACCGGGAGGCACTGTGCGAGGTGCTGGCGGCGGTCGGGACGGTTGGTCGATGATCGGGCTTCGAGCTGGGTTGTCGATCTGGATTGCGACGCAGCCGGTCGATTTCCGCCGCGGCATGGACTCGCTGGCGATGCTGGTGAGCGAGGCCTTTGGAGCCGATCCGTTCGACGGCGGACTTTATGTCTTCCGCTCCAAGCGCCGACAGCTCGTTTCATTGTACGTCCCTTTGTCAGATGCCGGGTAGGCGGATCATTCTATCATATTGATAATCAATGTAGTTTCTCGGCCGACGCTCGATCACGCGCTGCACCGCTATACGTACTGTTTCCGAGCTCAGCGCGTCGACAGGAACCAACCATTGCGGGCCCTTGATTGCTTGTGTGGCCGGCAAGATGTCCTTCAGCACCAAGCTCTTTGCTGATCCGACGCAAAATCCAAAGTGTGCCGCAGCCTTCGCAAGGCTGATCATTTTGCCGTCGGACGATGCGGGGTCGTATTCCGGCAAGCCCAGGCGTTCGCGCATTTCCCGCACGCGAACAGTCGTCCAGGTCTCGCCGTCGCCGGTCTTGCAGCGCATCCGATTGAGCGACACGGCGAGCTCTCGATCAGGCCAATGACCAGCGAGTTTACGAAGTGCGTCAACGGCAGTCGGTGCCATGTCGCCCGGATATCGGCCCGTCTTAACGCGAGCAACGCGAACCTCCGTGTGCCGGCCGCCGGTCCAGTGGATGAGCAGAACGGCCTCATTGGTGTCCTCATCGAGATCGCAAACAATCTCTCGGACCACAATGTGAACCAGCCGCTGCTTGGTGCGCGTGTCCGTGGACGGTGCATTCCAAACCCGCGGAAGATCATGCGCAAGTTGCAGAAGCAGGGCGCGGTCGATCTTGGGACTTTCCGCCGATGCGGTGCGCAGCTCCTTTATACGACCTTCAAGCTCGGCAACCCGCTCCAATGCGCCATTCCAGCGCGCCTCGAGTTCGCGGGCAACGTGGCGCTTGGCCGGATCCACAAGCTCGTATCGGCGTGCCGCAAGAGACGCTTCGTAGCGTACGACTTCAAGCTCCCGTTCGACGGCCGTGATGATCTCTTGTCTTGAGCGCTCAACCTGGTCGGACGCCAATATCGCTGCTTCAACAGCCCGATCGGAGACGGCCTCAAGGATTTGCAGCGCGACCGCACGATCGACCCGCACCCCGCCGATGCCGATACATAGGCCAGCGCCGACATGGGCGTCATCGCCGCGGCATTGATAACGATGGGCATTCCCCTTGGCCTGGCCGTAGAACACACGCATCATCCGCCCGCAATGGCCGCACCGCATCAATCCGGTCAGAAGTGCGCGTCCCCCGCGCGCCGATTTTCGCGAGCAGTTCTTCTTCATGTGGGCGTTTTCCAGCAGCAGCCTCTGATTGTCCTCATACTCCTGCCAGCTGACATAGCCGGGATGATTGTCGCGCAGGAGAACATTCCATTCCTCCCGCGGCTTTTTGAACCCGCTGACCTTGCGGGCGCGACCGTCCACGATCCGTGTCTTCTGGGCGATTCGGCCAAACGCATAGGCGCCAGCATAGAGCGGATTGTGCAGGATCTGCATCACCGTGTGATAGGCCGGCGCCTTCCAGCTGAGCTTGTAGATTTGAACGTTTTTTAGAACCACAGGCATTTTGATGTCGGCAGCACGCAGCCAAAGAAAGACCTGCCGGGCGCTACCGAGCTCGCGGAACTTCGTGAAGACGAGTCGAACCAATCCCGCCACATGTTCGTCGGGATCCATTTCGATCTTGCCGAGTTCACTCCAACAAAATCCAGGTGGAAGCATGAAGCGGTACTCGCCGCGCTTGGCCTTAGAGTCCCGAGCGGCGATTCCACGTTGGCGAAGCAGGCTCAGCTCATACTCCGACATCGTTCCCTTCAGTCCGAGAAGCAGGCGGTCGTTGACAAGCCGCGGATCATAGGCGCCGTCGGGATCAATGACCAACGCGCCCGCGAGGGCGCATAGGTCGATCAAGTGATGCCAGTCGCGTCCATTGCGCGCCAGCCGCGACGCCTCAATGCAATAAACGGCACCGACGTTACCCGAACAAACCATCGCCACAAGCCGCTCAAATCCGGGCCGTTTTGAGTGCTGCCAGAGCCTGAGCGGCCAAGATCATCGTCAATTACCGCCACCGACTTAAATCCGGCGGTTTCCGCGGCCTGCGCCAGGTCATATTGCCGCCGCTGGCTTTCGAGATTCCCCATAACTTGGGACATTGTCGATTGGCGAACATAGACGACGGCGGCGCGGTCGAGGTGATCACGTGTGATCTTGACACTCATGGTCACCTCCCGACATCTGAGCGGGTTCGACGCCAGCCGCTTCCAGCAACAGATCGGCGAGCGCCTCGATCAGACCTTTGGGATTGGCGCCCAGCGGGTTCTGGGGAATCCGAAGACGCAGATCCAGACCCAGTTGCATCGGCTCGCGATATTGGCTTTTTCTCCGCACGTCCTTTCTCCCTCTTCAAAGAAGGACGGGACCCGACGCCTGAGTCGCGCCCAGAAGCTTCAGAACAGCAGCAAATTCGTTGAGCCCCTCAATACTGACCCACGGCGGTCCAAGCGCCATGCCGGAGCAATAGCTTTTGTCGAACATCCAGTTGGGTACCTCACGAATAAACCCACGGCGTTCCTCCGTGTAGATGCACTTCAAATCCTTGCCGCGTCGGAACGGTGCGACTTGAAGCGTTCGTCCAAAACGGGGAAGCCACGGATATGCAATTGTCGCGCTTCGAAGACTGTATGCAGAATGTCGGGCGTTGGGCTCGTTTCGATCGGAACACGAAGGCTGCGCCGCTGAACGGGTCGAGACGAAGCATCTCCCGCACCTTCGCCGCAAGCCCATCGTGGCCACAGCGGAGTCGATCGGCCGCGTCGCGATGTAAATCTTCAGATCGGCACCGGCCGCGCGATTACCTGGTGCCCAGGTGTCCGAGGTGGCGCGCAAGCTCTCATTCCGTCATCACCCAGGTTCCCGCATAGCTCACGCTGCCTGAGCGGCTCAGCGTGGCGCTTACGCCCCATTGCGGAAATGGTCGGTTTTAAGGGCGCGCGCCGTAAACCTTCGTATCGTTCCGTGGCCCCCTTGGATGCCCGACGATTACCTACGTTCAATTGAGTCTCTGATCGCAATCGTCCTAGGCTGCAGCGTTGGAAAAGCGGACAGGCTCATGAAGTAGGAGGTGAAAACGGACGATCGACGAACAGGGACGATAATACCAAGAGGAGACTACAATGCCCAATTGCTCCGATAATCTTGGATCTGGTAGAGCCGCGCGATGCGCAGGTTGTGATGGCACGTGTGGTCTCGTCCGGTACTACTCATGGCGCCCCATTTGTTCCAAGTAGTGTTTCGATCGCTTCAGAACGCGCCGGGCAAGTGACCGCGGTTGGCTACCCTGGCGCCACATCGCCTTAGACCAGGCGCCTGAGAACCGCGCGAGGGCTCTGTGATGTTCCAGACACAAGGAGAGCCGCGTCGCATGACCATTTTCACCGGATTGCTGTTCGAGATGATCTCCTTGTCCTGGGGGCCGATGTGGAGCGCGCTGGCGGTAGGCTATGCGGTGATTGGCTTGGATGGCCAAGTTTATCTGACAGATGCGGGCGCGGAATACCTAGCGTGGGCGGGAGCTTCAGCTTACAACGAGGCAAGGAATACTTACAAACCGCATAGACTTTGCTCCGCGCTGCCCAAACCATGACCGACCGAGCGATTGCGGGTCAGCTTAAAGCCCTAGCTGACGACTACCAGTGGCGAGCTGAGAAAGCGTCGCGTGTTGATGCTGCCAAAGCACTGGTTCGCTCACCTGCCAGCGCTGAACGCGATGCCCGTGGGGTCTCGTGGAGTAACGGCGTGTCTGGGCGTGAGCCTCAGGCCGATGCAAATTTGATTTCGGCGTTTGCGTTGACGATCGGCGGCGCGTTGGGTGCCGGCCTCCCGATGGCGTTCCTGATTATTTGGCTCTGCTCCTGAAATGTCCCTGACAGCGCCGCACCATGCATCACATTGATCTGGCTCGCATAACCATTCTCTGACATGTACATCGCTGCATAACTGCCAGCCAGACGTCCGGTCAGGTCGAACGTGCTGACGATCGGACCGTGGATTTCGTCGAGCATCGGGGCCGGCTTGCTGTCCATCGTGCGAATATACAAGCCACGATATTCGAAGTTATTGCCAGCGGGTTGTTGCCAAAGTCGAAACTTGCCTCGCCGAGAGCCTGCACGTTGCCACGCTGGGTGAATGTGTGATCCTTGCCATAGGCGAACATGACGCCGCGCGCATAGGCGCCGTCCGCATAGACACGGGTCCCGGGCAGGATTGTTATCGAATTGTTTCCGCCATCTACACGGATGCCAGAGCCCCCGGCTCCGCCTGAAAGCAGGTCGGCGCGCTGAACCACGGTGTTGCTACTGCCATAAACGTGCAATCCTAGTCCGAGCGTGGCCGTGTTGTAGGTATTCGCGAGATAGGCGGTGCCGTCAGCGTTACGGGCGAAGAAGGGGTCATCATTCACCAGAGTCTGGCCGTTGCCGTAGATGGAGTAACTGAAGAAATTGCGCTGATCGATGATGTAGCCGAGATCCTGCAACGTTGCGATCTCCGCCTCCATCAGATAGGTGTAGTTCCGGTATCTCTGGTGGCTCATCAAACTGTTCTTATGCTCGGTATGCGACGCGAACGGTATATCCGGCTGACCATTCTCCCTCATCGCTCGCACCGGAATGCCGGGCATGGCCACCGGCTAGCACTTCATTCACATGCTTCCCGGCGAAATAGCCTTGATCGTGCCACAGATCAAAACCTCGTCAGCTGGCGAGTTCGCGCAGCCGGAACAATAAATCGCCTGTCCCGGCTTAGCCTGCTTGCCATTGTCATCGTACAAATGGCTCGTCCAAGCATTTATCGCGTCAGGGAAATACGGTGAGTGTGCAAAATAGGCGAAAATACTACTGCCGATACCGAGCTGATGTGCGCCCTCGTGAAACACAACGGCTGTCAGATTCGCCTGCGGCGTCATCGACAATTGCGATGGGATACATGCCTCGGATGAAACACCCATCTCGCCGATTGTTATCATGCCATGCGCCCCATAGATCGGTTTGCCCGGATCCTGACCGGTGAGTGCCGCCTGCACCTTGGTGCCGGCACCCTGTATATCGCTGGACGTATGGATAGAGGCATGTGCGTTGTTATCGAGAAACCCGCCGATATTGACACTGGCCGGCGATTGACCATGTACGACCTTGATGATTTCAGCCCAATCCCGAATTGCCGCCAGTGATTGATCTATTTCCCCTCGCGACAGATTGCGCAGTGAAGCCTCAGGCTTCCTAGTTTCACCGCAACAGTAAGGGCCGTCGCCGGTACCGAATATCCGCACCCGCATGAACGGCACACCGTTCGAATCCCTGATATCGTAGGTTTCAATGGCCTGGCCGGGCGTGGCGAGTAACGCGTGAACTGCAACGGCTGTGGCCGTCATTGCGATTTTCTTGGTTTTTAAATCATAAACTTCCAGCTGGGGACTAGTTGTGCATCAGCGTGTTTTTGCTATCTCACTGCGACCGTGTGTGCACGTTGACCGCCCGCGACCTACCGCTGCGGGCGTCATTGGTGACATCGTAGGTTACGCGCGTGCCTTCCTGAGGCTCCGAGCCGAGTGGCAGCGCTTTAATATGCAGGAAGACATCGTCGCCCCCTGAGTCGGGCTTGATGAACCCAAAGCCGCGATCGGCGACCCACTTCGTCACTATTCCTGATTGCCTTGATCTCAACTTCCTTCCCCTCGAAGCTAAGCCGCCTCAGTTGGCGGCTCGGAGTGCTGTTGACCGGAGTCTCTATTGAGATGAGTGAGCTTCAGTGGACAATCCGACAAAGCAGAGGAACTGCAGGCTGTTGGCAAGTAGTGCAGCAAAAACCGAGCCAATCACCTGACGGTCCGCGCAGGCGCAGTAAACTTGACGCACGGCGCAAGGGGCACGCACGGTGGATGCTTTCTGTCTGAAAGCAAGCCAACACTTGTTCGGCGCCCGCCAACGATGTCGCGAGCTCGACATTGCATACGAAGTACGACAACTCGCCGCACGTATGCGTGAGATGAGCAAGGCTCCTAGCTAGGAGCTTGTCTGGATAGTCGCTGTTCAAATCTGGTCGGGTCTGATTCAACATTGGGCGATGAGCAAGTATTTTCGGCCTTGGAACGTCGATCAGACGCTGCTTCTGCCGCCGAATGTGCAGGACTTCGTGCCGAAAGGCCATGTCTCGCGGTTTATGGTTGATCTGGTGCGGGAGAGCCTCGATCTCAGGGAGATCGTGGGCAGCTATGTGAGCGGGCTTGGGCAGCCGCCGTTTGATCCGCGGATGATGGTGGCGCTGCTGCTGCATAGCTATGCGAGTGGGCTGTATTCGTCGCGTCGGATTGCCAAGGCCTGCCGGGAGCGGAACGATTTTGTGATGATCGTGGCGCTGGATGCGCCGGATTTTCGGACGATCAGCGACTTTCGCAAGCGACATTTGAAGGCGCTCGGCGCGCTATTCGTGCAGGTTCTGAAGTTGTGCGAGACGGCCGGGCTGGTCAAGCTCGGTCATGTCGCGCTGGATGGTACGAAGATCAAGGCGAACGCGTCGAAACACAAGGCGATGAGTTATGAGCGCATGAAGAAGCGCGAGGCGGAATTGAAGGCCGAGGTCGCTCGCATGCTGGCGGCCGCCGAGGCGGCGGATGCCTCGGAGGATGAGACTTTCGGCAACAGCGACGAACTGCCGGACTGGACCGTCGACAAGCAGAAACTGCTGGCGAAGATCCAGCAAGCGATGGCGGCGCTGGAAGCGGACGCCAAACTGGCGGCGGAGCAAGAGCACCGCATCGAGGCCGAAAAGGAACAGCAGCGCCAGGCCGAAGGCCGCAAGAAGCCGGGCAAACCGGCGGCGCTGCCATCGGAGGAACCCAATCCCAAGGCGCAACGCAACTTCACCGATCCGGAAAGCCGCATCATGAAGTCGAAGGATAGCTTCGTTCAGGCCTATAATGCCCAGGCGGCCCGTCGATGCACATGCCCAGATCATTGTCGCGCAAGAACTGACCCAGCACGGCAGCGATCAGGGCCAGTTGGTGCCCCTGATCGAGGCCATCGAGAGCAATCTTGGCCGCAAGCCGCGGCAGGCCTCAGCGGATTTCGGCTACTGCAGCGAAGCCAATCTCGAAGCGCTCGACACACGCAGCATCGATGGCTATGTCGCGCCCGGACGCGCCAAGCACCCGACAGTAGCGAACGGAAAAGTCGGCGGCCCGCTGACACAGGCCATGCGAAAGAAGATCGACGATGGCGGCTTCGAAACACCCTACCGATTGCGAAAGCAAGTGGTGGAGCCGGTGTTCGGACAGATCAAACAGGCAAGAGGCTTCCGCCAGTTCCTGTTGCGGGGCATCGAGAAAGTGCGCGCCGAGTGGACAATGATCTGCACCGTCCATAACCTCCTCAAGCTGTTCAACCTCGCAAACGCAGCCTGAGCCTGCTACTCTACAACAAATGCCCGTCACGAAAACATATCTGGACGGGCTCCTAGCACTACTTTGGCAGATTTATTCACGCCGTTGCTTTTCGCCGATTTGTCTTCTGCAGTACGGGCATCGCTGAGGTCGTGGTCGAACGATGAGTTCGACGATGGTTTGGCGCACGGCCGGCAGGCTCGGTTGAGGCGGAGGACCGCTGATTCTTTGTTTCCGCCCCGCTTGTGCGAGACGGCGATACTGGAGGAATGCGTAAGCGATCATGGTCATAAGAGCATGACGATGGAGGCCTTGCCAGGACCGTCCCTCGAAGTGATCGAGCCCCAGTTCCTCTTTCAACTGCTGATGGGCCTGTTCGCCACTCCATCGGGCTTTGATCGTGGCAGCTAACGTGCGCAGGTCCGTTTTGGTCGGCAGATTGGCGAGATAATACTTCGTCTCTCCCGACGCCCTGTGTTCACCGATGAGCCACGCTTCGTCTCCCGGACGATGCTGCTGGCCCATGTCCTTGATCCGCTGCGGAGGTCCATCCGCGGTCCGCACGCGAACCGCGGCGAAGCGAGCTTCCAACCTCCCCTTGGTCCCGTTTCGCCAACTCACATTTTGCCACTTGGCATTGGCCAGCATGTCTTCGGCCGCCGTCGACAATACATCGGGAATGTGCCGCTTGCGGGGACGACCTCGACCGGCGACCGGCCAGATCAGTTTAACCCGGACCGGATAAACCTTCTGGTGACGAGGGATACCGACGGCCCAGGCCAGGCCGCGTGTCGTGAGCCCCTGACGGAACGGCGCGCTGAGACCGTATCCAGCATCTGCCAGCACACAGCCAAAGCGAACACCGGCTGCGATCACGCGATCAATCTCGGCCAACGCGATCTCTGGCTTGGTTCGCGCTACGCGATGCTCGACTGGAACACCGGCGCGGTTCAAACGCACCGGATTACTCGTCCAACTCTCGGGAACGAAGAGACGTCATGCCACCATGACCGGCACTTCACCCCGCGCAAGCGTCAGCGACACCAATGTTTGGCAATTGGCCGTCTTGCCGAGAGACGAGGCATATTGCGGAGCGACACCAACCGAACGATCGCCCTTCTTCGGCATCGCGGTGTCGTCGATGACCAGCACCGCATCTTTGCCGCCGACCAGGCGATCGGCCTAAACCAGCAATTCCGACTCCAATGGCGTCGCATCCCAGACGCCATCAGCGATGAAGTGGTGCAACTGGTTATAGTCACCCGGTGCCAGACGCGCCGCCATCCGCTGGATGCTCGTGCGATCGCCTGGTCCAATCAGTCCCGAGATATAAAGCGGACACATCCTTCGCCGAGCCCTGTGACCCAAGCGATCCAGGAATGGCTTGAGCCAGCGTCCAAGCTCGTCTTCCCACTTCGGCGTCGTGTTCACCATGGTCGGCCCTCCAAAAGCCGACCGCCCATGAATCATTGAAAATCCGATTCGGGAATCTGGAGGGTTCTGTGAGGTCGCGCTCACGCGAGGGCGCGGCAGGCGCTTATGACGCGACCTCATTGAAGCCGGATTGAACGAAGGCGCGGGAGGCTATTCGCGGTTTTGCAGCTATGGGGATTGTTCGAGATCGCCATGCCCGATCTGCTGGCTCGGCGCGTGAGGCAGAGACACAGGAGTGCGCATCCTGGAAGAGTTGAGATCAGACGCGCTTCGCCTGAGATCGCGATAGGCCTTTTGCTGCATCGGACGGTTGTTGTCGCGCAGTGTGACAGCACGGATTCGACATCGTCCGCGATGATCGAGACGCTGGGAGCGAAATGACGAATGATGATCGTCGTGCACGACATGACTTGGCTCACGATGTGTCGCATCGGAACGGTGATGTTCGAGGGCTGGGGCGTCTGAAGCTATGTCGAAAGCGCTCAATGATGCGCATGACGCCACCACAATCGGGACAGGCAGGAACCTCGGCCCAGGTTTGAGCCTCCGAATCCACAGGCGACGGCTGGCCATCGTTTGGGGCTGTTCGCTCATGATCGAGAAGTTCGCGGCAAAGGGCGAGCTTGGCAGCGCGATGGCGGTTGGCCATGAAGCCGAAGTGGCGGATGCGGTGGAAGCCGTCAGGCAGCGTATGAAGCAGGAAACGGCGAATGAACTCATCGGGCTTGAGATTCATGATCTTTGTCGCGCTGTTTTGGCGATAGTCCTTCCATGAGAAGGCGACATGATCGTCGTCGAGTGCGACGAGCCGGCTGTTGGCGATCGCGACGCGATGGGTGTAGCGGCCGAGATAGGCCAGGACCTGTGCGGGTCCGCCGAAGGGCCGCTTGGCGTAAACAACCCAGTTGATGCGTCGCATGGCGTCGAGGTGGGCCGCAAAGGCAGCCGGCTCGGCCAGAGCTCCGAGATCGCCGAAGAAACGCAAGGCACCGGAGTTGAAGGCTGCCGACAGACGTTTGAGAAAAAGTGTGCGAAATAGTCTGGACAACGGTTTGACGGCCAGGAAGAAGTTCGGTCGGCAAGCGGTCCAGCGCGCGCCATCGGGCGAGAGGCCGCCACCCGGAACGACGCAATGGACGTGGGGATGATGCATCAGCGTCTGTCCCCAGGTGTGGAGGACGGCGACGCCGCCGATCGCACCGCCGAGCCGGCGTGGATTGGCGGCGAGCGTCGTCATCGCCTCGGCGGCAGCCTTGAACAGGATGGCATAGACGACGGCCTTGTTCTGGAAAGCGATCGCGGCGATCGGTGCGGGAAGTGTAAAGACGACGTGGAAATAGGGAACCGGAAGCAGGTCGGCTTGACGCGCGGCGAGCCACGCGGCTCGGGCTCTCCCCTGACACTTCGGACAGTGCCGATTGCGGCAGGAATTATAGGCAACGCGTGTCGTGCCGCAGTCGTCGCAAGCCTGCATGTGGCCGCCGAGCGCCTCGGTCCGGCACGCAACGATCGCGCTCATTACGCGCCGCTCGACCCGCCCCAGATGACCGGCATGTACACGGCGATAGGCGTCGCCATGCCGGCGCAGAATATCGGCAATCTCGATGGCGGGCCTGTTGGAGCGGATGTCGGAGCGGGTCATGACCCGCATCCCGCTGCGGGTCATCCAGGTGGCGTCACCTCCAGCGACAGGCGATCGAGCGGGCTCTGCGTCGCTCGGATCGTATCGGTGGCGACCTGCGTGTAGCGCGCTGTCGACGACAAATTATTGTGCCCGAGCAAGACCTGGATGATCCGGATATCGGTTCCGTTCTCGAGAAGATGTGTCGCGAAGCTGTGGCGCAGCGTGTGCAGCGTGACGCGCTTGGTCAGGCCCGCAGCCTTCACCGCCGACCGGCAGGCGGCATGCAGCACGGTCTGATCGATCGGATGATCTTCGTCACGACCAGGGAACAGATAAAGCCGCGGCCGGGCGAGCCGCCAGTAGGTGCGCAGGATGCCCAGCAGCTGGGGCGACAGCATCACGTTGCGATCCTTCGCGCCCTTGCCGTGGCGCACCTGGATGACGCCGCGGGCGCTGTCGATGTCTTCGATCCGCAGTCCCGCAACCTCCGAGGCCCTGAGCCCGGCCGCATAGGCGGTGGTGAGCGCGGCGCGGCTCTTCAGGCTCGATACCGCTTCAAGAAACTGAACCACTTCGTCGGCGCTGAGAACGACCGGCAGCTTGCGCGGTTCTCGCGCATAGGGAATGCGCTCTGGGATGAGCGCCTCGCCGAGCGTGACGCCGTAGAAAAACCGTAGCGCACAGACGATCTGGTTCAGCGCCGGCCATGAGATGCCGGTCGAGACCAAATGCACCTGGAAGGCGCGGACGTCTTCCAGCTCTAACCGGTCAGGCGATCGGCCAAAATAGCGGCTGAACTTCGAAACCGCGCTGATGTAGGATCTTTGCGTCGCCGGCGACAGATTGCGGACGGTCATGTCTTCGATCAGGCGGCGGCGAAGAGGGCTCAAATCGGCCATCTCGATACTCCTGTCTGAGGGGGTGGGCTCCAACACCCACATCCTCTCAGCCAGGAGGCGATCTATGCCACCTTGCCCCCTACGCCGCGGCAGCGGCTTAGTTCAATCAATTTGTGGCTGCTTGCGAGCAATCTGCCGACCGCTAATATACTAGGTCCCTTCAATGACGGATCGATTGTGAATGCTTCGTTGACGTGCGACTCGGTACCGGCGCTGCAACCCATACAGGATTTCGCGATGCCCATCATCTCGTGAGCATCAGCCAGATTGTGATCCAGGGCCAAGGCTCGCTTGCACTCAGCCACGCCTTGGGTCACCCGCTTCGTAATAAGCGCGCTCGATTGCACAGCCGGTGAGTGTCTCGGTGCGGTCAACAACGTCCCGCAATATGTGACAGTCGAGGGCGCGGGCAAGCCGAGGGTTGGGTGCGAGAGTGAGCAACGCGTCTTCCGACCCAGCATGCTGGCAGTAGAGTTGCCGACGCCATATTGGCTTTTTCCGGTCCCGGTCGTTGCAGGCCGCTGCGGGATGACTGCCGATTGTGCTCGCGAGAAGGTATACTCTGACGATTCGTTCAACCCAGTCGGAGAATGCCAGATGGCCAAAAAGCCACCGTCTACCTCGCCCTTCAAGACCGTACACCCAATCACTTCATCGAAGATCAAGCGCCTTGCAGGCGTTGCGACGGCCACGCCGAGCAAGCTATCGAACAAGCAAACCCAGGAACTCGGAGCATCCGTGCTGCGACACATTGAGCCGAGAGGCGGTAAGGTGAAGTAACAGTATAAGCCCTTTTTCATTTGAGCATTAGCTGGGCCGCGCGGGCCATGTCCGCTCGGTCTACCGCTTTCGGTAGGTTGCAACCCTCAGCGGGGGTGTGCAACCTACCGGGACTTTGATCCCCGCGGAGAGGCGTACGCCCATGAAGCGAATGTCGGCCCGTGAAGCGATCATCGCTGTCTCCCTCTTGGTCGTCTTCGCGCTTGCGATTTGGTTTGGCGCTATGCCGTGAAGGCCGAGCACGCGGCGATCGGCCTCGATGGCCACACTTCGACCGTCAACGAAAAATAGCCGGCAGGCTCGGATGTATGGTTTGCCGGGTGTCTGAGTCGGCCGCTGTGCCTGCCACTCAGGCGGCTTCACACTCTTGCGGGAGCGGGCGCTCCACCGCGACCGGATCACGGTCGATAATCGTCAAATAGGCGCGCTCGGTCTGATCAGGAGCATATTGCCCTTGCTGCCGATCTCGCAGGATCGGCCAGCTTTACAGAGAAGCGCAGGGCAAATCCCTCCTGCGTCAGTCCGACCTTCTTCCGAATCCTGGCGCATCTGCAGGACATGGTCCCTGCCTACATGTCCGGGCGCGAAGATCTTGCCGAGATCGCCGAGTACATCGCGAAGAAGCGGGAAACGGTGAACGAGACAGAATCCTGCGCAGCGCGTAGGGCGCTTGCCAGCGCGCTACTTTTGGTCGCCATTTTTGCGTCAAGGTTGTGCGGGATTAGAGTCCGATATAATCGCGTCAGAGAGCCTGGGAATGCGTTCCCCGACAAAGTGTCGCCGCGTGGCATTGGAGGTTAGCTATGAAACCACGCGCCGCTGGGGACGGAAATTCGGCAACGTGCTCTCTGACCGCGTCCGCCAGCGCGCTCTCGATCGCGGGCGGACAACATTGGCTCTGGTGCGCTGTCAATCACAATGGCTTCGTTCTCGACGTCTTAATTCACCCGATACTTCTTCTCGATATAAGCTCAAGCACATCTCAATCTGGAAAGTGTGACGAACTGCGCCAAAGCATCCGCCCGCTCAGCGCTCAGCACCGCCGTCGAATCGACCTTGTCTTTTCGACCGCAGCAACTGATTAGGGAGCTTTGGCCTCCACAAAGACCACTATTGCTATTTCTTGACGAGCAAAGGGTGTGCCAACGAAGATTGCGCAGTGAATGCTCAATGGCGATAGAAAAGGTGTGCCTCGCTGGTGCGGGCTTCGATCGCGTCGGCCTTGCGGCAACGGCGCCGACTGAAACAGTGACGATGACGGCGCCAACGGGATTTCATCCATGTCTGAGCTGCAGCGAAAGAGTCGCTTGCACGGGTCGATGATTGCGGAGAGGATAAGGTCAACATGACGCCGCCGCGGCCAGGCCTGAGTGCAAGGACCACAACCTGAGTAAGTCGCAAAGCAGACAAAGCCAACACAAATACGGTACGAACTGTCGACTATTGCCTGGCACGAAGAATGCTGACCCTCGACGTGCCGAGGGCACCCTCCCTCAGGCATGGCTACCATCGCAAGTTGAGGCCGTGGCTGGCCAGTGAGGTTAGCGGCGCGTGACATAAGCCAAGGACGGCGTCTGCTCGGCCGATACCGACGGGCGTCTTGTCACGTCGCTGCTAACTTTCAATGCTGCGTAACAGCGTGTTTGTGATCCGCGTAGGATTAGTGCCTCACAGAGAGAACAGATGGATCCGGGCGGCAGGTGAAAATGGCAAGAAAACGCGTGCTGTGGTTCTGTCTCGGCCTCTTGCTGGTCTGTGTGGCTGACTCGGCCCTCAGAAGCAACGGTGTTCGCGCCAACGACAATCCCCTCATCCATAAAGTCAAATCGATCTGGCGAGCGCAGAACGGACAGACCGTCGAACGCATTATCTCGAAGCTCTCGAAAGTAGCGCACTTGGTCCCCCAAACCTGGGGCATTGCTGGAGGAGGATGCTTGACACCTTGCTGGCTCGAAAAAGCAGGTGGATCGAAGTCGGGAGGTCTTGGAGAGAACTGGCCGATGCCAACCTTACTCCCAGTGCTCTCAGGGATAGGAACTTCTCGCAGATCGCAGTGGGAGCAAACCCCGGTTGATAATTGCTGTGGGACGACCGAGCGATTTCGGCAATGCGCGGGCGAGGGAGCGAGATGTCCAATGAGGACAGGCGTACTATGACGCGCCGCTTTCGGAGCCGGCCGAGCGGCAGCGTAGAAGAGGTCCGCTAAAATGAAGCAAATCGCCGCACAAGGAGCCGATCGGAATCATGATGCCAGCGTGAGCATGGCGGAGGTTTGCAACTTGATTGATATCAAACCACGGAGTGATTTAGCAATGAGTCCAGACCAGAGCGAGACACCACGAAAATCCGGCAAGGGCAACCCGAACGCGGATCGGCAGAGCGACGAAACTGCACAGCAGAGGCGGAAATCGGGTCAACAAGAGGGCCCGCCGCCAGATCAATTGCAGCACACGCGAAGGAGATCGGCGCGCAGTTCGCGTCAACTGACACCTCTTCGACTGACACCTCTTCGAACGGCCGGATCGTATCAGCGGAAACAACGCCGGTCAGCTATCAAGAAATCGCAAAAACCTATGCTGACTATGTCAAAAAATCCTTCGAACACACCAAGTCGTTTTTCGAGAAGTTGGCGGGCGCGCGATCGTTTTACGAAGCTCTTGAGCTTCAAACCGATTTCCTGAAACAGACTCATGAAACTCTCATTGCTGGCTCTCAGAAGATCCATAGGCTCCACGGGGAATTGGCCAAGCAGACGATAATGCGTTTGCAGGGGTTAGGGCCCAAGACAAACCTGCCACGCTCTACAGACGTGCGACCGGGACAGTAATCCTGCGAAACAGCGAGTAACGCAAATCGCGGTTCCGACGATCGTGGCCGGCTTGCGCTGGAAGTCGTACCTTCGCGGCGGATGATCCTGGAAGGACCGGGAGTTTCCGCCAAGCTCAGCGCGCCTCTGCGTTCCGGAGGAAGGCGTTGGAGAGGTGTCATTCGCTTTGCGGCCGCAAGCAGCCTCCTGTCATCGAGAAACCGATGGAAACCCGTTTCGAGCTGGACGTCGTCGTGCGTCAATTGCGCGAACGAGCCAATGAGGTCTCTGCTCAGTTACTATTCGACATTCGCTACGTGCTGCAGATAAAGCCGCGGTTTGGTCCTAAAGTCGAGGATTACCTCAAAGTCAGAGGCAGTCCGGCATCCAAATGCTGCAGATATCCAGGGTTCGCTTTGGAATTCGACAAAGTTGCTGAAGCCCAGCTTCGCTAGGGCGGCGTTGTCGTCCGGGCCATGCACCTATGCAAGCCAGTAGTTGTTGGGACTCGGATTGCCGTGTCAGGCTGTCGAACGCAGCGGGCCGAATTGTGCAGGTTGATCGTGTCCCCGGAGTGCACGCTCCGTCCTCGCGTCTGGAGCTGTGTAGTGCGCGGCGACCTACCGTACCTAGGCTGCGTGATTTTCATGGGCCTGGTCTCCATCGGCATCATAGTAGTCGCAATACTTATGCAATGAGGTGAAGACAACGCCTACTTCGCGTTCCCGGAGCGCAGCAAGATGGACGGTTGGTTAGTGACTGCTGCTGTCTTCAAGGAAGATGGCGACGACGAAGAATTCAGACACGTAGTATACGCGGTTGCCGTCGCTGACCCGGCGGAAGCGGTGAGGATGACGATAGCCGACTGCGGCGCAAGGGCCGGAATGCTTAACTGTCCGCTTCAAAAAGAGCAGTTACAAAAGCTCGGTTTGGAGCCCGGCGAACTGATCGCGATACACGATGGCAATCATCCAATCCCCGCGCCCTCTCGGCGTCATTAGCCACGTCTGGTTTCGTTCAAACGGCGTCGGGTTGACTGCGTGCATGTCTGAAAGTCGCACGAGAAGTGCACCGGGATTGCGCCGTTTACTCTCCGGTCGTCTGGCACGCGCGTTGCTGAGCAGTCTATGGCTTGGCCGCTTATTGATTGACCCTCGTGAGGGCCAGGTCTGTTTGAGGTGCGACGGCGTGCGGGCGGTCGTCAGCAGTCGCCCGCACGCTTTTCCGTCGCGTCGGCCTCACTGTGCTCTGTCGATACCGCGCCGTTTGGCTCTACTTCTGCACGGTGCCGTGGCATGCGAGTTGTTGAGAGGCTTATCGGCTTGGCTGTTTATCTTCACGCAACACGGACCAAGCTTGACGTAGCAAACTCCGCGCGGGCGGTCTCCAAATGCCCGCGCGTTCTTTCGGAGTCGCAGGCCGCGCGGCCGGCCACAGGGGGGCTGTGGAGATTGTTCCGTGACCCGTGATGAGGCTTTAAAGAACGCGATAGAGGCGCTGAAGGGATGGTCCGAAGGAAAGGCCGATACGAGCGTCGTACTTGCCGCGATTGCGGAGCTTATGGCGACCAGGCCGCCACCAAGGCCGCCTTCAAAACCGGAGCTTTCTTCATAAGGAATGTGTTGCAATGGACAGGCTGGAATTTATACCGGCTTTCGAGGCAGCTATTCGCTCCGCCGACCCTGAGAAGCTGGCCGCACTTCGGGAGATCGTCCGCCAGCAAGGAGGCCCGGACGAGTTCGCGAAGACGAGCACAGAGCTTGTACGCAAACATCCGCTTACACTCTTTAGGTCGATCAAGATCATCTGCGACGCGGCGCATCAGGAGCCTCGCTCATGAGAGGGCAAGCCGATGAACGGTAAGCTCGACAATCGCGCTTTGTTCGTTGATGACTTGGTCAGGGTGGCTGCGAGCGACGACAGATAGCAATGACAACATCATCCCGGACGTCGGACCGCCTTCCATCGACCTGACCGGAATTACATGACAGCGGTTCAATTGGCCGCGCACTTCAAGATTACACCTGCAACGATCGTCCGTTGGGCGGAACGGCCCAACTTCCATGCGCGAGCACTTCCGCCGGAGAGGCAGCTTGGCTTGTGACAGACGTGCAAGAATGGAACCGCCAGCGTAAACGCGCATACCGCGCCGCGCTGCGAGCCCAAGAGAAGGCGGTCGAGACGGCCGTGGAGAGAGCTCGTCACCGCCAGCGCTTAATCGCCGCGTTTGCTCGCACATGTCCGCCGCAGGTCGGGCGATCGGCTGTTCCGCTGTCGGGCGCGCCTCTTTCGCGCAAGATGATCGTCCAAGCGGATGGTTCCCTTGCGCCTGCGCCCAGTGAGCAGCATGACCGGCGCACGATGCCCAAAAATAGCCGCTGATCGTACCAGATCGGCGACCACAGAGAGGGCGCACGCAGTTAATCGCATGCGCTACAGTCGATCCACAGCCCAACGCCGCCCGCTTGAAATACATGCGGACGGCGTTGGCTCTAGCCCAGGAGGGTGTATGCAAAATCCTGACTTGGACAAAGTATGGATGAGGGGGCGCGCCTTCGCCATCCGTATGACTCCGGTACTCCCCAATGAGTAGGGGAGCTGTGCCGCGAGGTCTAGGGTCGCGGGCGACTAAGTTACTCCGGCCTCAGCCTATGCCGGGGCGACCCAGACAATGGTAACCGAGTCGAGTGCGGTAATTGATGGAGCCGGCGCGGAGATCGCCCCGCATGTCGTTGGTGGCGTGAAGCTCCATGGCTAAGCGTTCGGCGTTTAGGACTTTAGGCGCCGATTCAGCGCTTCAGCCAAGCGTCGTTCGAAATCGGCCTTACGCTCCGCAATGGGGCGATCGAAAAAGTTGTCACGGACAACAATTCCGCGAGCCTCGTCTGCGTCGATATGATCGATGTTGCAGTCCTTGAACGTGCAGCCGGTGAAGGCGAGTTGTTCGGCGCTGCTATCAAGCACGATGGTGCATTTCACGAAGGTGCAGCCATCAAAGCGGGCAAAATGAACCTGGCCGCGGAAATCAAATATCTCGGCGTGAACGGTATCATTCCAGAATACGCTTCTTCGTGGATATCGGTCACTGTTTCGCCTTTTAGCCCTCCGTGCCGCTGAGTTGCCTTCCGTCGAGCCCTTCGACACGCACCGTCAAATACCTTGAACCGACCGCGAAGCTGTGGGCCAGCTTGACGCTCCCGAACTCCTCGGCGAAGCGTGAGGTTCGCGACCGCTTCAAACTCTTCGGCAGCGAGATTGCGGCCGCGATTCCTGTTCAATTCGCTGAGCAAGTCTTTACGGTCACGCCTCACGTTTCTTTAGCCCGTCAGTCATTGCTCGCGCGCTTCACCGGCCTAGTTTGCACGTCGTTCTCACCGGAAGATTGTCGATCAGTGAGCGGCGCCTTGAAGAGCGTTTTGGTCGATCCTGCGCCATTCCAGATCGACATCGGGAAGATCTCTCGGAACCAATGTGGCAGTGAGGCTCCGCAATTGCGATGCCGCACGCCTGTATGCCTCCGACAAATCCAGGGCGACGCGATGATCGTTTTCCGAATGCAGTTGCTTCCCCCAAGACTTGGTAGTTGAAGTTTGTTGGATAGCGCCCTTTGATAACCAATGATCCGATGGCCTGCAGGCCGAACCTGCAGGCCGAAAGGCAAGCCCAGGTTTGCCGGAAAAGGCGCGGATTCCGGCGAAAGTTGCCTCGGGCTGTTGCGACAATGGAAGCGGTAGGACACACGATGCTCCGCACTCTCTTTCTGATCGCCTTAACGTTTGTCGTCACGACAAAATCGGATGCTCAAGGCACCGACGCCAATCCCATCTATCTTGACCAGGGTGTGGATTGGACCGCGGCAGCGAGAGCTGACTTCTATTCGCGCGATCAGGGCTCGCGTTTGATTACGTTGTCTTGGATGCAGGCGCTGAAGCAAAGGAACGGACAGCCATTCCTCGCGGATGGTTTGTCACGGTACGGCTATCTACCGAATCCTGCAAACACGGCCAATCTTCCCGTCGGCTTTCACGCTTCTGGCCCTCAAGACTTCCAGGTCGTCGGAATGACCTGCTCAGCCTGTCACACGCGCCAGATCGAAGCTGATGGCAAGATGTATCGGGTGGATGGCGGTCCGGCGTTTGTAGACTTCTACGCATTGCTTGGCGATCTGGACAAGGCTGTGGGCGACGTGATTGCCAGTGACAGCTCGTTCGCTCCGTTTGCTGCAGCTGTCCTGCGGTCCACAACGCCGGACGCGGCCGACGTTGCGGATCTTCGTCGGCAGGTCGAGGGGTGGTACTTGCGGTTTCACACGCTTATTGTGCGCGCGCTGCCCAAGACCGGCTGGGGAGTTGGCCGTCTGGACGCTGTGGGGATGATTTTCAACCGCATATCCGGACTGGACATAGGCCCGCCGCCCGACTTCATGATCCCGGGAAACATGAAAACCGCGGACGCTCCCGTGAGATACCCATTCCTCTGGAATTCGCCGCGGCAAGATAAGACGCAATGGCCTGGCTTCGCAAAAAATGGAAATGACATCTTGGGGCTGGCTCGGAACGTTGGCGAGGTTCTGGGAGTATTCGCTACGTTCGAGCCGAAGCGCCAGGGCGCGATCATCAATTTTCTTGACAATAATTCCACCAATTTCGACGGCCTGAGCCAGCTTGAAAACCTGGTGAAGCGGATCGGCCCTCCGAAATGGCCCTGGACGATTGACGCTGCTTTAGCCGCGCGCGGCAAAGCGATTTTTGAAAGGGATTCCGCTGAAGCGGGATGTAGCGGTTGCCACGGGATAGAAGACGGAGAGCAACGCTTTCCATTTGTCAAAACATGGCGAACTCCGGTCCAGAACGTTGGTACCGATACACGAGAATACGACATCCTCGCCTGGAAAGCGAATACGGGCGTGCTGAAGGGAGCGTACATTCCCTTCGCGACCGCCCCCCTAAAGGAGAACGATGAGATTCTTAACATTCTTGCGACCTCGGTCATTGGTTCGATCGCGGAACACCTGTTGGCCGGCGGCGCCCCTTCAACCAATGCCCGGGTGGCAGCGGCGCCAGATCCGGGCTCGTCGGACACACCGGAGTCTCTGGGGCTGGTGCGGCTACCGCCAACGCTGCAGGATCTGCTAACGGCTTTCGATACTGTCAGCACCTCGGAAGCAATCAAGAAGGCCAGGCGGCAGGGAGCAGAACGAGCGTCTCACGCTCAGCTCCCTCCGTGGGGCTCCTACGAGGCCCGTGTTCTGCAGGGTATTTGGGCCGCCGCACCTTATCTCCATAACGGCTCGGTCCCGACGCTGGCGGAATTGCTCAAGCCATCAGGGCAGCGCAGATCGCAGTTTAGCGTCGGACGGAAATACGACATTGAAAACGTTGGTCTTGCTGCTACCCAGGAGCCGCTGAGCGACACTCTATCCGTGACGGACTGCAGCAATATCAACTCTGGAAATAGCCGATGCGGCCACGAGTACGGGACAAGTTTGAGCGATCAGGACAAAAAGGCGTTGCTTGAATACCTCAAGACACTGTGACCCGCTTAGGCGCCCCTCTTTGACCGGCTTCCAGCCTGCTGCCGGTTCCAGTATCGTTTGCGCAAAAGACCCTCATTCACCGAGTTCTCGCTGCCCGCGCGAGCATTGGAGTGGACATCTGATCCAGCGCAGCTGCTCAAGGTCGCACAAGTGATGGCCCACCAACGTTTGCCCCTCTGCCGTACGCGTCGCTTGTGTGTAAGAAAAGAGGTTCCACATGCTCCCAAGCTCAACAGTGCATCACAAAGAATGCGTTCGCTGTGGTTCTGGATTAGTGACCCTTGAGTGGCACGAGCTCGTCAACGCGAATGAAGCTCAAGATCTTTGGCGCTGCTGGAACTGCAAACACCAGTTTGTCTCCGTCGTCACTTCAGATGAGAGGGAGCCCTCAGCCGCAGAGATCACAAGACCATTCTTTACGAGCCTGCTGGTGTGACCAATGACGCCGGAGCAGGTCGACCTTGTCAGGACTGCTAGGCCACGCCGTGCCCGGCATCAGCGGGCGCTATATCGGCGAGCTAGCCATGCTGCGCTCGACTGAGTTACGCGAGGCGCAAGAGAAGATCAGCGCTCACGTGTTCAAGCTTCTCGGGTTGAAGCTTCCACGGGGTACGATGAGGGCCGCCGGCTAAGTCGGGGGCCTAAGCACGGACGATCTAATCCAATCTGCCAGGTGAGCGGTCACTTGATACTCGCGCGCTTTGCGCAATATCGCGTCGCGCTTTGCGCATGCCGGCATTTGGTCAGCGCGGCTCCTTAAGCGCGCCGCCTCTTCCAACAGGCGGTCAGTAAGGGGCTTTGTTAGCTTGAAAAGCCTCCGGTGTTTGGTCATGCACGTTCTCCCCGGATGTGTACCTTAGACCATGCGATCTCTGCCGAGAGAAACCTATGCTGGGTCGCTGGCAACACGATACGCGGGCGGGTTGGAGCGGACCGCCCGCGCTAGTTCTCACTTTGACGTTAGTGTCCCGCGACATCGGGGCCAAGCAACCAAGCCCAGCAACTAGCGTGCCAAACAATCGCACGCGGCCCGAAAAGGCTCTGGTCAGCCGTGCCTTGAGGATTGGGGCGGCTCGATCCTAGCCGGTATCAGGACGCCACGTCCGCGAGATCAGCGGATCAATCCGATCATCGTATATGGTCACAAGCTCGCCGGCTCTTAGGCCAAGGCCCTTCAAGTCGGCTTCGCGGAGTTCGGAATTCGAGATCGCTGCTTCGCCCGCGCTGGCCGCCAATGAAGCCTTTACTGCTTCTGCCGCATCGGCGATTGCGACCGCATAGGTTACATATCGAAGCTTGCCGTCGTCTTTGGGGACGCCGATCGTAACCATCCATCCTGCTGCCATCACTCCTCCGATATTCAAGACAGGCGGTTACTCTACGCATTCACCCCTAGCAGCCACCTCCCAATAACGGCAGGATTGCAAATCCGTGGCGGCCCAGTCCGCAAGATCACGGGACTCTCTTCCATGCGTGGCGCGAGCTGCGCTGGACTGCGACTTGGAGGAACGCCGCAGTGGCGAGCAAGTTTGAGCGGATCGACACTGTCGCGCGGCCGGTCAGGCGGCGGCGGTTATGGGCTGACGGTCAGTCGGTTTGGCGATGACCTCGATCCCGTCGTTGAATGTCACACCGAGAACGAGTTTTGGCAACTGGTTGTGGCCATCGAGACGACGCCAGCTTTTCTGCGCGGCCTCAAGCAGTTTGAAGACCATCGCGAGCGCCGTTCTGTTGGACAGGCAGCCCTTCGATCGGATCGTGCGGTGGCGCACGGTAGCGAAGGTGCTTTCAATGGGATTGGTGGTCCGCAGGTGTTTCCAGTGTTCGGCCGGGAAGTCGTAGAACGCCAGTAGCGTGTCCCGATCCTTGCTCAGGCAGTCGGCCGCCTTCTCGTATTTGGGCGTGTAGCTCTCGATGAAGGCGTCGAACGCCAGCTCGGCGGCGGCCTTGGTTTCGGCCATCCAGATCTCCTGCAACGCGCGTTTGGCTTTAGGCTGCTGGCTCTTCGGCAACTTGGCGATCACGTTGGCGGTCTTGTGTACCCAGCAGCGCTGCTCGCGCGTTTTCGGCCAGACCTCGCCGGCGGCCTTCCAGAACCCGAGCGCGCCGTCGGCGATGGTGAGCCGCGGCGGCACGCCGAGCCCGCGCCGCTTCAGGTCGAGCAGCAGATCGCGCCAGTCCTGCGCGCTCTCGCGGGCGCCATCGGTGAAGCCGACCAGTTCCTTGCGGCCTTCCGGCGTCGCGCCGATCAGCACCAGGATGCAATGCTTTTCGTCTTCGAGGCGTGCTTGGAGATGGATGCCATCGGCCCAGATGTAGACGTAGCGCTTCGCCGACAGATCGCGCCTCTGCCACGCGGTGTGTTCGTCAAGCCAACCGTCCTTCAGACGGCCGATGGCGGATGCCGACAACCCGGCAGCATCCTTGCCGAGCAGCGCCGCCAGAGCCTCGGAGAAGTCGCCGGTGGAGATACCCTTCAGGTAAAGGATCGGCAGCAGCGTCTCGATCGATTTCGAGCGGCGCATGTAGGGCGGCAGGATCGACGGAGAGAACCGGATGCGGTCGGGATCGGTAGCCTCCGCCTCGCGATCGCGTACACGCGGCTGGCGGACGCCGACCGGACCGATACCGGTCATCACCTCGCGTTCCGGCAGGTGACCGTGGCGCACGAGCGCTGGTGGCCGTCCGCAGTCTTCAAATCGGCATGCTTGCCGAGAAAGTCCGCGACCTCGGCCTCGACCGCCTGGGCCAACAGAGCACGCGCCCCATTGCGCAAGATTTCGGTGAGTTGATCGTCGACGTTTCCTGGCTGAATCAACTTGATGATGTTATCTTTGGACACGGCATATCGCTCCTTCGGTGGAGAAGTGGAGGCGTCAAGCACCCCCACGATATGCCGCCTTCCCGATTCCCGCCGTCACCAACTTTCAGCGATAGCTCGTCTCCGTGCGCGCCAAAGCCATCCTCGCCGGGATCATCGATCGCTAGGGGGCGCCGGGGGCAGCGCAGCAAATAGCCAAATCAAGCATCGGGCCGTACAGCCTGCCGGCTCCGATCAATAGTTCTTCCGCGACAATTTCGATAGCGCGCCAGCTTTCCGCCACGAGCGTCTTTGCTTTCGCCTCATAGTGCTCGCGCGGCTCCGGCAATTGCGTCATTGCGCTGGTGATGTTGGCTTCGTCATCGCCAGCACAAAGCAGCCGGCCGGTGAAGCGAGCTTCCGCGAATGGCCCTGCCATCGTGATCAAGATTTCAGTCTTGGGGCTGGCCTTCTCGTGCCACATGTGCCCATGTGCGACCCATAAAAGGAATGATGGCAACACACGCGACCTCTATGTCTAGTGCGCGAGCAATCACTGCATGACCCGCCTCGTGATATGCAGCGATCTCGCGCTCTTCGAATACTTCGGTGTACTCCTGCTCGATATCCGGAGGATGGCAGCGCGACCCCAGGGGCCTGACATTGCTAGGGCGTAACTTTAACGCGCGCATCCGCGTTATGGAAGAGAGCTTCCGTTTTGGAGGCCGCCTAGGTGTCGGCCTACGCGCTTCGAGCTTCGAGCTTCGCGATCGCGGCAAGCACGACGGCCGTTGCGACCTTCCGTTGAGACCATTGTGTGAGCGCCTCAATGGCGATCTTCAACGCCCCTTCACGGGTCATGGCATGATCTCCACAGCGTGCACCAACCAGAGCATTTTCCGATCACGTCCAGCATGGAGCTGCCAAAGCCCATCCGGCGAAGTCATAGGCACCGAAAGGACTCGGCATGGCCAGGGCAACCTCTGCGGTCACGTCGGTTGTGCGCGTCACGAGGCCGCGGTCCGGATGGTAAGATGCCGCAGCAGCGCGGCGATCTGTGGCCATATCATTGGGCCGGCGTCCGGCTCGATCTCCGAGCCAACCGCCCAAGGGTGCAGCAGCAATTCCTACTGCATTGCTGACGACCGTGCTCGCAAAGGCGAGAGGCGGCAACTTGCAGGACGTTTCGGGCAGGACACTGCGCAACCAAAATCCGAACGGCAGCGTACCGGCACCGAGCAGAAACGCGATCCGCCATCCGTACGCGTCCAGCGCCTCGCTTGTTATGGCGACGGAGAGTATTTCTCCGACCAGCGCTCCGCGCCGTTTCTTTCGCTCCGCCTGACTAGCACTACTTTGGCAGATTTTGGCGATTGATCGGCGAAACTGGATTGAACGAAGCCGCTGCCGCGGCGTAGGGGGCAAGGTGGCATAGATCGCCTCCTGGCTGAGAGGATGTGGGTGTTGGAGCCCACCCCCTCAGACAGGAGTATCGAGATGGCCGATTTGAGCCCTCTTCGCCGCCGCCTGATCGAAGACATGACCGTCCGCAATCTGTCGCCGGCGACGCAAAGATCCTACATCAGCGCGGTTTCGAAGTTCAGCCGCTATTTTGGCCGATCGCCTGACCGGTTAGAGCTGGAAGACGTCCGCGCCTTCCAGGTGCATTTGGTCTCGACCGGCATCTCATGGCCGGCGCTGAACCAGATCGTCTGTGCGCTACGGTTTTTCTACGGCGTCACGCTCGGCGAGGCGCTCATCCCAGAGCGCATTCCCTATGCGCGAGAACCGCGCAAGCTGCCGGTCGTTCTCAGCGCCGACGAAGTGGTTCAGTTTCTTGAAGCGGTATCGAGCCTGAAGAGCCGCGCCGCTCGGGGAATACGCAGGACAACTTCGCGGCCAAGCCGAGGCGCCGGTCCGCCATGGCCAGAAGCATGACGCCGCCATCCGACGTCAGCTTGCCGCCGTCGAACGAGGCTGTGATCTTCTTGCGGGAAACGGCTGGAAATGAGAACGGCAGACTCGTATCGTCGGTCATGGCGAGTGTGGCGGCCCGGATGCGCGGAGGGTGGGTGTCAGCAACCGAATCCTACGCCATCTCAGCGGCTTACGCCACGCTCGCCAGCCTCTCAACAAGCCGCTGATGAATAAGACGGGCTAGCCGAGCTAGGCCGCGGACAGTGGATCCCCGATTTCACCGCTTGAGGGGTTCCGGGTTTTCCTTGTGTATCCTGATGAGCTCCATCAGGTTTTCGATGCCGAAGCCGGTGAACGCCATGACGCCTTCGTCACCTATGCCGTAAACCCAGATGACGCCGTCCTCCGGATCGGAAGCAGGAAGCGCGACGCTGCTGCGCCGTCCGCCGGCGGCGCCATCCGCTTGTCCACGCAGACCAGCTGCAGCAGCTCGGCCATCGCGCGCTCGCCGGCCTCCGCCAGGCTAGCGCCGCTGATGATTACGGGCGGCAGCGCTCTTCCAGTTCTTCAGTCGCTGCAGAACTTCTCTAACTTCAAGATTGGGGCCGTTCCGTTCAGCGTCCTTATTGCGGCCGGTCTGGTCGCGGTGGTTTCGATCCTGATCAATGGCACCATCGTTGGGCGGCGCTATATCGCGGTAGGTGCCAATCCAGCGACGGCGCAATCATCCGGCATCAAGATTTTGCGGTATCAGATTGGTACATATGTGGCGGCGGCCATTTGCTACGCGATCACCGGAATTCTTCTTGCAGGCTTTGTCGGCTACGCCTCGCCTACCGCAGGAAGCGACTACCTCTTGCCAAGCATTGCTGCAGTCGTCGTGGGAGGCACTCCGTTCACAGGCGGTCGTGGAAGCGTGATCGCAAGTGGCGCCGCAGCCTTGTTCATGGCGCAACTGGGACAGATGGTGCTCGCGCTCGGGGCGGGACCGGCTCAGCAATTGCTCGTTCAGGCCGCAACAATCGTCTTGGCGACCTCGATCCGCAGAATTCCGGTCAAATCGCTGCTGCCGTTCACGAACTCTCGCATGGCAGAGCAATCGACTGGTTCCGATGCGAGGGGTTGACGACCGAGAAAGTCGCATCGGCGGGCGCCCACTTAGGCGTGGAGAGGACGAGCTTGACGGTTCATCAGCAACACCTTCCGAAAAACGACTATGAGCCTTCCCAGCACCATTGCTGAAGTCCCCCAACATAACCGCCGGCTGTGGGTGACGAATGAGAGGTAATATATTGCTTACACTCGAGCGATCCTGTCTCGGGCGACTTCCGAGGGACGGCGAAGACAGCGGATGGCGGCGCGTACGGACAAGTGAACTTGGCGCTTGCAGGCTAGTAGGGGATGCTCCACTCAACTAGAATTGAAGAGGCTCGAACATGGTTGGAGGCTTCATCATGGCCGCGATTACTTCACTTCCGATTGCTCGTCCCGTCGCGATCCCCCTGCGGGAAATCTTGCCTTGGGCTGTCTTCGGAGGCTTGTTGCTTGTTCTCGGTATCTACTTCATCGGCGTGGAGCAGGGCGCGACAGCATTGTTCAACGGCACCTATGTGCATGAGTTTGTCCACGACGGGCGTCACCTCCTCGGCTTCCCCTGCCACTGAGCATCGCTTTCGTCCGACGAGTTTCCAGGATGCTCGTCGGATTTGGGCAACGTTCGCCTGGCGAAGCGAATATCGATGATGGGAAAGCTCCTTGCGCGCGGGATGATTGTCGGCCTCGTCGCCGCGCTTCTCTCGTTTGGCTTTCTCAAGGTATTTGGTGAGCCGTCGATCGAGCGGGCGATTGCCTTCGAAAAGGTGATGGAGGCGGCCGCGGCGAAACAGGCCGCTCACGAAGGGGCGCTACCGCCGGCGGGCGAGAGTGAACCGGAACTCGTTAGCCGGGGCGTTCAGTCTGGCATCGGATTGCTGGTTGGCTTGTGCGTCTACAGCGCGGCCTGCGGTGGTCTCTTTGCCCTCGCGTTTGCGCTAGCCTATCGACGCATGGGCGATTTTAGTCCTCGAGCTACGTCGGCTTTGCTTGCGGCTGCGGGATTCATCAGCGTTTACGTGACGCCGATGCTCAAATATCCGGCCAGTCCGCCGTCTGTCGGCCTGCCGGAGACGATCGACATGAGAACGAGCCTCTATTTTGCAATGGTCCTGATCTCGCTTGCAGCGATGATCGCGGCGGGAGTGCTGCGGAGGCGCGTCAATAGCCGCTTTGGCGAGTGGAATTCGGCGCTAATCGCGGGGGGGGGCTATGTCGTCGTGATGATCTTTATTTCGCTAGCGATGCCCGCACTCGATGAAGTACCCGACGGTTTCCCGGCCACGTTACTTTGGCAGTTTCGCATCGCGTCGTTTGGTGGCCAAATCGTCATGTGGGCAACGCTGGGTCTGTTGTTTGGCGTAGCGGCCGAGCGAGCGCTTGTCGAGCGGCGACTACCTTTACGCGACGCGATGGTATGAATGGTTGCGCGCCGGACCGGCACGATCCGCCTTCATCTGCTGTGTTCAGCCTCCACATGCTCACGCAATGCTGTTGCATTCGCATCCGACGGTTCTCTCGATTCTAGCGTTCGAGAGGGACTGTCTAAGCTTCCCGGCCATCTCTCCTTCTTCAATGCTGTTTTGCGCAGCCCGTCACTTTGCGCGGGCCAGACTGCGGAGATGCTTGGCCTCGAGGCAGCAGTCCTGCCGCAGTTGCGGGACTGCGATTTCGGCTCCTGGATAGGGCTATCCCTTGAAGAAGTTCGACTAAAGGCCCCTGAGGGTCTTGCCGTCTGGCTACGAGATCCACGTGCCGCACCGCACGGAGGAGAGTCGTTCGTGGATGTGGTGAGGCGCGTCGGCCAATGGATGGACGGGTTGTCCTCCAATCCTCGGTCAATCCTTGCAATTTCGCACACGTCGGTCATCCGCGCAGCAATCGTGCATGCTCTTGGAGTCGGCCCTGACTCTTTTCGGCACATCGACATCGCGCCGTTGACGCGAGCCGAACTCTCAGCATTTGGCGAGCGCTGGACATTCTCGGCGCTGGTGCCCTTGAAGGATGTGCGATGACCAGTCGGCTCGAGAGAATGTTGGCCAATGCGGGGTGCGTATGGCTCTTCACCGTCGCCTCTTGGCTCGCGGTCTGCGCACCAGCCTGGGCACATCATCAAATTGTGCGAAAAGGCCCTGTGGTCGGGATTGCTATTCCTGCTATTGCTCATGGAGAAATGCTCGTCATTGCCAAATATCGTGCCACGATCCTCGATCAGGCCACTCACCATCTGCAAACGGATCCGATCTTCCTCCGGCTCGCGGGTTTCGTCAGCCTGCAATACTTTGCGTGTGTTTGGGGCCTTGTTCCGGGCAGTCTGACCGATGAGGGTAGTCCCTTCAATGAATGCTCGCACGCCTATCTCGCAGGCGCACGTGCGCTCTTGGCGCACATGGCAGAAATGAGTGACGGTCAATCGGCTGCGAAGGCTCTTCAAGAACGGATCAACACTGAGCTCAGCAGTGACCCCGCCTTTGGCGCCATCTGCTCGAACAGTGCCGAAACCTTCGATAGCGGCGTCATCGTTTGGCCGGACTGGGGCATTGCATTCACGCATTCGCCCACCGTCCTGATGCTTTCCGGTTTGTCGGCGCTCGCCGTCATTGGACTCTGGAGTCTTCATTTTATCTTCAATCTGAAAAGAAGGGCGACGCGTGCCTCGAACCTAATCCCCTTTTGAGTTGTGGGCAGACTGGAGATCGCTCAGCTTGCCATCATCGACGAATGAAACCGATGTTTTCCGGACAAGCACAATGACGGCCGCGATAGAAACGATGACCAAGAGCATTGACGTGGAGATCGATCAGCGTGACGTTCACGCCACGCCAATGATTCCCTCTAACCTTCGGCGGCGTTGTGGCAAATCGTCCTCTGTTTGCGGGAATGACTTCAAGTGCGTTCCGCGAAGACCTGCGAGCGTGATCTCAAACGTCGCTCGAATTTCCAATCCACCCGTACAACCCAGCTAATGCAATGGTCACCCAGTCGCCCGCACCAAATGCGCCTTGCTCTCATTCCCTGCCAGCAACCGATCAAGCTCGGCACTCCAGGCACCCATCTTCGGGAGCGGCTGCGTCTCGCGCTCGTACCGGAACTCCGTCGCTTGAGAACGAATGACCTTGCGAACCACCTTCCGAGATACGCCAAGTTCTCGGCAGATCGCCTTGATCGGACGACCATCAACAAAGTAGGCGCGACGGATCTTACCAATCGTCTCCACCACCAGCATCCCAACCTCGGCTTCCATGACTCGATGGAAGCCACTGTGGCCCTTATCCCGGGGTCCCGATTAGATGCCGATCACCCCGAAAACGGGGTCCTTATTCCATGCCGAAACACACCGCTGGGCGGCAAAGCCGATCATCTCGCGCAACAGATCGGCATCAGGGGGCTTCTCCACGAGCGTCCGCAGGTTCATCATATCGTCGGTCATCGGTGGTTCCTCGGTTGCGTTGGCGTGTCGCAACCCGATCCTACCGGAGAACTGCCGGTGACCACCGCAAAGCCGCCCGCCCGCTACGGCGCTATTTGAGGCGCGCGTGCGGGCGGCTTTGCTCTACCGACCGACACCATCACTGAGGACACGACCAACGTTCGGTCTCGGCACGCTACGAGAAGGCCCCGCGAACTGGTTGTGGCCACGCCCGTCGGCTGAGCATGAGCACAAACGGCTTGAAGCGCACGTAGCGTCAGGTTGTACGATCATAGGTGTTTGCGAACGGCCCTAGAGCCGTTCATCGAGGAGTAAAAATGCTTCGATTCTCAAATGGAGATCCACTTAGCCTTACTAGCGCGGCGGCGCGAGCGATTGAGCTCGGTGAGCTGGATGCCTGTTATCGCGAGCTCACAGGCCGCCAGCGTCCGTAGAACAGAAGAAACGGCTGCTTATTTCACGATGCAAGTAGCGAGAATGAGTGATTGAGCGACGATCTCCATCTTGAAGAGAAAGCCATCAAGGCGGTACTGTTTTACCGAGAGGCTCTTACCGCTGCCGAGAAGTCTGAAACCGTGCAAGCGCTCGCACATCGAGCGCTCATGAACATGCTGCCCGAGCTCGAGCGCGCAGTTCTCGAGGATCGATCTCCATCAATACGGAGCAAGCTGTTTGATGCCGGTGCGAAAGCGGTCGTTCGATTGAATGAGGCGCGGCAGGTCTTGGATGAGGCGACCGCACGGTTAGAGGGAGCTCGCCAGGCCCTGGCGGCTCTCGAGGGGCAGCTCGGATACATTCCAAATGTTCCGGCGACAGCAAATCGAATTTAGATGACGGCTGCGTGAGCACTGTCGTGAACTGACGGAGAAGATCTGGATGGCTCGCGTCGCGAGCGGGCATCTGAAAGTTGAGCCCGCAATGTAGCGGGGTCTATCGCGTCAGTACGTCAATTTCGCTGCTCGACCGTTGGACAATGCGGCGCCTCCGATCTGCTCGCATTCCTGAGGCAACCACGATGCTCGGCCCGGCGCGCCGCCGAAGTGTCTCGCGGAGAATGCGCAACGCTCTTAAGAAATTGATAGTGCAGCAAAATCATGTTGGAACTCGATAGACAAGTCGCTGATTGCGCTCGTTAGAAATGTCACCGCAAGGCCCGGCGAGGAGGGCGCACGGACGCGAAGCTGGCCGGGGTTGCGCAGCGGCCGGGCGCCCGGATGAGAGCCCCAATGCCAGCGACGGCGACTGGTCGACTTCCGGGTTTTAGCCCGCCTTGAACAAGCTCGGACCTTGGCCACGTCTTCGCGGAGCCTTCTGGCTGCGGCTGAAGTCGAGCAGCTTCTGCTGCTCGGCAAGTGTACGCCAGAACCGACCCTAACCGCTTGTTCTCGACGATCTCCGCCTGGTCGACTTGTCGCACCTTGTCGAACGTCCGGTAGGGCGGCGCACGGCCCCTGTGCTTGATCACAAGCCGCCCGTCCGGATGGTCGAACACGGTGACGCGCTGGCGGGCGAGGGTCCTCGTAATCTCGTTCGGCTCGAGGATGAACAGCATCTTGTCGTATTGCAGCGTCAGACTCTGCGATACCGTGCGCTCTTCCTTCCAGGCAAAGGCATCATCGACGACGTCGTGCTCAGTCAGCGGTCGATGCACGTCCTTGTCACTGAAGGGAGGCTTCGCAAACCGCCGATTGTAGCCTTCCATGAACGCGGGCAAAAATGCGTTGCCGGCCTCGATGGTTGAGATTCCGGCCAGCCGCATCTCCTTCAACAGACGATCTTGCAGCGTTCCATTGGCTCGTTCGACGCGACCCTTCGACTGCGGAGCGTTGGCACAGATGATATCGATGTTGAGCTCGTGCAACGCCCGGCCAAACTGGGTCATGCCGTCACCCCCGGGCGCCCCGACCCTTGTTTACCCGGAACGTCGCGTGCTTATCCGAGTAGAATGCGATCGGCTTGCCGTAGCGCTGCAAATAGGCGCGCGTCGCAGCTCTTCTAACGGTGGTCTATTGCTCGCATAACATAGATTATGGAATATATTCCTAGATGGATTTTGAGAAAAGCGAGGCCGGCGGCGTTTCGAACAAGTGGCGGCGCATCGGCTCACAGTCCAAAGCGTAAGGGGCCCAAAAGGGCCCCTTACTCAGCCGAGAACACGAACACCCGCCTGCACACTGCCGCCATATCCTCCGAGATCGACGGCAACATGCCAATGGCCAGCGCTGGGCACCTGCAAACGAATCGGAGACTGCTTCGCATGACCACCAAAAAAGCGATGTTGGCCACCTTGACGATAGTTGGCGAAATTTGAGCTATCCATGAGCTTGACGTTGGCCTGACTCGACAACGTCACCTCGACCAACTCGCCGCCACGCAGCAATCCGAGGTCATTGTGGACGAACTGCATCTGTCACTTCTCCTTGACCGTGGTGTTCGGATGGGACTTGCCGAAGCTGTTGCTGACGTACTGGCCGGATTTGGCGCTCCGGTAGTGCGGTCCGCTCGATCCGCTCGGACCGGCAGCTTCGCGAACCGTTGTGCTCGGATGGCGGTTGCCATACGAGTTAGAAACGTACTGGCCAGAAACGGCACTGCGGGTGTGGGTACCCGAACCTTTGTTCTTCGACATGGATCATTCCTCAGCCCCCAATGGGCTATTGCTATGTAGGCATTCAATTGCTATATAGCAATTGCGGCGTCATTCGGGCATCGCAACCGCAGCAGACAGGAAATTTAATGGCTTCTGGAAAGTTCGATGGGGAAGGCTTCTTTGCCGCTATCGACAGCGTGCGCATCGCACGCAACCTCAATTGGAAAAAAGTGGCCGAGCAAGCTGAAGTACCCGCTTCAACGCTTACCCGCATGTCTCAGGGCCGCAAACCGGACGTCGATAGTCTCGCTTCGCTGTGCGCCTGGTCCGGCTTGAAAGTCGAGGATTTCACGCTCGGCATGACCAAGAAGAAGGTAATGACGGAGCCCTTAGCGGAATTGACGGCGCATCTGCGTGCCGATCCCAAATTGTCCAAGGAAGGCGCCAAAGCGCTCGAAGCACTTATCAAGACTGCTTATCAGCAGTTCAGAAGGTCATGAGGCGCATTGATGGCCTTGCGCCGGGGATTCAAGTCTGAAGCAAACTGGCTGGCGCGCGATGTGCGCGACGAACTCGGAATAGCTCCGCATCTGCCTCTGTGTCCTTGGCGGCTGGCGGAGCTGCTTGGGTTTCCGGTCGTCGCGCTGAGCGAGTTCGCAGATAGCAACCCTGACGCCGTCATCTATCTGCGATCGTCAAAGGGGCAGCGCGATTTCTCCGCCATAACGCTGTTCAACGGCAATTCCCGCATGATCATTCATAACGACGGCCATCAGTTGAAACGACAGGCTGCAAACATCGCGCACGAGCTTGCCCACGGCCTGCTGCTGCACCCGCCAAAACCACCTTTTGATGGCGAAGGTTCGCGCCACTACGACCCGACGATTGAAGAGGAAGCGAACTGGCTGGGGCCCGCCTTGCTGGTATCCGAAGAAGCCGCCAATCACGTCGCCCGCATGAGCCTTCCGCTTGCGAAAGCTTCAGACGTTTACGGCGTGAGCGAGGATCTGATGCGCATGAGGCTCAATGTAACCGGCGCATTGATAAGGGCCTCCCGACGCGCAGCCAGCTAATGCCGGTAAAGACAGCAGCGAGATGCTCTTATGACGTCACCCATCGTTGTCGACGCCTATTTTGATTCCCTCTTAGCGCGCGCGTCCTCAGCGGTCACCGTTCCGCTCATGCCAATTGCCTACACCGAGGCCGACTTCAATAACTGCCATACCAACGCCGAAAAATGGGTCGCTGAACATCCTCAATACGTGGTGGTCAGGGGATGGTTTGTGGCCACAGGCGGGACCGCCCCACCTGCTTCATGCGCATTCAGTGATAAGCGGACCGGTGGGGCTTGAAGACGTAACTCCACTCCGCGATCCAGGACTTCATTTTCTCCGCCACGAGGGAAGCGAGCAGGAATTCTTGGCGCTGGCCAAGAGCCATGCCCAACACATCCATGGCCTCGACTTCACTCTTGCTGTTCCACCCAGAATGGAAGATTGGCCATGAACAAGGATGCGAAACGGGTAGAAGAAATACTTGCCGCGGTGAAGCCGCTCGCAGCTGAATATTACCGGCTCACCAATAAGCCTCTCGGGGTCACCGGCGAGGTTGCGGAGTACGTCGCAGCCCAGAAACTTGGGCTGACACTCGCGCCGCCACGGACCTCCGGTTACGATGCCATCCGCAAGACGCCGTTAGGCGACGAGCGCATCCAGATCAAGGGGCGCGCGTTCGGCGAGACCTCCACGCCAAGTCAGCGGCTGGGGTCGATCAAGCCGGGGGCGGCCTGTGACACCGTGTTGCTCGTCATCCTCGACAACGCAACGCTTGAGCCAACGGGCATGTGGGAAGCACCCTACCCCAAGGTTATCGCCAAACTCGCCGAGCCTGGTTCAACCGCTCGCAATGTCCGGGGTTCGTTGAGCATTAGCGCCTTCAAGCAACTGGCGCGTCCCATCTGGAGCGTCAACCCGCCCAAAACGCCTTCCGTTCGGTAGCTCCTGCATCCCTCATTGCTCATCTCACCGGCGCGGCCTGACCTTGCACTCAGGCTGACCTGACGGAGATCTCCGTTCGCCGCAAGGTGCAAGCCCTCGCGCAAGCGCGCCCTTCGGGTGCAGCGCCCGTCTCTCTAAGTGACTGCACGCCAGACCCTTGTGACAGCCAGCTGCGAATCGCGCATTTTCATCAATGGCTGTCATTTGCTCGCTGGTATAAAAATTCTGAATCGTTGCCCCTGATCGATTCGATAATTTAATTGGACGGCCGTTTCGGCAGCTGCGATTCTGACGCATGTCCGAACTCACGGTGCAATACCTCGTGCTCGAACGCTGCGATCCGGCCCGTAACATGGCGCGGTTCTATGTGCTCACGATCGAGCCGACACTGTTTGGCGATACTGCATTGGTGCGCGAATGGGGGCGTCTCGGCCAGCGCGGCCGGCGGCGCCTCGATCTGTTCGCTGGGCGGGTGCAGGCCATCGAGGCGCTCGAGACGTGGCTCGTGCGCAAAGCACGTCGCGGCTACGTCCGGCGAAATTCAACAGCTTCACCTTAGAGTCTATTCCCCGTTCGGCAGGAAGAGGCTTCAGTGCTGTTGCCGGGTTCTGTTCGTGTATGTCGAGACGGCTTCCGCTAAAGACGAACAGGCGGATCCTTGCACCGTGGCTCGCGAGAATTCAGCTTCGGTGTGACGAGCCTCTGCGCGTTAAACAACATGCCAGGTATGACGCGTCGCGATCACTGCCCTCCCCCATAAAGCCGTGGAAACCAGCGATCGACCACGCTGGCCGGAAATCCCAGCCGCACCGGGCTACGGGTGGTCTCGGAAATGAGATAGCCTTGATTGATGAGGCCGTTCAGCACGGTGCGTGCCTGCCGGGTCGCATAGCCAGTAATATCGGCCGCGTCGCCACGGGCGAACTCGCCATCGAGGACCGCCATGCGCAAGATGGGCCATGAGCCCTTCGGTAGCCGCTTTGCCGCCGTCTCTTCCTTTGCCCAGATCTCCATGCGTCGCAGCAGTTCAGAAGGCTCCAGGAGGCCCTCCATGAAGTCGATTTGGTCGATGCAGGTTGAGAGGAAGTAGCGGCAGAATTCCGTAAGGCCTGCCATAGTGAGATTGCCACGGCCGTCGAGGTCGCCGCGTCGCGGCTCGTCCGCGGCCTGCAGCATGGTCTTGTAGTTGTCGACACTCCGCGCAAGGCCACGCGAAACCGACCAGAGCTCTGATCCCACATCCAGTTCGCGCAGCAGCGCGTGCGAGAACAGTCGCGCAACGCGGCCGTTGCCGTCTAGGAAGGGGTGGATCCACGCCAGGCGATGGTGGGATGCGGCGACGCCGATGATTTTACGCAGCCTCGAAAGGTTGGGCGACGTATAGCCTTCGGCGAACCGCTTGATAAACGCCGGCAGGTCGACCGGGTCAGGCGCGACATGTCGGCCAACGCGGACATGCTCGGATCTCAGCACGCCCGGCGCCATGGTGATCTTGCGGCCGGACTCTGGATTTTCGACCACCAGCATTTCTGCCGGCAGGCGTTCGCAGAAGTTGCGATGCGTCCAGGTGATGAACGCTTCGGACATGACTGGGCTGGGCCCGTCCCCGCGGTCGATCATCCGTTGCACTTCAATATGCGCGCGCGCCTCGAGCTGGAGGTTGCGCCGCTCCGGCTCTGTTGCTAGCTCGTTGTTCATGGCGCGGTCGATATCGACCGGCAGTGTGTTGTGCCCCTCAATGAGGTTGGAGTAGTAACAGTTCATTGAGCGCACCAGGTCGCCGACGGACGCGCGCAGCACTGGATGCAAGCGGGTGGCAAGGCCGCTGGCCTTAGCCACCAGGTCAGTCGCCAGGTCCTCAAGTTCCTTGTTATCGTCGGGAAGAAGCGGCTCCATCGCTGCAATTGTGGTCATTTTTGCCGCTTCCATTGCCGGTTATTTATTCAGCAAAGATAGGGCATTAGGCCCTAACGCGTCACCCTACTTTGCCGCTTTTTTTGCCGCTTCCACAGGGCATTTCAAATAGCTTGATCCCGTTTTGTTCTTATTTAGAATACATTCCTAGCTCAACAGCTTCTGCAGCCAGGGCTTTGTCGACACCTCAACCATGCGGGGTTTCGGTGGAAAACCGGTGACCAAGTCGATGTTCGGCTAGCCGCATGTGGACATCCAGCGCCGCGACATCGCAATCGCCGGCAGATGATGTTGAATCCGGCCGTACCAATGAGGGGAAATTCATGAGTCTCAGAGCAACCGGCGCCGGCGCTTCGCACGAGCCCACCCTGCATTGCCCGAACTGCAACCACGAAATCAAGCTCACGGAATCGCTGGCTGCTCCCCTCCTTGAGGAAACACGACAGCGCTTTAATGAGCAGCTGGCCGCCAAGGACGCAGAGGTCGCCAGGAAGACCGAGGCGCTGCGCAAGGAGCAGGACGCAGTCGCGCGGGCGCGCGAGCAGATTGAAGATCAGGTGGCGCAGCGGCTGACGGCCGAGCGCAGCCAACTGGTGGCGGCCGAGGCCAAAAAGGCCCGTGAAGCGGTTGCGGGGGATATGCAAGCCAAGGCGGCAGAGACCGCCGAATTGCGCAAGAACCTTGAAGCCAGCGATGCGAAGCTGGCTGAGGCGCAGCAGGCTCAGGCCGAGGTAATACGCAAGGAGCGCGCGCTGGCTGACGAAAGGCGTGAAATGGACCTCACGATTGAAAAGCGCGTCCAGGCCTCGGTTGACGACATCCGGGCGAAGGCCAAGCAGGAATCCGATGAGGCTGCGCGCCTGAAGGTCGCCGAGAAGGACCAGACCATTGAGTCAATGTCGCGCACGATCGAGGAGCTGAAGCGCAAGGCCGAGCAAGGCTCGCAGCAGTCCCAGGGCGAGGTTTTCGAGGTTGAGCTCGAGGAGCTTCTGCGAGGCAAGTTTCCGATGGATGCCATCGAGCCGGTCGCCAAGGGAGAATTGGGGGCCGATGTTATTCAGCAGGTCAACGGCTCTGTCGGGCAACCCGCCGGCATGATCCTCTGGGAATCCAAGCGGACCAAGGCCTGGAGTGATGGTTGGCTGGCCAAGCTCCGTGAGGACCAGCGGCGCTGTGGCGCCGACGTTGCCCTCATCATTTCGCACGCCCTTCCCAAGCACATCGAGCATTTTGACCTGGTCGCCGGCGTTTGGGTGGCGCACCCGCGTTGCGCACTGGCCCTGGCGGTTGCGCTGCGTCAGTCCCTCATCGAGATATCGAGCTCGCGGCTGGTCCAACAGGGACAGCAAACCAAAATGGAGCAGGTCTACGAGTACCTGACAGGCACGAGATTTCGCCAGCGGGTCGATGCCGTCGTCGAGAAGTTCAACGACATGCGTGAGGATCTAGACAAGGAGCGCAAATTCATGGGTCGCCAGTGGGCCAAGCGAGAAACCCAAATCGTTGCGGTCATTGAATCCACTGTTGGCATGGTGGGCGACCTGCAGGCGATCGCCGGCAAGGCGATGCCGGAAATAACCAGCCTCGACACGCCGATGCTTGAAGGGCCAGGAGCAGCCGCGGCCTAGTGCAACCCACCCCAGATAGGACGAGGGGGAAATCCCCTCTCCCAAGGAAACCACCCTCGGGCTCTACCTTCAAAATTGCGAAGAACGGAAGCTATCCCCTCGCGCGACTGCCAAGATGATAATTGAGCAACTGCAGGACCTTTTTCCCGAGCTGAAACGATGATGGGCCTACAATGGATAACGAGACGAACAGCGACGCAGAACCACAGCGCAGTGAGCCGGCGGACACCCTTCCGCCGGTTTGGTTGCGCGCCACGCTCGCCGATCTTGTGGGCCTCGAATTCGAGAGTCCGATCGCAGACTCGAAAAGCGCAGACAGCCAGGAACTCGCCGATCTGCTTCGGAAAGCCGCCGATGAAACGGAAGATACCCCCGCCGCGCGCGTATTTCGTATGCTGTCGGCTGTTGCCGGGATGCTGTTCCGGCCCAAGGATCGAAGTGAGCCGTTCGGTGCCATGGTGGTGTGGGCCGATGGTCGCCGGTCGCCCGTTGCTGCCGACTTTCGGGGGCCGCCCGTCGAAGTTCTGGCCGCCATGGCTCAGCGCGCGACGCATCCGGCTTTGCGGGCACGCCTTTCTGATCTGTGCTGGTTTCTCGAACGAAAACGAGTCGACCTGGGCACTGCGGCGGTAGCCGCTTACGCCGAAATCTTGACGAAGGTCGATAGCGGAGCGCTTACATTCCGTTTCGACGATGACAAGGGGGCACTCAAGCACGACGCCCGGGATCTGCTTCGACGCGCCCTGCAAATTGGCCGGGCCGTGGGATGGGATAAGCCCGAAGCGATGGCCGCTCGGACGATGGCAAGCGAATTGCGCACGAGGGCTATTCAAAGATCGCTCGTCATTCCTGCGCTTTGGTTTAGCGAACTTGAGCTGGACTTCGGTATTTCCGATCCGGCTGCGATCGGAAAAGATATCGAGGATTTGATTGCGGCCCTGCCCGCTGAAACCGACGCACACAGCATCGTTGAACTCTGGCGGCTTGGTGCACGTGCCTACCACCTCGCCAAGCAACCTGACGACCAGCACCGCTGTCAGTCAGCCGCAGCCGACCAGTTTGTCTCGATGGCCGACCGCCAACCGGTGGCGATGATGAGCTCGTCGATGCTGGCGAATGCCATAGCCGAGCTTCACGGCGTTCCCGGAAAGAAGGACAGGCGAAAAGAACTGAGGCACCGGCTTATTGATGCCCAGGCGGGCATCGGCGAGGAAATGTCTGGATTTTCCATTCCGTTCAATCTGGAGGATATGGCTCGGCAAATTGAACAAGGCGTGAAGCGCCAGCCGACCCTCCGCGACAAGCTGTTTGTCTTTGCCGCTCTCGAAAACTCGCCTGATCCTGCCGAGCTGGCCGAAGCAGCCTCCCAGTCAATCCGCGAACATCCGTTGACGTCGCTTTTTGGCACGTCGCATCACGACAGCGAAGGCAAAGTCGTTCACCGGACTGGAGGGGCCGGGTTTGGCGATGACGGTGACACTAGTGCCATTCAACATCAAATTGCTCAAGACGAGCGCATTCGCCGTCAAGTCGCTGCGGCTGGCAAGATTGAGACTGCCCGTCAGGTGATCGGGACTGATCATTCCTTATCGGACGATATCTTCGCGCGAATTCTCGTTCATAGCGCATTTGTTCCAAACGACCTGGTCAGAACGTTCAGCCGCGGCTTCCTGCGCTTCTTTCAGGGTGATTTCGTTAGCGCGCTATACATTCTGACGCCCTTGCTGGAGAATTCGCTGCGCCATGTGCTGAAATCGCATGGGCATGATGTGACTATCTTCGACGATGCGACACAGACGCAGCAGGATCGCACAATCTCCTCCCTGTTTGAGCAGATGAGGAGCGAACTGGACACGATATTCGGTACGCCCATCACGGCCGATATCGAGCGCGTCTTCTTGAAGAAACCCGGCCCACATCTTCGGCATGCGCTATCGCACGGCTTACTGCATGACGGGGACCCCTACGGCCCCGACGCCGTCTATGCCTGCTGGCTGATTTTCCGGCTCTGCCTAATTCCACTGTTTCCACACCGGGAACAGCTACAGCTTCCATTCGATGAACCAGCGCCAAACCAACCGAGCGAGCCGCAAGCATCAACGCCCGAACCCGAGACCGGACAGAGCGAAAAGCCCGGCTCCTAATCAGGAGGCTGCTTCTATCGCTTGCGGCAACAGGCTCCCATCTGCGTCAACAGGCCGTTGCCTATTGTCCACCGCGCCTTGCAGACGGAAAAACCCGCTCCAATACTTCGTTCAAAACGTTGAGCCTGACATTCAGTTCGGAAACCGCCTCGTGAGTCATCCTGACCCATTCATCCCAAGCGCGGGATTGGCCAACGGGATCACTCAGGATCGACGACCGGGAGGCGATTTGATCTTGTGTCGCCTTAATCATCCCTAGCGTGTCGGCCAGGTTCACGTCGGGGTTTACTTTAAACGATTCATCCAACGAATACTGCATGCTGCTGTCGTCGATCGCCTGGGCGGCCATCATCATCGCCTGCCATTTGCCCTCCGATAGCAGTTCGAACGCGAGGTCATCGATGAACTTGACCTGCGCTCGCGCCTTGTTGGCTTCGGCATGATCCGGCAGCCGATTGGCGGCGATGCATGCAGAGTTGATGAACGCCAGGCATTCAAAAAAGCTGGTCGGCTTTTTAAGGGTGAGCGTCGGATACTGGGCGAAGAACTCACCGATGGGGACGGATAGCCTGGCATAGTATGAATTCAACAGCTTGGATTGACCTGCCATCGGCGATACCGCCCGGTCTCCATCCAGAGCGCTCATTTGTTCGATATTATTCGGCGAAAGTATGCTTACGAAGACTTCGGACGTGACGTCGGCGAAGTGGCCTGATTTTTCAAGGGTTGCCGGCGTGGTCTTCATCGGATGGATCGATGCAAACTCTGGCGCGCCAGCGGCCCGGTAAACCGCCGCGACCAAGGCCGAGCAGAACGTCTTACCGTCGCTCGACTCCAATATCGGAACACCAGGCAGTACGGATCGCAGGGCGGCCGGCACAGAGTATTCCTTTCCGAAGAACTTGAACGCTTCACTTGCGGCCGCGCGTGCGATAGCTTGATTGGGGTATCGAAGGACGCGCACATGCTTGAGGTCATGCACGAAACAATTCTGGACGCTTATGTTTGAGACACCATCGGGTAGCGCCTCGATAAGTGTCGGCAGCGCCGTGCAGATAAGCGCATGACTGAAATTGCCGCCGGTTACCTTCGCAATGATGTCCGACCTGCGTTTGCCCTTGAACGAGATTGCTTCCGCATTGCGCGTAAGAATGACATCCCCGGGACGGAGCTTCGTCAGGTCGGGCTTGAAAACCCACAAGCCGTTGTATCTCGGATCTTGCTGTTTCATCGTTGGCCTAATAGGACAATTAGGACACGGAACGAACACTAACACCGTAGCTATCGATGCGTAGGTGCCATCCTTGCGAGAAGATACGCTGAAGCTGCTTGGGAAAATACAAAAGAAATAAAGTAGGCCTAAAGCCTGATCGGCGAAGCCGGATGCTCCTATCTGACCTCGACGATACGATGGTAAGTTGTGTAGGTTGGAAGGATGCAAACCAACCGCACAACCGTCGTTCAGTTCACCGGTAAGGCCAATCTTGTGGATCGTGTACTGCAGGACGGTTGGTTCAAATCGACCGCGACCGCGATGGCTATGATATGCTCTCGGCGCCGGAAAATATCGCGAAGCTGCTCGGTAACCCGATTATGGGCCGTGCCGGCAGAAGATCGAGCCCTTGATACCAACAGCGCCAGCTAGGGCGAACGCGAAATCACTGAGCGTGGTGCACGGCCTCGGATCATTCCCGATGCACACGGACGGCGCACACCGGCTCCAGCCGCCCCGGTTCGTGGTACTGGTGTGTGCTTCACCAGGCAGGTCCCCGGTCCCCACGACCTTGATGCGGTTTCGCGACTTGCAGATCGGCACATCAGAGCGAGCGCAGCTTGAAACGGCGCCCTTCCTCGTACGAAACGGCAGACGGTCATTCTATTCAACCATTTGCAGCCGATCTCGTCCCTTCATCCGGTTTGACGCAGGCTGCATGGTGCCGCAGAGCTCCGAAAGTGAGACGAGTGTCAAGCTGATCGCACATCGTGCGAATGAGGTTGGCTTCGCCCCTGTGCACTGGCGAACGGGAGATGTTCTCGTCATTGATAACTGGAATGTGCTGCACGGACGCGGTCTCGGGGTGTCTGAAGCATCGTCCGACAGGAAACTTTTGCGGGTGAGCGTCCAATGAAGAAACCGGCTCCCAAAGCGCTAGCTATGACCACAGCCCTTTCGGCGGATGCGCTGATGGGAAAGTCACAGACCTATATCGGCCGCGCCCTGGCGGCCAAAGCGGCCCGGTCGATGGGCGAATACCAGCTCTGGGCATCACTGGCACTCGAATTGGTTGGCAAGGCAGCTCTAGCAAAGATCCACCCGTGCCTTGTGGCCGACCCGAACAGCTCGGCTTCGTTGTTTGCGGCGGCAGGACGGAGCGTAGACACGGATATCAAAACCATCATCGCAAAGACGGTGTTCGATCGGCTCGCACATGTATCGAAGCGGTTTGACGAAAGCACGAAGAAATTCTGCACCAACATGAGCGAGAAGCGGAATGCCGAGCTGCACTCGGGTGAGGCTCCGTTCGAGGGCGTGATTGCGTCCTCTTGGGAGGGCCGCTACTGGCACACAGCGGAAATCATTCTTGAGGCCAGTGACAGTTCGATCGAAGCTTGGCTCGGTGCCGACAAGGCCAAGGCCCCCAAGGAATTGCTCGCCGAATACACGCATGCGACTGAGCAAGCGGCGAAGGTTCGCGTGCAAACGGCGGCTGACGCCTTCGGCGCACGTCCGAGGAAGGAACGCGAAGAAGCGCACGCTAAGGCAGCCGCGATAGGCCTATGGAACATGCGGAACAGTTTCAGACAACACGCCGATGACATTTGGGAAGCGGAATGCCCGGCATGCAAATCACGGTCGTTCCTTGCGGGGGTCAAATATGACGAGGAGGTATCCGAGGATGACAACGAAGATGATCCCTATGAAGAGTTGGTCGATGTTTCTTATGTCGCGGAAGAATTCCTGTGCCCTTCCTGCAACCTGCATCTTGAAAGCCGCGACGCCATCGAGGCCGCTGGGTTGGAAGTCGATCGCATTGAGACAGAAACCCGCCAGCGCGAATACGAGCCGGACTACGGCAACGATTGAGCTGGGTTACAGATTCTTTCAGAAGAGAACCCGATATGCCTACTTTGACGACCATGCGACTGCCGCCGCCGAAGGCCTGGCAGGAATTTGAGGACCTTGTGCTCGCCTCGCTCGGCCAGCGCTGGAAGACAACGACACTACAGAGGAACGGCCGATCGGGCCAGGCGCAGGCCGGCGTCGATGTCTACGGGTCTGACGATATCGGAAGAAGGGTCGGAATCCAGTGCAAGAACTTCAAAGGCGCGCTGGGCCTGAAGGCCGTTCAAAAGGAAATCGAACGCGCAGCAAAATTCAAGGGCGGTCTTTCTGCGCTCTTCGTGGCGACAACCGCCGAGACGGACGCGCGGCTGCAGGAGGAAGTGCGCCTTCTGTCGGATACGCGTGTCGCAGCGGGTAACTTTGCCGTGGCACTGCTGTTCTGGGATGACATCGTTGACGGTCTCGTAGCCAACCCTGCCCTGCTTCGCGCTCACTATCCACAAATTCAGATTGAGAGTCGGGCGATGCCAAGTCGAGAGCGGCTCTTGGCTGCCCTGGAGTTTGGCTACTACGCACCGTATTTATGGCACTACGTTCTGCTCACATTTGGCGAAGTCGGCCAGATGGCCAACACGGAGCCGGACACGGTCAAAGTCATTGCCCGAATGGTTGAGCAGCGCGCACAGCAGCTGTTTGCTCCGAAAGAAGCAAAAGCAATTACCAAGTGCATCAAAGCGATCGTCGATGGCAGCTATGCCACGCGTAAAGACCAAGAGTCGTGGGATCACGTGGAAGATTGCGCCAAGCGCATCGCCACGCATGCCAGTACGCTTTCATCGCTTCTGCCGATTTCGGAAGGGAATGTGTTGGAAACGGGGATCACTCTCGGGCGCCTCTATCACCACGTGGATGATCTTCCGTCAAAGACCGTGCGCGATGATGTACGGCGGCGCTTGCGGGGCATCTTGCCGGCCGAGTGCCAGAAAGAGGTTGATGGCAGGTTCAAGGCTGCGGCCAAAGTATCCTCGGGTTATACGTGGGCCTCGAGGATATATACCTGTCTCGACCGGGAAATTCGCTGGGCTTCGTTCTAACCCGATAGGTTTTGGTGCTGGGCTCCCATGCGCTGATGACGATCCTAAAACACTCTCTCACCCCGTTTGGCGTCCAAGTCGAACTCCCGTATCTCAACACCGGGGCCGACGAGATGCCGCACGATTGATCCGCCCTCGACGATACGACGGTAGGTCATGTAAGATACAAAGCATGCCTCCAGCACGAAATCCGAGCCATGACTAATCTTAAGAAACTCAGCGAAGACACCTTCAGGGCCGCGCAAAGCCCGGCAATTTGGCTGCTAACGGCGGAGCGGTTGCGTGATGGCGCAGAAGCGATCCTTACGCACGAACAAGCGTTTGAGGTCTCTTACTTCCAAGCCCATAGCGCCGCCGTCCAAGAAGCTATGGCGATCGCCTATAGCGAAGGCAATGACTCAGGGGTTGCAGACATCAAGGCACGCGCGCCAAACTATCCTGCGGCGCAGCTTCTGTATGGTTACGCACTGGAAAATCTGTTGAAGGGAATCTGGGTCGCGAAAGACCCTTCGCTGATCTCCAGCGGCAAACTGAACCGCAAATTAGCCTCGCACGATGTGGTGAAGTTGGCGAAGCAAGCGGGTTTTGTACTCCACACGCAGGAAGTACCCGTTGCACAAGCGCTCTCAAGACTCTCGGTATGGGCGGGGCGCTACCCGGTCGCGCTGCTTGAAGCTGAGTTTGCTTCCACGCCGAACGCCGACGAACTTCTGGACTACGGTTCGCGCCATCCGATTGTTAAAGCGATGTATGCACGCGGTCACGCTGAACTGACAGCCCTGCTCCCGAAACCGATCTCAAACCGGCATGGCGCTGTCGTGGTTTTCCGCCAACCCGGAACGTAACGGGCATTTCAGCCGCCTGCCCGGCGCGCCCGACCCGGCTTCCATCGTGGATGTGGGGATTTTCACCCTTCGGTGACCGGTCTCGATGCCAAGCCAGTCTATGCGGCGTGGGTGCGAACGTGGCGGCGCCCAGAGCCCAGTCCCACCTTATATCGGCGGGATTCCCCGTCCCAATGGCCCACAATCTGGGCCGCCAGCCGGGTGAAATCGCCTGTGTAACGCTACTTTTGCCAACTTGCGGTTGACAAGCAAAATGGGCAGAGTCCCTGCGACCCATCCAATTGCGGGAAAAGCTCCGTTTTGAAAAGCCGATTACCATGCCACGCCACCAAGTTGCTGGGAAACAAGCTACCGGCAGCACAAAACGCATATGGACAGCAAGTTCAACGGTAAAGTCCGATTGGACCTTCCATCAAATCGCGCCTTACATCGGCCGAATGAAAACATCGATGGCGCGTGCGCTCATCCTTGATAATTCAAAAAAAGGCGATCTGATTGTCGATCCCTTCTGCGGAAGTGGTGCAGTTGCACTCGAGGCGTTCGCCAGCAACCGTGGGGTAATCGCAGGTGATTGGAATCCATATGCTGTCCTGTTGACGCGGGCGAAGCTCTTTGCCCCCAAGAGCGAACAAGCGGCATTGAAGCGGCTAAAGGCCACTTGGAAATTGTCGCGCGAATTGTTGCCAAAGCAAGACCTTAGAACAGTGCCAGCTTGGGTACGCCGCTTTTTCCATCAAGACACACTGCGAAATGCGCTCGCGTTTCGCGACGCATGCGTCGAGCGGGGTGACGATTTCCTTCTTGGGTGTCTGCTTGGTATCCTACATCATCAGAGACCGGGCTTTCTCTCGTTTCCAAGTAGCCATCTCGTTCCCTATCTTCGTAGCCGGAAATTCCCAAAGAATCTATTTGCGTCGCTTTATGAGGAGCGCGAGGTTTTACCTCGGCTACAAGCAAAGGTTCTCCGTACCTATAAGAGACCCATACATAATCGTGGTTTGACACGGCGCATACATCGAGTGGACGCGCGGAAGTTCCCAAGGCCAAAGCAAATATCGGCCGTCATTACGAGTCCACCGTATATGAACGAACTCGACTACGTCAGGGACAATCGATTGCGGCTTTGGTTCATTGAGCGCTCACTCCCGAAGGGGTTAGAGCTCGTGGGGCGCGACCGTGAAGCTGCGTTTCGTGAACTGATGCGCTCTGTGTGCGCGCGGCTTGCACCCAACATAAAAAAGGGTGGCAAGTTCGTTCTTGTCGTCGGCGATGCGACACGCGGTAGTGGTCGCAAGGGAAGGACGGGAGCAATAACGCGCCAGCTATTTAAGGACGATGACGCGTTTAGAGAGTTTCACCTCGAAAAGAGCTATCAGGATAAAATCCCGGATGTCCGTCGTTCGCGGCGTGAGTGTAAAGGGACGCGGTCTGAAACAATCTTGGTCTATCGGAAGCGCTGAGAGTTTTTCGATTTCCATCTCTTTTTTCTTTTTGGAATTTCATCATGACTCGACCACCAAAAGACGATGCATGGTGTACCAGCCTTGCGGGCAAGACGGTCGAACGGTATAAATTGGATGAGTACATCGGCGCCGGACGGATTGGTTATGTCTACAAGGCCCATCTCGAAGAGGTTCCAGGCGTATCCCGCGCCGTAAAATGCATTTTCGGAGATTTGAAAGAAGGCTGGGAACACGAACTGCAGAAAGTCATGCAATTGCAGGTCGTCGAAAGCGTGGTCCACTTCCATCACTTAGGCGCTGCCCAAATATCGCACGGTGGGAGAACACGCACCTGTCAATTCACCGTTTGGGATTACATTGCCCCCGGACAAGACCTGAAGCGCTATCTAGCCCGCGTCAAAAAGATTCCGGCGACATTTGTATTCGCTGTGGTGGAGACCATTCTGCGCGTTTTGTACCAATGCGAGAGAAACGGGGTCTCCCGGCATGGTGACTTGCACGCTGGCAACATTTTGATTGGCGACGACACGAATGCACGGTTGGATGATCAACTCCAGCTGCGCGACCCGATCTATGTTTCCGATTTCGGCTACGGCACCAGCGGCGCGGTTATGAGTCCCAAGGACGATTACGCCGGGCTCGCTCAGATATTCAATCAAATGGTCTCCTATGTTGAATATGAGAAGGCGACACCGACCGACCGGCAGTTGCTTGAAGCAATGAAACTGACTTCGGGAAGTTATTGCGTGAGCCGGAAGGCGCCGAGCGCAGAAGCCCGATGAAACTCTTAAAGATGCTTGGGGATCTGAAGCAGCGTATCCAAATCGGCGAAAGGGTCCCGGTGGACCGCAACGATGGGGGACCAACAAGCCCAGCGCCCCCAGCGGATGGTTCATCGGTCGGCCAGTTCCAAGTAAGCGAAATGATCGGTGATCGCTGGGAGTGGTGGAAGCGATTGTTCGTGCCGACCGTACCATCGCACTCAAAAATCTTGGCATTGGACATCCCGACCGTGGTTACTGGACCGCGCGGGTGCGGCAAAACCATGTTCTTCCGGCGGTTGAGTGAGAGGCTAATCGTCGAATGTGGCGAAGTCCCCGAGCTGCAGAGTGCGAAGCGATTTGTCGCGCTCTACGTGAACGCTAATGATTTTGCAGATGCATTCGCCCACTACCCAGAAAGCCCCACGCCGGAGGATGAGCGCCGCCTCATCTGTTACGCTAACCTGTGCATTCTTGCCGACTTATTAAGCGTGCAGTCGGCCAGGGCCGGCCGCAAAGAACCTGCCACGGACAAGCTACTTTCACTCGTGCAACAGTGGCTCGTACCTCCGGCATTCAATTCGCTCGTAGTCGGCGAAGATCGGCTGGAGCGTTATCGCGCCGTGTTGGAGCAAACCAAGTGGTCGTTCTCGAAGCAGGGTTCAGGGAAGCTTTTTCCGGGTTACAATGAGTTGTCGCAGCATCGGTGGCTTCCGGAACTCGTGCGGCAAGCGCGGACGTGCTGCCCGTGGATCGGTGATCGTACAGTACTTCTCTTCGTTGATGACTTTTCTACACCTCGCGTTTCGATGGCCATGCAGAAAGTTTTGAACCGATTGCTACTGCAGCGATCTTCCGAGTTTTTAGCAAAGGTCGCCACGGAAGCTCGCAGTACTTTTCTTCCTGAGGATTCAAGCGGAAAAGTGCTCCAGGACGGTGATGATTATCAATTTGTTGATATGGGAGAGGAGTCGCTCTTCCTTCCAGACTCTCAACGACTGGCCTTCCTAGACCAGGTTTTCAGCCGGCGACTGCGTATCGAACCACGCATGCCGCAAGCAAGCCTCGGCCTCAAAGCGCTGCTTGGTCACCAAGGCTTGTCAAAGACTGAATTTGCCCGTCGCTTGCGCATGTCGCATGTCGGTAAGCCGCCGTCAGAACAGATTCCTGTCCACGGCGACTCCCAGCGGCGCGGAAGATCAAGGGCTCGCATTCTATATTATGGCGACGACGTGTTTTCGAACCTTTGGTCCGGTGACACGCGAACAATGATTCAACTGGTAAGTGACGTATTCGAGGCCGTGGTCAAAAAGGACGGTTCTTCGCAGATCACGGTCCCGGTAGAGCCCGCAATCCAAGATCGGGCATTCCGAGACCGCGGAGGAGAGTGGCTGAACTCAAACACGCGGAACGAGCCCACCGACCCGTTGCGTGTCAAAAATGGATTGGTTGATGCACAACGATTGCAACCTGGATTTGCCTTGTGCGGGACATATGGCTCCCATTTGAAGGCCATTGTCGAAGCCTTCGTCGCAGCGGCCACCCAGCTACTGACTGGGCCGACATACGAAATGAAGGAAAACGGCAATACGCGCGAAGTCCCGCGAATGGCTTTTCGCTTGGAGATCGTTGATGAGTTTCGGCTGAACGGGCTGGCCGAGGAAATTTATCGAGATCTTGTACGGTACGGGCTGTTCATGCTCGACAATCGCGGAAAGAGCGTGCGAGGAGCCTTTGTCCCACGCTTATACCTTCGACGTCTCCTTCTGCCCTATTGTACCCTCGCCCTCTCCAAACGCGACAGCGTCGCGATGACTTGCGAGCAATTTCGTCAACTTCTGTTGACCCCTGACTCCTTTAAGGCGGGATTGACCCGCAAGATTGCATCAAAGGATCAGCTCTCGATGTCCTTTGACCCGGCTCAATTCACGCCGGAGCCCGGCGATGAATATAACGATCTAGGCGACGCGTTATGACGCGACAACTTCAATCATCTCTCATGCAAACACTGCCTGGAATGGTCAGGACAGAGGAAATTGCGCTTACCACCGGCGATGTTTTGGTCCATGCGCCAGGCTTCGAGGATCGTACACTAGCGGTTACACGCGGACTCAACGTCAATGGAAAGGCCAGCGGCATACTGCTCCGCTATGAACCCGCCAACGCGACAAACCGACTGGCCGAGGTGCGCTCGTCTCTTGAAAAGCAAGGAATCGCCGTTTCCGATGACGACGTCCTAACCTATGACCGCTTTTTACCGGGTGATTTTGAAGATCGGCTTCGATTGCGCTTCAAGCTCCTGTCAGCGCAAAGGGTCGTGATCGATATTTCGACGATGTCGAAGCTTGCGATCTTATTGGTTCTCAACGCCTGTCTGGGCTCCGAATTCGACGTGGATGTCATATATTCCGAAGCGCAGCACTATGGCCCGACCAAGGAAGAATTCGCAAACGCCAAGAAAGCCGGCAAGATTCAGCAGCCTTCCCTGCATGTATTCAATGGCATTCACGGAGTTGTCCGGGCGGACTCGCTGGCAAGCGTAGCAATGCAGGGACAATCGACCGCGGCCATCGTGTTCATGTCGTTCAATGACGCTTTGACGCAATTGCTTCTTAACACCGTCTATCCCGGGCGTCTTTTCCTCATAAACGGAAAACCCCCAGTTCATTCCTGGCGGGAGGCGGCAATGGCATGGGTCCACGAGCAGGTCAGGCGTGAATGGAACGAGGACAATCCTCTTGAGCCGAGCGGCTCCAACCTCCCCGCTCGGACGGCCTCGACCCTTGATTACCGTGAGTCTGTGGGTATTTTGCTCGATTTGTATTGGAAATTATCAACCAACCATCGGGTTCTTTTGGCTCCGAGTGGCAGCAAAATGCAGACGGTGGCTTGCTTTTTGGCGAAGGCGCTTCATCCTGACATTCATATTGAATATCCCTCCCCGGAAGGGTTTGCAAAAGAGTATAGTACTGGCACCGGCGACCGGTGGCTCTTGCCACTTGGTAAGCTCGGAAGACTCCTATCGGAAATTGAAGGGGCGGAACGTCAGAATTTCTTGGAGATAGCTATATGAGGACGACACATCGACCATTGGGCGGCGCTAAAACGGAGACGGGTTCTCGCGCACGTGGAAGTATGAGTCAGGGGTCATAGAGATGGATCAGCCGGAGCGTCTATCTCGTCCCAAGGTCGATGCGATCGACAGCATGCTCGGCAAGCCGTTTTCAGTGCTCGACGACGGATTCGTCCGGGTCGTAGACTATATGGGCGATGACGCTGCTGTGGTCCTGGCCGCTCGTGTTTCTTATGGCGCTGGCACCAAAAAGGTCCAAGAGGACAGCGCGCTCATCCGCTATCTGATGCGTCACCATCACACGACGCCATTCGAGATGTGCGAAATCAAGCTCCATGTTCGCGTGCCAATGGATACCTGGCGCCAATGGATACGCCATCGCACTGCGAGCGTGAACGAATACTCGACACGCTATTCTTTGGCTATCGATGCCGCGCAACGAACCCCGGAAACCGAATGGCGTCTTCAATCAACAGAGAACCGGCAGGGCAGTTCCGGCCTTTTGGATGGCAAGGCTGGAGCCGACCTATCAGTTGCAGAAGATGAACTGCAGAAACATGCTCGAAAGGTTTACGAAGACCGCCTAGCCGCCGGGGTCGCGCGCGAACAGGCGCGCAAGGATCTGCCGCTTTCGACTTACACTGAGGCTTATTGGAAAGTCGATCTTCACAACTTGCTAAACTTCTTGCAGCTTCGCATGCACAAACATGCGCAAGCCGAGATCAGGAGTTACGCCACGATCATTGGTCAAGAAATCGTTGCAAAATGGGTGCCGACGGTTTGGCAAGCGTTTCTAGATTATCGTGACCAAGCCGTCACTCTGTCCCGCATCGAAGCCTCCATTATCTCTGCGATAGCAGCCGGAAAGCAGGATCACGCGAAGTCGTTAGCAGAGCAATTCGGCCTATTGAACAGGAATCCCGACGGTAGTCTCAAAGCAAACCGTGAACGACGCGAGCTTCAGGAAAAGCTATCGACGATGGGATTGACGTTCAATTGGACATAGTATTTCCCACAATACCGTGCCGGTCGCCTGCATCGACCGACAAGCGCCGTTTTCGCCGGAGCGCAGCGGAGGCCCACTGAAAGAGGTACCCGGGCCGCGTGAGTGATAACGACCGCCGAAGGCGGCACGCGGGACGAGTGTAAGCGCGATTTTCTTCGCACGCCGGCGGTTTTGATGGATTGCCCTGGTATCGGGCGATACCGAGCCGTTCAGGCAGTGGCGGCTTTGTGGAAGTTGAAGGGCAGCAGGTCTGTAATATCGGCGTCGCCGGCGCGCTGAGGCAATTCGGTGAGGACGTGGCGCAACCACGCTAACGGCTCGACACGTGAGGCGCGGCAGGTCAGCATCAGGCTATAGACGACGGCACTGGCCTTGGCTCCGTCCACGGTATCGCTGAACAACCAACTCTTCCTGCCAGTTGCAAAAACCCTGATGTCGCGCTCCAGAAGATTGTTGTCAATCGGCATGCTGCCGTCCCCGGTGTAGCGCGTCAGATATTCCCATTGGTTTCGGGTGTAGGATACGGCGTCGCCGAGCTTGCTGTCAGGCAAGACCTTCGGGGCCATGTCATCGAGCCATACTTTGAGAGCATTGAGGTGTCAATCGGCGTTCGACTGGGACCCCCTATCGGCATCCAAAAGGGACCCCTTTGATCGGCGTGCTCTGCTGGTAGCGCTCGGGTCGTCGGAGCTGGTCGGGGTTGCGGAGACGGCGCGAGCGCGGGTTGTTTGAACATCGTCGCGGCTTTTGAATCGCCAGCTGTCGTTGCCGGTCTCGACGATGTCGCAGTGATGGGTCAATCGGTCGAGTAGCGCGGTGGTCATTTTGGCATCGCCGAACACGGCAGAGTACCCCTATTCTTGAACGGGTCGTGTCTCACGTCACGATCACTGACCCGCATCATTTCCTATTTGGGCACCGGCTTGAGGTGCTGAAGGAGCGGTCGGGACGCGGTCCCGCCTACGTTGTTGTCGCGCTGCCGGACGGACGGCGGCGGGGGGTTCGGATCGCGTCGACGGATCTTACCGAGACGTCGATCGCTTTCCGCCCGAACGCGGCCGACCTGCCGCGCATCAGTGTACGGACGCTGATCCCATTGATGCAACATTTGAGCGCGAGTCTGAGCCTTCTCGACGAGAAGGTGATTCGCGATGACCCACCGACCGCTCCCAGGTCGCGTTGCGTATCGACCCCTGCCAACGTTGGCAAATCCATCCGGCCGTCCGATGGCCGATATTCCGCGCCTCTGGCCGAATCTGTCGACCGCGACGCAAACCCAGATTGCTCAAACGATCGCCGCGCTGATGCGGCGAATGCAAGCGATCCCCGGCACGCCCGGAAGGGGACTGGGTCGTGCTGATCAGCTCGACCGTCGCTGACGAGCGGCTCACGACGGCTCACCGAGCCAAGTTGGCCTATGTCTACGTGCGGCAGTCATCCGTGAACCAGGTGCGCCAGCATCAGGAGAGCACCGAGCTGCAGTACCGCCTTGTCGATCGCGCCATCGGTCTGGGCTGGCCGCCCGAGCGCGTCCAGGTGATTGACGAGGATCTGGGCAAATCCGGTGCTGGCGGCGTGGACCGTCATGGTTTCCAGAAGCTCATTGCCGAGATCGGCCTTGGCAACGCCGGTCTCGTGGTGAGTCTCGACGCTTCGCGCTTGGCCCGCAATAACCGGGACTGGCATCAGCTTCTCGAACTGTGCTCGGTATTTGGCGTGCTGATTGCGGATGGCGAGCGGCTTTACGATCCGCGCGCCTATCACGACCGCCTGCTGTTGGGCCTGTCCGGCATCATGAGCGAGGCGGAGCTGCATCAGCTTCGGATGCGCCTTCACCAAGGGGAACGGCAGAAGGCGGCGCGGGGCGAACTGCGGCTGCCGCTGCCGGCCGGGCTCGCCTACGATCGAGCGGGCACAATTGTTCTCAATCCGGATGAGGAGGTGCGCGCCCGTCTTCATCTCGTGTTTGCTAAATTCCGGGAACTGCAAAGTGCGCGCCGTGTGATGCGCTACTTGGACAGGAATGGATTGTCCTTGCCGGTTCGGCCGCTGCTTGGACCTTCTCCACACGAGATCGTCTGGCGTGCGCCAGATAGCACACGCGTCCTTAATATCCTTCAGAATCCGGCCTATGCTGGGGCGTATGTTTATGGCCGCCGGCAAAAGGACCCGAGCCGATGCCGGCGGGGATCGCTGACGGGAACGGTCAAGGTAGCGATCGCGGATTGGGCGGTTTGCCTCCACGCCGCTCACCCAGGCTATATCAGCTGGGAGGAGTTCATGGCCAACCAGGGGCGATTGGCAGATAACGTCTGCCGCTATGAGGCAGGTCACTCTGGCGTACCGCGCAAGGGGGCAGCCCTGTTACAAGGAATTGCGGTCTGCGGTCGTTGTGGACGGCGCATGAGCATGCGCTACACGGGCCCGAATGCCGACTATCCGGTCTATTGCTGCCGCTCGGATCGGGACCAGCAAGGCAGTGCAATGTGCCAGGAAGTCCGGGCCTTGGCGGTTGACGCGCTGGTCGAGCGGATAGTCCTCGACGCCCTGGTGCCGGATCAGATTGAGATCGCACTCGCAGCCGCGGGCCAACTGGAGCAGGAGAGCCGTCAGCTCGAGCGCCAGTGGGCGCTTCGCGTGGAGCGCGCCCGCTACGAGGCCGAGCGCGCTCGGCGCCAGTATGACGCCGTAGAGCCCGAGAACCGTCTTGTGGCGCGCTCACTTGAGCGGGCTTGGGAAGAGAGGCTGCGTGTCGCAGAGGCGGTCGAGCAGGAGCATGCGCGTTGGCGCGGGCAAGAGCCGCTTCTGATTGGCCCGGCGGAATGCGCAGGGCTACAAGCGCTCGGCGAGAACCTGCCGCGGATTTGGAACGCGGCCACCACGTCGGCAGCCGATCGCAAGCGCATTCTGCGATTTGTGATCCGCGAAGTCGTTCTTGATCAGAAGCGGACCCGAGGTCAGGTGTGGCTCAAGATCGTCTGGCAGACCGGTGCAACCAGCGAGCATCACGTGCAACGGCGCGTTCAGACATACCGTGATTACATCGACATTGATCGGTTGCGGCAACGGATCGTCGAGTTGAATGCTGAACACAAAATGGATGCCGAGATCGCGGCAATACTCAATCAGGAAGGCTTCGTCGCGGCTCGAGGCTGCGCCTTCAAAGGCGAGAATGTCTGGCTGTTGCGTACCCGCTGGGGCATTCCCACCGTCAAAATCAACGGCGTGGACAAGAATCCGATGCGCTGGCCCGATGGAAGCTTCTCAATTCAGGGCGCAGCGGCTGAGCTTGGAGTGACCCCGCAGACGGTGTTCGATTATCTCGCGCGGGAATTGCTGGCAGGTCGTCAGTTAGCCAAAGGCCAGCCATGGCAGATCGAGCTCTCAGACGACCAAATCCGTCAGCTTCGCAATCGGGTACGACGCACCAAGCGTTCGAAGAAGGAGGCATCATGAAGTCATCGGCTCACCGAACACACTGGGCCATTCGCCGAACGCAAGATTGGTGGTGACAATGATGGAGGTGCGCTCGTAGAGCCGGCTGATGAGATGGAACAGGAGCTGACCGCCGGATTGCGCGAACGGCAGATAGCCCAGCTCGTCGAGAACGATGAAGTCCATGCGGGTCAGATGCTCGGCGAGCCGTCCCTGCCGACCGTTGCGGGTCTCGGTCTCGAGCCGGTTGACGAGGTCGACTACGTTGTAGAAGCGTCCTCTGGCGCCATCGCGGATGCAACTTCTGGCGATGGCAATGGCCAGGTGGGTTTTGCCTGTACCGGTGCCGCCAACCAGCACGACGTTGCGTTGTTGGGCGATGAAGCCGCCGCCAGCGAGATCATTGACGAGAGTCTGATTGATCGGCGTGCCGTCGAACTGGAAGTCGGCGATGTCCTTGGCGAGCGGCAGCTTGGCAATGGTGAGCTGGTATTTGATCGACCTGGCTTGCTTCTCGTTGATCTCGGCGTTGAGCAGGTCGCCGACAATGCGTTGAGGCTCGTGCTGGCGCTTGACGGCAGTTGCCATGATCTCGTCGAAGGCAGCCTTCATGCCGTAGAGCTTAAGTTCGCCCATGAGGTCGAAGATTTGGGTTCGTTCCATCAGATGGTCCTCCGGAGGTTGTCGTAGCGGGCACAATCGGCGATCGGTGCATGACGGAGCGTCAGTGCGGCCGGCGTCATGATGTTGGCCGGTGGGGCGGGTTCACGTTGACGGGCCAGGATATTGAGAACGACATCGGCGGAATGGACGCTGTGACTGAGCGCTTCGGCACAAGCCGCTTCCACCGCGGACAGACCGTCAGTCAGCACCGCGGTGAGGATGTCGACCATCTGCCGATTGCCATCGTCGGTGCTGGCCAGCTTGCGCCGGATCCGCTCGATCGCGGCCGGCAGCACCCAGTCTTTGAAGGGAGCACCGTTGCGCAAGGCGCCGGGTTTGCGGGCGAGCACCGGCACATAATGCCAGGGGTCGTAGACGGTATCGCCGCGGCCAAAGGATCGCGGGTGCTCGGCAACGATACGTCCATCCTGACGGATCACGATGCGATCGGCATAGGCTTGAACCTCGACCGGTCGTCCGACTGCACTGGCTGCGACCGAGTACTTGTTGTTGTCGAAGCGCACCAGGCAGGTCTTCGAGACCGATGCTGTCACCGCATGGAAGCCGTCGAAGCGGCCGGCATAGGGAACGAGTTTGGGGCGTTCGGCTTCGAACACGTCCCAGATCGTCTGATCGACCAGCTCCGGATGGCGATGAGCCTTGGCGTAGGCGATGCACTTGTCGAGCAGCCAGGCGTTTAACTCGTCGAGGTTTTTGAACCGCAGCCGCGGCGTGAAGAAGCGCTCCCGGACCAGCCCGACCTGGTTCTCGACCTGCCCCTTCTCCCAGCCCGACGCTGGCGTACAGGCGACCGGATCGACCAGATAGTGGCTGCACATCTGCAGGAAGCGGCGATTGTAGAGACGGCCTTTACCGACAAAGATCGTCTCCACCGCGGTCTTCATGTTGTCGTAGATGCCGCGGGTGCAGGTGCCTTTGAACAGGGCGAATGCCCGGTCGTGGGCGTCGAACACCATCTCCTGCGTCTCCCGCGGATAGGCCCGCACGAACAGCATGCGACTGTGACAGAGCCGAACATGAGCAGCCTTCACCATCACCGTGGTGCCGCTCAGCAGGACCACCTCGTGGCTCCAGTCGAACTGGTAGGCTTCGCCTGGTGCAAAGCTCAGCGGCACATAAGCCGACGCTGTCGAGGTGCCGCGTTCCTTGGTCCACCGTCGGGCGTATCGACGAACCGCATCATAGCCGCCGGCATAACCCAGGCCGCGGAGTTCCTCGAATAGCCGGATCAGCGTCAGCCGTTCCCGCGCCGCCTTGCTCTCATTCCCTGCCAGCAACCGATCAAGCTCGGCACTCCAGGCACCCATCTTCGGGAGCGGCTGCGTCTCGCGCTCGTACCGGAACTCCGTCGCTTGAGAACGAATGACCTTGCGAACCACCTTCCGCGATACGCCAAGTTCTCGGCAGATCGCCTTGATCGGACGACCATCAACAAAGTAGGCGCGACGGATCTTACCAATCGTCTCCACCACCAGCATCCCAACCTCGGCTTCCATGACTCGATGGAAGCCACTGTGGACCCTTATCCCGGGGTCCCGATTGGATGCCGATCACCCCGAAACGGGGGTCCTTATTCCATGCCGAAACACAACGGCGTTCCCCACCCGAGTTGCGGGTGGTGCTCATCGAGTTCGCTCGCGCTGACCAAGAGCGCCTTCACGAGATCGGGCGTCGGGTTACGGAGGTTAGCGAACGTATGCGCCGCCAACGACGACACCAGCGTCGTCGGATAACTGCTGCCGGTGTCGGTAACACCGCCGATCATCCGAAGCTCAGAAAACCAGGATACGTCTGGTTTGAGCATGCCGTCGGGACCTGGCCCTCCAAGGCAATTAGGACAAGGCCCAGCCGGCCCACCGCTTGCATTCGCTTGACGGCCGCCCACCACGATGGCGGCCTCACAGTCAGCCGGCGGCTCCGGCCGTGTCGTGCCTGACGGAGACACATTGCCGACCGATACGACCGGTAGAACGCCGAAGTGGCGGCTTAGGGTGGCGAGTTCGTGGCCAAGCAAGCTCACCGCGTCTGGGCTAGCACCAGGTTGGTTGGCAGAAATATTCCAGACCTTTGTATCTGGGTGGGTCCGCATAACGTCGGCAAGGTGGTCGATGAGGTCTAGTTCGTCGATCCTGGCATTGGTGTTCCGCGCGGGAACAGCCTGAACGGTCCCGATACGGCAGTCGAGATCAGGTAAGACACGATTTGTGTTCCAAGCATCCCCTTGAATGACCAGCGAGCTGATGGCGCTACCGTGAACACGGTCCGCCTGTGCATCGGTGACGAACTTGCGCGCGCGCCACGCTTCCGCACCTGCATAACTCGGTGCGTGAAGGCCACCGTCGACCACACCCACAATCGGGGCGTCAGCCACGTTAACCGGCGTGGTGGGATGAGCACCTTCGCCGGGCGCAGCGACCCTGATAGGACGCACCGGATCGATCCGGTAGGATGCCCCCGAGGCTAGCAACTCGAAGAGGGCCTCGCGGGTCGCGATGCGCACGGTTCCACGGCCGACTCCCGTGTTGCGGTAGTTACGCATCGCGCGAGCGATGCCAGACTGTCGCTGCGCAGAAGCTACCTCTCGCGAAGAATCAACCGAACCGGGCAACGCGGGGCCGGTGGGGCCAGAAAGCAGCCTCGTGTGAGGGAATGTCGGCAGCAGAATCTGTTGCTGCGAGAGCAACTCGACTCGCTCTAGCAGAAGCTCGCGAGCCTGCCGTGTGCGAAAGGGTGCAAGCCAAACCACAAAAAGGCGCGCGCCATCCTCTTCCGGCGCTGACTGCCATAGATCGTCAATTGATTGACCTCGCGCACGGTCGGCCGGGCTGAAAGGCGTTAGGCTTTCAACGCGTGAGATGTCAGCCTGAACCGGATAGTTGACGGGATTATCGATCGCGCGGGCAAGCCGACCAAGCTGCTCCAGGTCAGCCTCGATAAGGTATCCGCCATGGTAAGGCGCCACGAGACGGCAACCGTTGACCGGGCTGAAGAGGTCATCGGGCGTATGCGTTGGCGCCAACGAATCCTCCGCGAACATGCGCACCACGAGGTGCGCCGTGCCGGCAAATGACGGGAGATCGCTTCGCGAACTGAACAGACTGCGGGCTGAAGCAGCAAGGACTCGTTGCTGGGTTGGAAGGCGCGCGACCACGACGCTTCGCTGGCCCTTGCCGCGCGCGCTGGGCGACTCCGGTTTTGGGTCCATTTGCAGACTCAGAACCGGGTTCAGTAAAGGAGGCGCTCTTTCGGCCACAGATTATTCCTCCTGCTTAAAGTATTGGTACACGGCTTGGCGAGTTACGCCGAGCAAACGTGCAATATTGGCTGCTGATACCTTATCTTTCAACCCCAACGCGAGCTGCTTCTTTTGGTCAGGTTCAAGCGGGGTTCGCTGCGGCATAGAAGACTGCCCTGCCCGGAAATTGAGAACCGCGAGCGCAACCGCACCGAAATCGAGATCCCGGTTATCGAGCAGCGCGTGTCGCCGCGCGCTATGTGCGATAGTTTCTATGTCTGCGCCGGACAAGCCGTCCGACAGGACTGAAAGGGGGTCGGCAATTTGTTCGCCATCCTTATCCTCAAACAGAAAGTGCTTCCAAAGATCTACGCGCACCTCAGCCTCTGGCGCACCAAACTCGATCTTGTACGGGAAGCGGCGCCATATCGCCGGATCAAGCAAATGCGCATGGTTCGTGGCAGCGATCACAACAGCGTGCTGGTCGAGCGAATCCAAGCCCTGAATGACCGTATTCACCACGCGCTTCAACTCACCAAGCTCGTTCCTGTCGTCCCTTAGCTTGGCGATCGCGTCCATCTCATCCAGGAACAGCACCGCGTTCTTCGATGGTACGAAGTCAAAAACCGTTCTGATGTTTTTGCCGGTGTCACCAAGCAGCGACGTGATAACTGAATCAAGGCGCACCACGTAAAATGGTCGGCCAAGATTCGCTGCAATATGACCGGCAAGCAAGGACTTGCCCGTACCGGGAGGCCCGGACAGCATGAGATTGAGCCGAGAAGCGAGGCCCTTGGCGTTGAGTTCATCGACGTGTTGCACATCGGTGAGGAAGTCGCGGAAGACGCGATTTCCAGCTTCATTCAAGAAAATTGGATTGTGCGGCCAGGGCTGTTCTTCGACCAGCGGCAAGCGCGATTTTGTATCGACCGGAAGTGACTCGACATAGCCGGAGGCGCGCAGCGGCACGCCGCGCTTCCGAACGAGCGCCCTCAGCTCCTTTGCCGCTTCCTCATTACCTGCCTTCGCGAGCTCGCGCGCAAGGTTGCCTGCGATTCGGCGAACGCGGGTGTAGTCCGCCGAAAGCGCTGCGTCAGTGAGTTCAATGAGGTGTTTGGGATCGAGGGGCACGCTATTTTCTCCGGTTTTTCGCTGGTCCTTTTGTAAAGCAATTTGACCGTATTGACAAGTGATATCTTCTTATTGTAAAGTATATCAATCAAACTGACAAAGGATATGAACATGTTGCAAAATCAAGAAGTTAGCGCCCACGGCGCACCCCACCCGGGCAAATTTGAGATTCTGGTCGCCGGAACTGACCTTCAGTTCCGTCCCCTGAGCCTGACTGATCCCGAGCCCACCGGCCGTCAAATCATCGACGCCGCGGGCGGCCGCCCCGCCGATGAATACGCAGTGTTGCAGTGGCCCGCTAACGGCACCCTCGAACGTCTGGGTCTCGATGAGACTACCGACCTGCGCAACCCGGGTGTGGAGCGGTTCATCGTGGCAAAGAGTGACCGCGATTATCGCTTCGAGATTGACGGCAAGGAGCAGGAATGGCCCGAGGCGGCCATTACGCGGGAAGTGTTGCTGGCGCTGGCCGGCCAGGACCCGGTCCAGTTCTCGGTCTGGCAGGAGTTCAAGAACTCTCCCGACAAGGAGGTCTTGAGCGGTCACCCGGCAGACTTGGCCGAAAAGGGTGTTGAGCGGTTCTACACGGTCATGAAACATACCACGGAGGGCAGTGATGGCAGTCCTTCCCATTCGTGATCGCGCGTACCTCGTCGAGCACGGCGTCGCATTCGAGGAGGTGGACGGCAACGAGAAGGGCGTGATCTTCCGGGGTTACGTCCTTCCGGCCGGCCTCTTTGATCAGACCAAGGCCGATATCCTGGTGTTGTTGCCGCCGGGATATCCGGACGTTCGGCCAGACATGTTTTTCGCAACTCCCTGGATCAAGCTCTGCAGGTCCGCGCAGTATCCGCGCGCCGCTGACCAGGCGCACGACTTCCAAGGCAGCCGATGGCAGCGCTGGTCACGGCATAACGACCAGTGGCGGCCCGGCGTTGACGGCATCTGGACCATGCTCCGCCGCATCGACACGGCACTGGAGGCGGCAGCGTGAGCAACTTTAATCTCGTTTTCATCGAGCAGCAGGAAGCCGAACTGCGCGATCAGTTGTTTGCTGTGAAAGACGTCGAAGGCGCCGCCTACGTGCTGATGCGCGAATGCAAAATCGCGGGCGACCCTTGGGAGCGACGGTCGCGAACCAAGTTGGTGGTGCGCGAGATCATCCCGATTCCGGCGGAAGACAGGGTTTCGTCCAGCGCCCAGCATGTGACCTGGGACACGAAGGGTTTTGTGGCCCTCTTGCAACGCTGTCAGCGCGAGGAACTCGTGGTCGGCATCGCTCACTGCCATCCCCGTGGGCCGCAGGACTTCTCCGTGCAGGACGACGAGAACGAATCGGAATTGCTAAGAACCGCCTGCAACCGAAACGGCCCTTCCGCCAAACTGGTCAGTATTCTCTTCTATGAAGATGGCGGCATCCGTGCCCGTGTTTGGCAATTCCCGAAGCACAAAGCCGACTGCAAATCTGTCGCGGTCTTCGGTGAGCGCTTCCGGTTTCACTTCCCGGCCGCGCCCTCACCCGTCTCCGAGGTATTCGCGCGACAAGTGCTGGCCTTTGGGCCATCCCTCATGGCGCAACTCAAAGCGTTGCGGGTTGGCATCATCGGCGCGGGCGGCACCGGCAGCGCGACCGCAATGCTGGCAGCAAGAGCCGGCGCCGGACAGATTGTTGTCGTGGACGACGACATTGTTGAGCCGACCAATCTGAACCGGCTCCATGGTGCCACTCAATCAGATGCCGACGCCATGATGGGCAAGGCGGACATCGCCGCCCGCGAAATCGCCCGGATGGGGCTGGGCGTGCGTGTTGTGCCCCTCAAAGGCTGGGCCAATTCGCCTCTCGTGCGGGACGCGCTCAAGTCCTGTGATGTCATTTTTTGCTGCACCGACGACAACGCTGGCCGCATCTTCCTCAACCGATTGGCCTACTTTTATTTCATCCCCGTCATCGACATGGGGCTGGCGATGGCCGTCGCTAAACCGCCTGCTGTGGGCATGGCGGACATCTCGGCTCGGGTCACGACCATCCTACCCCCCGAGACCTGCCTACTCTGCCGCGACGCGGTAGATACCGAGTTGGCCCGAGAAGAGGATCTGCGGAGGCGCAATCCAACCGAGTACGATCGTCAAAAGCGCGAAGCCTACGTGAGGGGTGAAGGCAATCCGAACCCCGCCGTGGTCACGTTCACCACCGAGGTCGCCTGCATGGCCGTCAATGAACTTCTGAACCGCATCGTTGGCTATCGGAAGCGCGAAATGGGCAGCGAGCATCGGCGGCGCTTTCTCTTTTGTGAAGATCGAGCCACCTCGGCCTCTCCGCGGAATACCTGCCCCATCTGTGCCAGCAAGCTGTATTGGGGCATGGCAGATGCTGAACCATTTTTGGATCTTGTCGGATGAACGCAATCCTTCGCACCATTCTGCTGTTTCTCGTCTGGCTCGGCCTCGTTACGAAGCCGCGCTATCTGGCGCGTTACTCTGAACAACACCCGACTGTTGCCGAGCTAGCCGACGATGATCTTGTTGTGGTCCGTTCAGGCGGCTTCACCAAATGGGCCTGCTTCAAATGCCCGTGCGGATGCGGGCAGAAGATTGCACTGTCCTTACAGAAGGAGCGACGGCCATCATGGTCAGTCGTCGTCGATTGGCTGCAGCGGCCAACCATATCGCCTTCTGTCAATCAACTTGCCGGTTGTTTATCCCACTTCTGGATCAAGCGCGGCGATGTCGAGTGGACCGGTAGTCCACGCTAGTTCAACCTGAGGAGACCGCAATGACGAAACTTCGAAAATACACCCTTTCGCACAACGACAACCGCGATAGATGGGAACTCAAGCAAGATAAGACCCACACCTTTGTCAAAGCGTTCGATACCAAGGCCGAAGCCACGGCTGGCGGCGTATTGGCACGCTCCCTTGGCAAGGAAGGTGGTTCGGTGAAGATTGAGAAGATTTCGGGTGGCTATCAGGAAGAGCGGACGTTTCCGCGCAGCGCCGATCCTCGAAAGTCAAAGGGCTAGGCGGGTACACATCCATGGGCTTTGGCGAAGTAGTCGACCTTTCCGGCATTCCTTTCCTCTCGAAGACCGACCTTCGCGGACGATTCATTGCGACTCTGACTTTTTACGATGGCGAGTGGCAAATGTGGATGGAGATCGAACCTGCCGGCCGCTTCGTGAAGGTTCACGCGTGGCCGGCGGAAGCCTTCTACTTTGCGGCCACGCCAGAAAACGACAACGACATTTGCAGCGAATTTTTGAATTTCGCTGCTCAAAGCGCCAACAAGCGAAGCGCCATGAGGACCTTCGCGGCCGTCCAAGACGATATTTTCAATCTATCGGCTTCCTTAGCCAAGCTTCCCATTGTTCACACCTCGACCAGTAACCCCAACGGCTCCGCGCGGCAGGCAGCTACCGAGGTTGAATATATTCTCTTCGTATGCCGAAGCGTTTTTGATCTGTTACAGGAGATCGTTCAAAATCTCTGGGAGGATATCCATATTCTTGACCCGGCCATCTCGAAGAAAGCCCTCAAGAAGAGCTTCGCAGATATGACCCTGCACGCCGATACGCTGCGTACTCCAGAACAAATAGCTGACCGATTTCATATCCCACCCGCCCTGGCAGAATGTTATGCGGGCAATGCGCCTATGTTTCTAAAGATAAGGCAGTTTCGGGACGACCTGGTCCACCGTGGACACAGGGTCCAGACGATCTTCCGCGGCGACAGCGAATTCCTCATCACCAAAAATCTGGGCTCGTTCCGAAACATTGACATCTGGCGCGAAGCAGAAGTCATCGCCAATGGCTTGGCGCCCTTGGCACCAGTATTGAACCTTATCGTCCACGGCACCCTCGCCGCTTGCGAAGATTTCGCGCATACGCTGGCAAAGCACTTCCGGTGGTACGAGCCGACCGTTCCCGGAATGAAGCTTTTTATGCGCGGATACCACAATGAGACTCTCAAACAAGCTCTCGCTGACGCAGATTCGCGTCTTGCCGAGGGCCGTTCACTCGTCACCGGTATGCAGCATAGTCCTGCGACACCTTAGGCTTTCTGCCTGACGCCCCCCAAATGTCGATCTAGGAGGTCCTGCACCTCGGCAGGTTGATAGGCGACATACCAACACCAGCTGCCGAAGCCGCCAGCCGCCTTCATTGCCGCAACTCATTCTCGCCTATCGATTGGTTCCCCCGCTAGGTCGGAATGGATCGATCACCGATGGCTGTTGACAGGTCCATTTGGACCAGCGTTGCGGGGAGCCATCAGACTGGCTTCATTATTCGGCATGAGTTTGATCGGCAAGTTTCTCTTCTGGTGTTTTGATGTTTTTCCCGCGCTCGATCAGATCGTTTGTTCTGTCGAGCCAATAGGTCGCCTCTTGAGCCGTATCCAGTTTGCGAAGTTCTGCTACCAGCCTTGTGAGAACAGGCATCGTGCGCTTTAGGATCTGATGAAGATCAACCTCGCCGACATCGTCGAGGGAAAGGTCTTCGGTGAGGTGGGCGACTCCTTTGTTTATTTTCTCGCGCTCATCCACCTTTGACAGGAACGTGTTGCCGACTTCCCCGAGCACGGCCGGCACGTCGATACCGAAGTCGGAAGCCGTGAGGTCGCCAGGCTTCGGTCTCACACCACCAAAGAAGTCGTCCAGCTTGCGTAAAGCAAGGAAACTCTGCAGCCGGGACGCATCGGAGAGGAGATCAGCCGCTCGGTCTAAGCCCCAGATCATGTCATCCGGATCGAGATACGGAGCAAAGTCCTCACACCACATTGCATACGCAAAGCAGTGGTCGATGCATTCGCAAATCGTCGCGATCTGCGCTGATCGCTTGTCCATGGACGCGTCCCAAAAATTATCGTTTGAGTATCTTGGGATTGACTATAGCTCAATTGTGCGAAGGCGCAGCCAATTATCGACCTCGTTCGCCGTCAGGGCGAACGATGGCAAGCATCGTTCGCGACCTCCAAAGCCCGCCGAGATCGACATGTCTGTTGTCCAAACCTTCGCCGGAAGAGGAGCTGGGTTCAATTTCAAATGTGATCTAATGACCTTTCCAAGCGAACGCCGCCCTGGGCGAATTCCGTTAGTGAAAGTGTCCTTTTTGTCGAGACCGCTATCATTACGTATGTCAACGAGCCAAGACGCGTGATCATCTTCACCAACCGTCAGGCGGTCAGCACCACCATCGCGGCAAGAAATCGCGGTCTTTCGGCATCTTCCAACTCGACTACAAAGACCTACGCCGAGACGCAAGCTGGCCGTCACGGTCGAACGCGCCGGTCTGGACGTGGAACGTGGGCGTCGCAGCGATCGATCGACCTTGCCTGTCGTCCACCAGCAAAATCTGCTCCTGCCACAGGGATAGGCTCGATCGGGTCTGGTCGCGCGCGGTGAGGCCCCGCACCGCGGGGGCTCGATTGCATCTGACCCAAACGCACGTGGACCCGGGCTCCCCATCGCATCACGCCCGCTTCTTTTCGCGCAGGCGCGAATTGATCTGCGCCATCAGGATCGGACCGAGGGAAAATTCGCCGGCCTGGGCCTTTCGCGTCAACCCGCGCAGGTAACCGCCGGCCGAATTGATCGCGGCGCCGCGCTGCAGGATGCACGCGACGACGATCGCGGCCTGCACCTCGCCCATGACGGTTTGCGCCTCCTCCCAGGCGCTGGGGCTGATCCCCAACATCGATCGAACGACCGCCGCGGTCGCCAGAAAATCCCGCCAATTCGAAATGCCACCTTTGGCGTAATCGACAATGCTGGGGCACCCGTCCAGCACCATTCCCAACGGATACGACCCCTCCGCAACCCGCGACGGTTGAGAGTTTGGCTTAGCTCTCGCCGCCCGGCTTTTTTGGAAGACCGGTTCAAGTTCAATTAAGGGGTCTGGATTTGAATTCTGTATGTGGCGCTCAGACTGGGACTCATTGGCGCTCGGATTCGTGGATTTGATATGTGCTTCCAGAAGATTAAGCACATCGTCGGCCAACTGCGACAGCTCGTCGGCGATCGGCTCGAGCTGCGCCCGCGTGGCGGTCCTCGGAATCTGGCCTAGCATCGCCCTGAAGGCGGCGTGGACCTCTTGCCAGTTGGCCGGCCCCTGCCCTCCCCTCCTCGTCGGGACACCTTCCTCGATGCCGGTGGCGATCATCTTGGCGATGTCGCGCCGGCAAAGCGTGATGCGCTCGCGCACAAGCCTGAGCGCGCGCGCCTCTGCTTCGATGTCGGCCGCCAGCTGCTCGAACTCCTCTGACCGCACGACGAGCGGTGACAGATCGAAGCCGAAGGCAAGCTCAATCTCGCCGGCGCTGTCCTTCCGCGCGTAGCGCTTGCCGTTTGGGCTGTCGCGCCGAATGATCAACCCGGCGTCGACCAGGACGGCGAGGTGGCGGCGCAATGTCGAAGCGGGCATGCCGTGCGCGCGCAACGTGAGCTTGTCGTTGGACGGAAAGACGATCAGGTCGTCCGCCCCTGTCAGGGCCGTCTCCGGATGGAAGGTAAGAAGCGCGTTCAACACCGACAGCGAACGCTCGGACACCCCGAGGCGCGGCCGCGCCGTGCAAATGGCGTGGAAGATATTCCATTTGTGCACGACCTTTTCAGGGGGGCGCGCTGTAGCGCCCATTTGGCTTGCCACATGGGCAAGCGTCAGCGATCGCCGCCCAAAGGGCGTCGTTGGAGAGTGTGACTGCATGTCTTTGCCTCATGCGGGCAAAGAAAATCTGCTCGCCAAAACGGCGCCGTCGCTAAAGACGCTTGACTGCGATTCGCGAAAGTGATTCTCTGTCAGTCGCCAAACATGACGAGAGAAGGCTTTCGGACGGAGACGTTTCGGGGGCCTTTTCTTTTTCCGCTATGCTCCTACGGTTAGAGGACGGAAACGCGGGTACGCATCGCGTCGCCTGACCATGAGAGGTCCGGACGGCGCCATATCCAAAGCGGCGAGACGCGCGATTTCATTCATCGGTGCGTCCCTCGCGAAAAGCGCGGTAGAGTTCTGGCAGGCGCGAAATCACAAAGTCTCCAAACGCCGGCGCGGCCTTTTCATCGAGCGCGAGCGTGACGCGATCTGCCCGACGTTCAATCTTCACGATTTTCTTGCCGTCGTCATCGGTCCAGGTCGTCGGTCGTGGAGCTTTGGGCTTGCGGGGCGCGAGCGCGACGAACGTGATCGCGAACCGTTCATCGGAAGTAGCACGCACGAAACGATCGCTAGCCACGCTGTCAGCCAATGCCTTTTGGTCGTGGCGACCCACCAACCGCTCTGCCAGCTCCATCCAGCGCCGGCGGCCGGTCTTCGGCGCTGGCCCGATCGCATCGACCAGGCTCCGTGGCAGGGCCCGCGTGACGGAGATGAGGCGCGAGAGTTCTGTCTTGTCGACGCTGAGCGCCGCCATGATGATCTCACGCTTGAATCCACGATCCTCGAGCGCGGCGGCGTACGTTGCCCGCTCAATGAAGGACAGATCCTCACGCTCGCCATTCTCTTTGCCTTGTGCCACCACCAGGTCTTCGTCGCTGAGGTCACGGATTACGGCTCGCGCGGGATGGCCAAGTTCGGCAAGCGCACGGACGCGACGATGGCCATAGGCGATCTGAAACCGTCCTGGACTGGTCGGATGCGGGCGAAGGAGGATCGGAACCAATTGCCCATTGGCGCGAATCGATTCGACGAGAGCGGGGTGCTTCTCGTCGACGCCCGTCATGCGATCCGGAACGATCGAGGAGTCGATCAATCCTGGATCAATTTCAACGACGGCTTGACCGGTGGTGAGTTGTTCGGTCAGGGCCTTGGCGGCATCGCGCTCCGCGGACAGCATCTCGAGCGAGCGGCTCATGGCGCCGACTGCCCCGCGCGATCCGAGTGTTGGTTGGGAAGGTCTCCGATTCTCGCTGGGCTCACCTGACGGCGGTTCGTTGACCGCGGTCAACTTGTCGTCCATGAGGTCAGCAAGCAGGTTTTTGCGACCCATTAGGCCCTCCCCCATGCGGCCTGGATGAGGCTTTGAATTTCGCCATTGACGCTGTCCAGCGCTTCCATTGCGCGGTCGTAGGTCGCGCGTGTGAACTGATCGCGGCTGACCTCATAGAGTGTTTGCTTCGTGATGCCGGCGTCGGAGATCGCCGTGCTTTTCAGCATCATATTGGTGACCATGCGATCGCCGAACAGCGAGCGCATGAAGCCGACCATTTGGGCCTGCGGTCCATCACCGGGCTCGTAGCGCGTGACGAGATAGCGCATCCAATCGTAATTCATGTTGCCGCCTGCCTTGGCGACGACGGCAAGGAGGTCGGATGTCATGATGAGGAATTGGCACATCGACATGACGTCGAGCATTTGCGGATGCACCGGGATTAGGATCGCGGTTGCCGCGCAGAGTGCGGAGAGCGTGAGAAATCCAAGTTGGGGCGGACAATCGATCACGACGACGTCGTAACGGTCCTGGACAGTGGCGAGGGCGCGGGCAACGCGGGCGAAGAACAGCGGATCACCCGACTGGCGCATAGCTAACGCTTTCGGGGTCTCGTGTTCGAATTCCATCAGTTCGATATTGCCGGGGACGATGTCGAGCCCCGAAAAGTAAGTCTGTCGAATGATATCGTGCAGCTCGCGACGCTCGTCGTCATAGCGGATGGCGCCGTAGAGGGTTCCGTTTTCCTCGACGTCAAACTCTGGCTGGTAGCCGTGCAGCGCCGAGAGCGAGGCCTGCGGATCGAGATCGACCGCAAGCACCCGATATCCCTGCAGCGTGAGATGTTGAGCGAGATGCGCGGCGGTGGTGGTCTTGCCTGATCCACCCTTGAAATTAACGACGCCGATGACTTGCAACTGTTCGCCCGCGACGCGATGCGGTCGGTATCGTCGCACTCCCTTGCCGGATTCGTCGAGATAAGCCCGAAGGCTCTGAATGTCTTCGAATGTGTACGACCGTCGACCCGATGGACTGGTGTCAGGTTGAGGGCCTCTTCCCTCCAGCGACAATTGGCGGAGATAGCCGTCATTGATACCGACGAGTTTCGCGACCTCCCCGGATGTAAACCGCCGGAGGTTCTTGCGGGCTTTTGGCGGGAACAGCTTCATGCGATGGGCATGAAGCTTCGCGGAGAGTTCCCGCGCGTCGGCTGCGATCGTATCGTGGATCGCTGGGAGCGCGGCCGACAGGATTGGCGCCATCGTTTCTTGGTCGTTCAGGGCCACGGCTTTCTCGCGTAGTTACGAATTTCGGATGCAGCGCATGCGTAAAGCGTGGCTAGTACGCCCGATTCTGAGCGGTCGCGCAACAATTAAAGGGTAAACGAATCCTTAACGGTCAAATTGGGCCCCTCCTACGCGAACGAAAAAGTTGACCGCGGTCAACTTCGCGGAGAGATCCCACCTAGCGCCAACCCCGCTTACGCATTCGCTGGACAGGTTCCGGCCCGCACGCGAGGACCCAACCAGGAGAAAGTTGACCGCGGTCAACTCGCTCGAATGGCCCGAATCGGCTTCCCCCAGTCTAACCCTTTCCACCGCGCTGCAAGCCGAATCTAAGTTCTGCCTCGGGCCGCTGCGCCTCTTCAAACGCCGAGCCGTGCAGCTTGACCGAGTCGTCGATCTGCTTCGTTGTAATAACTGGCCGCCTGCTGCACCGAGCGATGCTGGGACTGTTGCATCGCCTCCGACAGGGAAACGCCGCGTTGCGCCGCCTCAGTCAGATACCCGGATCTCAAGCCGTGCGCGGAAAACTCCCTCGCATCCAGCCCCGCCATCGCGCACCGCCGCTTGACGATCAGATTAATCGACTGCGGCGTCAGCGCCCGCTCCTCGATCGCCTCCCAGCGATCGATCGCGCGGAAGATCGGCCCCTGGCTGATGTCCGCCCGCTCCAGCCATTCGCGCAGCGCCTCGACCGGCGGTCCGACCAGCAGCACCCTCCCCTCGTCGTCGGCGTTGCCGGTCTTGGTGCGGCCGAGCTGAATGGCCACGCACGGCAACGTCGGCGACTTCGGGTCAAGCGGATCGAGCGGAACCGGCGGCTCGTCGGTGAGCTGCTCGACCCGCAGCCGCGCGACCTCGCTGCGTCGTCGCCCGCCGGAGGCGAACGCGAGCAGCAGGATGGCGAGATCGCGCGTATCGGCGAGCCGATCTGACGAGCAGGTCGCGAGCAAGCGGTCCAAAACATCCCGGGTGACCGCCCGCTTGCTCTTGCGCCGACGCGGTCGCGTGCTGGCTCGGACGGCCAGCCGGAGCGCCGAGCGCAGGCTCGGCGAGGCGAGCGGCCCGACCTGCCCTTTCCACCGATGCAACGTCCCCCAGCTTGCAAGCCGCCGTTTCACCGTCGACGGCGCATGCGGGCCGGTGCTGCGCAGCATCTCGCTTTCGCGTAGCGCGGCCGCGACGTCGGCCGGCATGCCGTGCTGGGGGTCGGCCTCGCGCCTGGCCGGATCCCACAGATGATGCGCCACGAATTTCAGCGCGAGGCTTTCCGATGCCGGCCACGGCAACGCCGCGCCGGTCGCGGCCCGGGCCCAGGCTTCGAGGTAGGCAAGGTCCGATGCCAGCGCGCGCAGCGTATTCTCGCCGATGCCTTCCTGGGCGAGATGTTTCAGCGTCGCGACATCGTCGTCGGTCAGAAGCTCGGCGAGCCGGTCCCGCCGCTCCATCGGCAGGATGGCCGAGAGCGTGTCGAGCTGTAGCGCCCGCCGAGTTTCGGGGTCGGAGACCAGCGCGGCGGAGGTGATGTCGTCCATGCTCGGCGCTCCCTCAGAACCCGTAAGGCCTGTCAGCCCAGCGCAGCAGCACTTGAGTATCGCGATCGGGCAGCCGGACGCGCTGCTCGCGCAGCCCGGCCGCGACGGCTTGCCCGATCTCCGCCTCAACCCAGTGGCCGTGGGTCATCAGGAAAAACCAGCCGAACGGAAGCCCGAGCTCGCGATCGATCGCCTCGATGCGATCCATCAAAATGTGCACCGACTTATCCGGCATTGGCAGAAGCCGGTCCTTGGGCGGCCGCAGCGGCCGCGGAATGAAGCCGACCTCGCGCTCTCCCTTGTGGGTGTAGTCGCGGATGTCGAGGGCCCAATGCGCAAACACCCGCTGCGCGCCGGCGCTGGATTGCTCCCAGTCTTCGAAGAAGCGCAGCTCGCGCGGCACGTGCTCGAACCAGTCGGGCACGGCGTCGAGAAACGGGATTTCGCGGGCGCCGTCCGGTCCGATTTCCTGAATCACCCGCCGCTCGAGCTCCGGGCGCTTGGCTTCCCGTCGCTCGCGCTCGATTCGGTCGCAACGCCCGAGAAAGCTGCGGAGATGGACGAGAGCGCCGCCGGCACGGTCGAGCAGGCGGTAAACTGGGCCCACCAGGCGGTCGGCCTCGCGAAATTCGTCGCGGCGAATCCAGCTCGGATCGAACAAATCCTCTTCGCCGAACGGTCGATAATCGGGGTTGACGATCGGGGCGGCCTGCCACTCGCTCTCGCGGCCGAGCGCGATCTGGACGTAATCGGCCGCGGCGGGACCGGTCGGCGCGAACACGAAGGCGCTGGTGCCGCGCCATTCGGTGATCTGCAGGTCCGTCTCCTTGAGGCGCCGCCACAGCGCGTCAAGGTCGCCGTCATCTTTGGCAAGCTCGCCTGTCATCCAGGGCCGCAGTTCGCCGATCCGCGTACCATCCGGTCGAATTACCGAACGGGTGTCGCGCCAGTAGTCATCGTCGATCCGCGCGACGCTGAACTGAAAGCCCGGGAAGGCGTGGGCGAGGGCGGGGACCAGGTCGGCGTCGGCGGTCGCGGGCTCAAGGCCAGCCAGCGCCGCGTTGATCGAGGTTGCGTCCGGTAGACGGAGAGGGGAGGTCATCAAAAATTAACCCTGTAGTCGCGCGCGTGAACGGCCGAGCGTCTAGCGGGATGGCCTGGGCCAACGGACGGGTCGCCTGAGACCCCGGTCGGCACCGGCCAAACTCTCGGTATTGCCTTCCGCGGGGGCGGTGCCCCTTCCCTTGGTGTATCCTTGATGATATATACGGATACACAGTGCAGTCTAGAGGAATGCGCCATGGCCTTCCACATCAAGAACCCGGAGACCGATGCGCTGGCCCGCAAGGTGGCGGCGCTGAAAAAACTCGGCCTCACCGAAGCCGTGCACGCCGCGCTCGCCCATGAGCTCGAGCGCGAGCAGGGCAAGCCGTCTTTGGTCGACCTCGGCGTCCAGTTCTGCCGGGATCTGCGCGCCAAGGGCAATCCGGCGCAGGGCCAGCCCGCCGACAAGGCGTTCCGCGACAGCCTGTATGAGGACACCTGATGTTCATCGACGCCTCGGCGCTGACTGCGTTGTTGACCGACGAGGACGAGGCGCGTGAGCTTTTGGCCCGCCTGCAGCAGACCGGAACGCGTCTGACCTCGCCGCTGGCGGTGTGGGAGGCGGCGGTCGCGGTGGCGCGCGTGTTGAGACTTTCGGTCAGCGCCGCCGCCGAGGCGGTCGAAGACTATCTCGCGCTGATGGAGATCGCCGTGGTCGCGGTGCCGCCGGAGACGGCACGGATCGCGCTCGACGCCTTCGACCGGTTCGGCAAGGGCCGGCATCCGGCGAGCCTCAATTTCGGGGACTGCTTTGCCTATGCCTGTGCCCGGCATCTGGGCCAGCCGTTGATGTTCAAGGGCGGCGACTTTCCGCAGACCGACATCGAGGCCGCCTGAGGCAGCCGCCAGGCCATCCCTGCAACCGGAAGGGCAGGGGACTTTGTCTTCCGGAAGGGCAAAGCGCCTCAGCATGGCGGACTCACACGCCGATTTGGTGCCCAGACGATGCGATGTCCGGGGCTCCCAGAGTTCAGAATCATTGATTTGCGCCGTGACGTCCATCCCTATCGATAAGCGGTGGTTATCGATAGTGAGGACTGGCCGGGAACAGGCCCCGCTATGACGGAAGCCAAAGCTGTGTTAGCTTCCGTTTCGCCGCTTCCTGTTAAGGTTATCAAGGCCTTGCTGCCCAGCTACCAAATCCCCGAACCGCTGCCCTGGGCCCAGCTCGCCGGGCCGCTCGCCGCCGCCGAGGATGCGCTCGCCCGCCTCGACGAGCGGCTGGCCAAAAGCCCAATACGCGACGGCGCGATCAGCCGGATGCACTTCGCCGACTCCTGCGCCAGTCTGTGGCTCGACGGCGAACTCGTCCACCTCGACGACCTTGTCCTCCACGACGCCGGCATGGACGTCCGCGCCCCGACCCACGAGTTGACCCGGGCTCATGCCGTGCTGCGCGCCCGTCGGCGCATCGCCGAGGCGAAGCCCGATTGGGCGCAGTCCGTTGCCGGGCTCGCTGGCCTCCGCGGGCGGAGCGAGCGAGAGGAGGGGACGGGCAACCGGAAGGAAGTCGAGGGAAGTCTTGGGGTCGACGAGGACGCGGAGCGGGAGGAGGTGGGTTTCGAAGGGCCGCTTGATGCCATCAACACCGATCCCCATCTGGCCGCCGCCCTCGCCGCGGTCGATGCCGCGAACGCCAGGGCGGAGCGCAGGCTCGCCGACGAGGCTCGGTCGCGGCCGGAGCGGGATTCCCTCGTCTACGATCCCGACTGGGACGAAGACGGCCGCCTCGACGACTGGCGCACCGTCGTCGACGAGACCCGCACCCTGCCGCCGACCCTGGCGGCGGCGATCGCCGCGGATGCCTGGGACGCGATCGAACCGCTCGAGCACACGCCTTGGCTCGGCCGCCTGCTCGCAGCTGGCGTGTTGCGCGCGCGCGGCAAGACACGCTGGCATCTACCGTGCCTGCATGCCGGGCTGAAAAGCATCTCGCGTGAGCGCCGGCGGCCGCGCGACGCCGCAGCACGGCTCGCGGTGCAGCTCGAGGCGATGACGGCCGCGGCCGAGGCCGGCCGCAAGGACCACGACCGCTGGCTGATGACCAGAAACCTGCTCACCCGCAAACTCGCCGGCCGTCGCACCACTTCAAAACTGCCGGCGCTCCTCGATTACGTGCTGACCCGGCCGATCGTCTCGGCCGGCATGATCGCCGAAGAGCTCGGGATCACGCCCCGTGCGGCCCAAAACCTCGTCGCGGAGCTCGGCCTCCGCGAGGCGACCGGCCGGGGACGCTACCGGGCGTGGGGGATTCTCTGAAAAGGCGCGCGCTGGTTGGATCGGGTTTGTCCGAAGTCAGTATATGTCTTTCGGACATCCAATTTGCCATCTGTGGCCACCCGTCGGCCATTTGCGTTGTTTAAATCGGGCAGTAACCCCATCGTGAAACGGTTCGATTGAGGTTATGATTCGTCCCACAGGGGAAAGTAAAGCAGAGCCATGGCCCGCGGGGAGTTGATGAAGAAATTGCTGGCCAGCTACGGTCGGGACGATGAGTTCCGCGCCGTGGCAGAGCAAATCATCGACGAGGAGGAAAAGAAGAATAATCGCGTTCTGGCGCGCAGCCTGCGCAAGACGCTCGAGGCTGGCCCGAGCCGGCCGAGCGGTCCCAAGGCGCTCGCGCCCCTCATTCCGTTTCCCGAGGCGGCGGCGGATTTTATCGAGCGGGTTGAGCCACGCCACAGCCGGAACGACATCGTCCTGGGCGCGACGAACGTGCGCGTACTGCTTGGCCTCGTCAAAGAGTTTCGCCGCGCCGATGAAATCCGGCGCCACGGCCTCAAGGTGCGCTCGAAACTGCTGTTCTGCGGGCCGCCGGGCTGCGGCAAGACGCTGTGCGCGGAGATTTTCGCCGCGGAGCTTGGACTACCGCTCTTCCTCGTCAAGCTTGACCGGCTGATCTCGTCCTACTTGGGCGAGACGGCCGGCAATGTCCGCAAGATCTTCGAGTTCGCCCGCAAGCAACCTTGCGTTCTGTTTTTTGACGAATTCGACGCGCTGGCGCGCTCGCGCGATGACAGCAGCGAGCACAATGAGCTACGCCGCGTCGTCAACAGCTTGTTGTTGTTCATCGACCATATCCAGCCGAAGGGCTTCTTGATCGCCGCGACGAACCTGGACCGATCGCTCGATCCCGCAGTCTGGCGGCGGTTCGACGAGGTCGTCTGGTTCGACAAACCTGGCCGGTCGATGATCGGGCGATTCTTGCGGTTGAGGTTCAAGAATGTCGCCCTCGCCTTCGATCCGATGCAGCATGCCGCGGCGCTGGAAGGCTATTCCTACGCCGAGATCGAGCGGGTCTGCACGCAGGCGGTCAAGTCGATGATCATCGACCGCCGCAAGCAGGTGCAGGAACGCGATTTCAATCGCGCCTTGGAAGATGAGGCGCGGCGCCGAGCAGGACAGTCTCGCCTCGCGCCGACGAGCTAGGCGCATCGTGGCACGCTACGATCATCTTGAGCTTGTCCGGCTGCCCGAACAGTTCGAGCGCCGCAAGCTCGGCGGCGGCGGGCCTCCGCCGGCACGCGATCGCGACCAGCACAGCACGAAACTGCGCGATGAACTTAATGCGGCGACGCAGGCGCAGAGAGGCCGGCGCAAGCCTGAATTCGTCGATCCCTCTCTGATCCTGCGCGTGCAAATGACGGGCGCCCTCCTTGAGGAGGACTGGGAGCGTTTGGGGCTTACGGTCTTGTCGAGCGATGCAGACCGCACGCTCGTGCTGTTCGCTTCGAACGAAGACATGCAGGACTTCCGCGCCCGCCTCGATGCCTACCAGCGCGGCGCGCCGCCCGGCCAGAAGCATGCGCCGTACAACAATTTCGTGGCAGGAATCGAGAGCATTGGGTCAGTCGAACCCCGGGACCGGATTGGTTCGCGCTTTCAGGAGGAAGGGTTTGCGGACCTCAACGACTTTGTGCCCCAAACATCCTACCTGGTCGATATCGAGCTTTGGGACCTTGGCGAGCGCCGTCTGCGGGAACGCAAGATCGAGGAGGTCATCCGTTACGTCGAGGCCCGGGCCGGTGAGGTCTTGGATCGCTACATCGGTCCCTCGATCAGCATGTTTCGCGCGCGCCTGACGGGCGAACTCATTCGCACCCTACTTACAATCGAGGAGGTGGCGACGATCGATCTGCCACCTGCGCCGGATGTGACGACGGCGGAAGCGCTCGACCTGACGCTGGCCGATGCTCCCGCGCTGAACGCGCTTGCCGAGGACGCGCCGCTCATCGGCATCATCGACAGCGGCGTCAACGATCACCCGTTCTTGGCGGATATTGTCGCCGGCGCGATCGGCGTTCCCGCCGATCTCGGCACGGCGGACGTTTGGGGTCACGGCACCCGGGTCGCCGGCGTCGCCGCGTTTGGTGACCTGCGCGCACAGCTTGCCGTCGGCGCATTGCAACGCGGCGCCCGTATCTGTGCGGCGAAGGTCGTGAACGACCGGGGTGACTTTGACGATCGCCGCCTCGTGCCCTCCCAGATGCGCGAGGCGATCACGAGGCGGCAATCGCCTGGAACAGGCGGTGACCGAATATCCGCGCTATCTTCTGGAGGACGCCAATCGATTCTTCGAGCCCGCGGGCGCATTGAATGTGATCACCGTCGGCGCGCTCGCGCATGGCGAGGGCCTCGATCCGGATCGGGCCGAGGATGTGGGCGTGCGCCCGATCACGCTCCTGCACGAGCCGGCGCCGTTTTCCCGGATCGGACCGGGGCCTGGCGGGGCCACGAAGCCTGACGTGGTCGAGATTGGCGGCACGCTGATCTTCGACCCCATCGTCGCGCGTCTGCGGGGCGGGGAGGATGTCGGCAGCGCTGGCGTCCTGACGCTGTATCACAGCTATCTTGATCGCCTGTTCACGGCGGGTTCGGGCACATCCTATGCCGCCCCACGAGTTGCGTTCAGCGCCGCTCAGATCCTGACGCGCTTCCCGCATGCCTCAGCCAATCTGGTGCGCGCGCTCATCGTGGGTTCCGCGGAAATCCCGCAGCCAGCCCAGGAGCGGCTTCAGCTGCTTGGTGTGGACGCGACGCGCGCGATCTGCGGGCACGGCCTCGTCGATCTGGAACGCGCGGCCTTCTCCGACGACGCGCGCGTCATGCTCTACGCAGAAGACGAGCTCGCCCTCGACCATTTTGCCGTCTATCGCATTCCAATTCCCGAAGCGTTTCAAGCGGGAAATGGGGAACGCTGCATTCGCGTGACGCTGGCGTTTGATCCACCGGTGCGACACACGCGAACCGATTATGCAGGTGTCGGCATGAGCTTCCGGCTGATTCGGGGCTGCCAACCTGATCTGATCTTCGAGCACTACCGAAAGCGCGAGCAGGACGATGGTCCATTTCCGGAGCTCGCCGGGAGATACAATTGCAATCTCGTTCCCGGTCCCCAGGCGAGGGAGAAGGGGACCGTCCAATCCGCCACCGTCACGTTCAAACGTGGCATCGAGGACTATGGGGATAGCTACTATCTTGTCGTGCGCTGCGAAAGCGGCTGGGCCACCCATGTCGATCGGCAGCAATTCGCCGTCGTCATCGAACTCTTGCAGAAGGCCGAAGTGCAGCTCTACGAAAGAGTGCGGCAGCGGCTGCGTCTTCAGGCGTGACGCACCGGCGGAATGCTTAAACAATTCGGTGTGGAATTCAAGGATAGCGAGACGCCACGAGGGGCCGAGCGAGCGACGCGCAATCCTCGAACGCGTGATCGCCGCAAGCCTGCCGCAGGAAACGGCGAGACAAGAGCATGCCGACACGATGCACCGGCATTAGCCGCTGCCAACGTGAAACGTCAAACTCAGACTTGATCCCCTTGATTGAGGCCGCGGCCTTGCTGACTTCGCGTTGCTCGAGCAGGTGGCAGGCCCAGACGCGATCAATGCGGCGCCCCGCCGCGAAGCAAATGCCGATAGCCGTACTCAGTCATCCAGCGAGCGCGAGCTAGGTGTGTCTGCCAGGCGCGCCGAGCACGCTCAGGCTCTTGGGCCGGATTAAGGTGCAGCACGATCCGCGCAACCTCTTTCCAATCGGCGCCGTCGGCTTCGGCATGGAGCAGGCGCAGGTAGGTGACCAGGTGCTCTTCGTCATAGCCGGTCAGAACGGAGGCGGTCGGTGCTTCGTCGGCGACATCCTGGTCAAGCAGGGGCTTCTGCATGGGCGACTTTCGCGGGCGAGATTCTGGCGACCGGAGCGTAGGCTAGATGCTGCACCGGCGAATAGATCCCAAATGCGCACCACGTGGTGCATCACCGGCATCCCCGGGCGCCCTGGCTGCTGCTGTGTCTCGATCGCGCCGGTGGCGGCTTGACATACAATGCAAATGCATTACATCGAAGAGTGTGCGACCCCCGGAGCCGGCCATGGCGAAAACGGCTGAAATTCTCGAAATCCCCGCCACCATCACTGAGCGTGGCCAGACGACCGTGCCCGCGGCAATCCGGAAGATGCTCGCGCTCGGCAAGCACGATCAGGTGGTGTTTCGCGCGCTTGCGGATGGCACCGTCGTGATCGCGAAGAAAGTGGCCCAGGTCGAGGATGGCGATCCCGTGATCGGCAAGTTTCTCTCGTTTCTCGCGCGCGACATGGCGAATGAGCCGTCGCGGATTCGGCCGGTGCCGCGCTCACTCGTGTCCCGCGGCAAGGACCTGGTCAAGGGCGTTAAAGTCGATCTCGACGCGCCGCTTGCGGATGACGAGGCGTGAGCGACGAAACGCTCGAAATCAACGGCTGGACGATCTACGCGCACCCGCTGTTTCTCGACCAGCTTGAGGCGATGATCGGCGCCGTCGAAAAAGCGCGGAAGAAAGACCCGCAAGGATACAAGAAGAAGCGCGCTACAAAACTACTCGCAGCCGTTCTCAAGGTCGCGTTCGAAGACATTCCGAGCGACCCGACGCGCGACGCCTACCGCCAGGGCGGCACGCTCGGCGACGCGTACAAGCATTGGTTCCGGGCAAAATTCCTACAGCAGTTCCGGCTGTTCTTTCGCTACCAGCAGTCCGCGGACGCGAAGGTGATAGTGTTGGCCTGGGTCAATGACGACACGACGTTGCGCGCTTATGAGAGCGCCGACGACGCCTACGCGGCGTTTCGCAGGATGCTCAATCGCGGCAATCCGCCCGACAGCTGGCCGGACCTGCTCGCGGCGGCGAGCGCAGATTCGGCGAAGCAACGGCTGGCTCGCGCCGCTCCCAAGACATAGCTCTCGCTCGGCCAGCAACCGAGCGTTCGCTGAGGTTTGGGCGGCTCGGCGGATGGTCGCGGAGCAACTCGCCACCCCGACGCGACGCAGGATCTCGTCGCGGAGCTAGGCCTCGCAGGGCTAATCGTGCTCCTGGTGCGGGATCGATAAAGCTCACTCTCCTCGCTTAGATTAATGTTCGTTATCGTATTCCAACTACGACTTTGGCCTCGAGTTTCAAACTGGTCGGTTCATACCCTCGTAGCAATAAGCTAAACAGCTCCATACCCGCGCCTGAGGCCCTGAGCGTGCGCACATCTGCTGGTGTCAATGCAGACGCGGCCCCGCCTTTCGGCGAGGCCGCTCTCGCGGGCCCTCAGTCCCGGCTGGGGCGGGACCAGATGAGCTGAAGACCTTCCTGGCCTTCCACCTCAATCAGGGTGGCATAGATTGGAGCCGGGAAGCTCGGGTCGTCCAGCTTGACCGAGAGGTAATCGCGCTCGGTGTCCCTGGCGGTCTTCTGCCAAGCCGCTCCCAGCTCGACATTACCGGCGAAGATGCGGAAGTGTGGTCCCTTGTCGGAGGGGTTCTCGACCCGCACCAGCTTGGCTTTGGCATTGAGGGCGAGGGTGCGAACCGTGCCGGTGAAGCCGTTGCCGGTCGAGGTGAAGGTGCCGATGGTCGCCATTGTGGTGTCCTTTTTCAGTTTCCGGGCCGCGCCCATCGCGGCCTCGATGGCTGGCGACAGACCGGAGGCGGTCGACCCGCACCCCGAAGGGGCCGGCACGCAGTAGAGGGCAGCCAGGGCACGACTTTCTTGTCTTGCGCGAGGAATGGACGCGCAGCGGTCCAGGGGAAGAAAGTCGTAACCGGCTGTTGCGGGGATAAGAGCGAGGCGGCGCTTAAGCGACGCCGCCCTTCGGTCAGACATGCCAATCAAGGACGACGTGGGTGTGCCAGAAGAAACGGCCAAGAACACGAACTGCGATCATCGAAACCTTGACCGAGGAAAGAACCCGATCACCGCTCACCGCACATCTGACAATTCCTCAAGCTTGCTGGTCGAGGCCCGAACCCGGAAGGTAAGCACGCTGCTCAGCCGTCAAGAATCACGCGACCCGCAAAGTGAACCCGCAGGCCGCGAACGAGATTTGCTCGGCAAAGCCGACGACCTGTGCAAAGCCAGAACGGCGGCCGCCCTCGAAGGAAGCTAGATCCCTGTCAGGTCGCGCAGCATGAGGAATAAAGGGGCCTCGACGTGGCGGCCAAGCAAAGGGGCCGCGGTCCCTGCGCTGATCGCCGGATAAGTGCGGGCCGGTACGCGCCGGCCCCAATCACGCTGTGCGCTCATCATGCTGCCTCCTCGACGTCAGCTGCTTTGGGCTGCAAGTCGTGCAGATAAGCGACGGCGCGTTGCGCATGCGCGGCAGCCGAGAAGATAAAGCGCTTCTCATTCGACAAGACCTCCAACCACGACTTGACATAGCTCGCATGATCCGGCCGCGGGTCGAGTTCGGGAGAGATCCCGAGATCCGCGCAGAGGAAGCAGCTGCCGAGTTCCGCAATCAATTCTTCGCGCGCGCGTTCGCTCCGATCCTTGCCGTAACGGCTGAGATCGCGATTGACGCGGTGAGCGGGAGCGGTCCAATGCACGGTCTCATGGGCTCTGACGGCAACATAGGAGGCCACGTCGCGGAAACTTTCGATCGGCGGCATCTGAATATGATCGGACGAAGGCGCGTAAAACGCCATCGAGCCGCCGTGCCGAACAATCGCCCCGGTGTTGGCAAAGAAAGCGTCGGCGTGCGCGTTGCGCTCGATCGTTGATGTGACGACGGGCGGCCGACCGTAGTAATGCGCGGGCAAGCCATCGATTTGATCGACGCAGAAGACGGTGTAGGCTTTGAGGAAGGGGATATCCCGTTCGATTTCGTCGCCGTGAGCGTCGGTCTCCGTTTTGGTGAAGCGGCTTGCATACACCACAGTGCTGCCGGTCTCACCCTTACGGACATGCGCGCCAAGTTCGCTGGCCTGCTTGAACGTCATCCAGATCGGCGAGCAGAAGCCGCGCGCGATGGCTTCTGACCAAAGCAGCAAGACGTTGATGCCCGTATAGGGCTGGCCGTTGTGTCGCAGCGGTCGGGTGATGCGGTCCTGCGCGGCGGCGATCAGGGTGAGACTCCAGCGACAATCAAGGTGAGACTGCGCCGATGGGGACGGACCGAAGGGAGGGCGCAGCCCGACCGGAGGACCGTCCCCATCGGCGTCGCGCGTTTTTGGACCCGTCTGGCGGCCGGGTGCGGCTGGTGCAAGCTGTTGGTTCGTCTCGACAAGAGGGAATCGATGCCTTGCCTGGCCTCCACATCACCGACCACCAGATGAGGCTGTACATGACGTACCGACTGACACTGTCCCCCGAGGCCGCCGCGGCCAAGGCGGGGTTCTCGAAGGCAAGCGCGTATCGAATCGAGGGCGATTGTCGCCCGCCATCGCAGAAGAAGACGCCGAGGGGCCGGCGCCGGTCCGATCCGCTCGGGCAGTATTGGGACGCCGAGATCGTTCCGATCCTGAAGGCTGCGCCCGGCATCCGCGTGATCGGCGTGCTGGACGAGCTGCGCCGACGGCATCATGACTTGAACCCGAACATCCGCCGCACGCTGGAGCGGCGCATCAACGCCTGGCGGGCGCTCAACGGCCCCGAACAGGACGTGATCTTCCGCCAGCAGCACGAGCCCGGCCGCCTGGGTCTGTCCGACTTCACCGACGTGAGCGCGCTCGGTATTACCATCGCGGGTGAGCCGCTCGATCACCGGCTCTATCACTTCCGGTTGGCGTTCTCCGGCTTCGAGCATGTCCATGTCGTGCTCGGCGGCGAAAGCTTCGTCGCCCTGGCGGAGGGCTTGCAGAACGCGCTGTGGGCGCTTGGCGGCGTGCCGCGGGAGCATCGCAGCGACAGCCTGTCGGCAGCATTCCGCAATCTGGCCGCCGACGCACGGGGGGATCTGACGCAGCGCTACGCCGGGCTGATGGGCCACTATGGCATGGCGCCAACGCGCAACAATGCGGGCATCGCACATGAGAACGGCTCGATCGAGAGCGCGCACGGCCATCTCAAGCGGGCACTGGAAGATGCGCTGTTGCTGCGGGGGACGCGCGAGTTCGCCAGTCTCGATGCGTACCGGGCTTTTGTCGACGAGATTGTCGGCCGGCGCAACGCCAACCTCGCCAAGCCGATCGCGCTCGAGAAGGAGGCCTTGGCGCCGCTGCCAAAAGGCCGCACGACCGACTTCGAGGAGAAAGTGATCCCGGTGACGTCGTCAGGCGGCTTCATCCTGCGGCGCGCATTCTACACCGTGCCTTCAAGATTGATCGGCCATCGCCTGCGTGTGCGCATCTTCGACGACCGGCTCGAATGCTTCCTTGGCGTCACGCCGGTCGTGACGCTGCGGCGCGGTCGGCCTGTGTCCGAGAGCCAGGGCGGTCATGTTGTGGATTACCGGCACGTCATCCATGCCCTGCGGCGCAAGCCGATGGCGCTCCTCAATCTCGTTTATCGCGACCAACTCTTCCCGCGTGCAGCTTACAAACGTCTGTTCGAGACCTTGCGGGAGCATGGTGATGACCGGCGCGCCTGCAAGGTGACGGTCGAGCTTCTGGCGCTGGCTCACGAGCGCGCCTGCGAAGCAGAACTCGCCGAGGTGATCGCGATGGATCTGGACGCCGGACAGTTACCCGATCTTGCCGCGCTGCGCGACCGCTTCCGACCCGAGGCGGCCTCGATCCCGCGTGTCGCCGTCAAGCTGGCGCCGCTCGACGTCTACGATGAACTCGCCTCCGTCAGCGTCATGTCGGGCCGCTCGAACCTGGGAGAGGCAGCATGACCGGTATCGCTACCTCCGTCGATGCTGCCCGTGTCGAGCTGCTTCTCAATGAGCTCCGCCTGCCGGGCGTCAAGGCGATCTGGCCGAAGCTCGCCGCACAGTCGGACAAGGAAGGGTGGCCTGCCGCCCGCTTCCTCGCCGCCCTTGCCGAGCACGAGGCGGCCGATCGCACCCGCCGTCGGATCGAGCGACACATGGTGGAAGCGCGTTTGCCCGCCGGCAAGACGCTCGCCACCTTCGACTTCGAAAGCGTGCCGATGCTATCAAAGGCACAGGCGATGGCGCTCGCCGCTGGCGACGCCTGGTTGAAGGCCGGCGCCAATTTGCTCTTGTTCGGTCCACCGGGCGGCGGCAAGACCCATCTCGGCACGGCGATCGGCCTGGCTCTCGTCGAGAACGGTTGGCGCGTTCTCTTCGCGCGCACCACTGATCTGGTGCAACGGCTGCAGGTCGCGCGGCGCGAGCTGGCGCTGGAGTCCGCGATCGCCAAACTCGATCGCTATGACCTCCTGATCCTCGACGACATCACATATGTGAGCAAGGATCAGGCGGAAACCAGTGTGCTGTTCGAGTTGATCGCCGCCCGCTACGAACGACGCTCGCTGCTGATCACGGCCAATCAGCCATTTGGCGAATGGGGGCGTATCTTCCCGGACCAGGCAATGACGTTGGCTGCCATCGATCGTTTGGTCCACCACGCCACGATCCTCGAGATGAACGTCGAAAGTTACCGTCGAAAAGTTGCCCTCGATCGCAAGCGCGGTCCAGGCCGGCCACCTGTTCACACGACCCCCAACGAACTCGACAAGACTGTGATTGACGCTGGCAGCGCCGCTTGATTGTCGCGCAGCGTCAATCAACGCTTGCCAAGTAGGCGGCCAGCGTCAATTATCTCCTGACTCGGCCGCCTCGTCTCATCTTGATTGACGCGCCGCTCTCATCCTGATTGTCGCGCTATACCGCGCAGCGAAAAGCATGTTGATCGTCTCTTCAATGAAGCCGAGCAGGCCTCCGATGAGGAGGACGCCGGCAGTGAAACGAACAATATCGCCGAACTTCCGGACACGGGCTTGCCACCCGTCGAAAACACAATGGGAAAGAAGCGCGGCCGCAAGCCGCTGCCGGGGAACCTACCTCGTGAGCGCGTCGAGTATGACCTGTCCGACGATCAGAAGGCGTGTCCTTGCTGCCGTGGCCAGATGCATCGCATGGGCGAGGCTGTCACCGAGCAACTTCATATCGAGGTGAAGGCGAAGGTTTTACAGAATGTGCGCTTCAAATATGCGTGCCGCCATTGCGATCGCACCGGGATCCACGCCCCTGTCGTGACCGCGCCGATGCCGCCGCAACCATTGCCGGGCAGCGTTGCCACGCCCTCGACGCTGGCGTTCGCGCTGGTTCACAAATATGTCGATGGCACGCCGCTCTACCGCCTGGCGCAGGCCTTCGAACGTGCAGGTGTTCCTGTCAGCCGCGGCGCTTTGGGCCACTGGGTGATTGGCTCGAGCGAGAAGCATCTGCATCGCATCTACGACGCCCTGAAGCTGCGGCTCAGATCACAACCTCTCATCCATGGCGACGAGACAACGGTTCAGGTCCTCAAGGAGAAGGACAAACGGGCCACCAGCACATCGTACATGTGGGCTTATCGCAGCGGCAAGGGCAGCCACGAGCCGATCGTTCTTCTGGATTATCAGCCGGGCCGCGGCCAAATCCACCCGCAAGCCTTCCTCGGCGATTACCGTGGCATTGTAATGAGTGACGGCTATACCGCATGGCGCACGCTGGAAGGGGCCACCCACATTGGATGCATGGCCCACTCCCGGCGGCGCTTTGTCGATGCCCTCAAAGCCAGGAAGAAGGGCGGCGGTCCGCCCGAGCAAGCGCTGCGGTTCTTTGAACAGCTCTACCGGGTTGAAAGGCGGGCGTGGGACGGAATACCGGAGAAGGGTGAAACACAGGCCTACTGCATTCGCCGCTTCCGCCAGCAACATAGTGTCCCCATCCTCAATGCTCTCAAAGTATGGCTCGATGACATGGCCCGAAGGTCTTGCCTGACAGCAAGCTCGGCGACGCCGTATCCTACACCCGAAACCAATGGGAATATCTGACGCGCTACACCGGGGACGGCAGCATGCCGATTGACAACAATCTTCTGGAGCGCGACATCAGGGTTTTTGCAACTGGCAGGAAGAGTTGGTTGTTCAGCGATACCGTGGACGGAGCCAAGGCCAGTGCCGTCGTCTATAGCCTGATGCTGACCTGCCGCGCCTCACGTGTCGAGCCGTTAGCGTGGTTGCGCCACGTCCTCACCGAATTGCCTCAGCGCGCCGGCGACGCCGATATTACAGACCTGCTGCCCTTCAACTTCCACAAAGCCGCCACTGCCTGAACGGCTCGGTATCGCCCGATACCAGGGCAATCCATCAAAACCGCCGGCGTGCGAAGAAAATCGCGCTTACACAAGAAGAATGATCAGGCGTTTGTCGAGCAGAAGAGTGGTGCCGTCGTCCGCCGCCTCATGGGCTATGGCCGCTTCGATGGCGTCGAGACGGCGCGTATGATGGGCCACATCAACTTCTTCCAACCGTCGTTCAAGCTGAAGGAGAAGCGTCGCGAAGGAGCTAAAGTGATCAAGCGCTATCATCTCCCATCGACGCCCTAAGAGCGTGCCTTAGCGCATCCCAAGGTGACCGCGGCCGTGAAGAAACGGCTACGCGATCAGTATCGCTCGCTCGATCCGGTCGCGCTGTTGGCAGAGATTCGCGCGATCCAAGAGGAACTAGGCAATCGCGTCGATCGTCGTGCCGGACAGGCGCGCGGCCCGCAACCCGCTCACACTAGCATCCTGCCAGCGACCGCAGCGACGTTCGCGAAGACGCTCGGCAAGAGCGTGACGGTCGGCGAGCCGCGTGCTACACACCGGCGAACTCGTCGACCCTATAAGACCAGAGTTCGCATGCCGTCCAAGCTCGACCCGCATATTGCCGCGATCGAAGCGTGGCTCGCAGAGCAGCCGCAGCTGACGGCACTCGCAATTGTCGGCCGGCTGCGCGAGAAACACCCCGAGGAGTTCGGAAAGAGACAGCATTCGATTGTGCAACGTCTGCTGAGGGCGCTCAGACGAAGGGCTGCCGAACGGTTGGTCGCCCAGGGCCCGCTCGACGACGCCACAACCGCTGCCCCATGGCCCGGGGCTGTGGACGGCCCGGGCTATGTAGGGCCCCGACCCGCCCACAGCCCCTCTCGTCGAGCAAGCCGGAAAAGCCACTTGGCGCGGCCAATCCTTCAAGGTCGTATCGACCAGTACGATGGCGCCATGAGGGTAACATTCGCTAATGCGGCAATACGCGAGCCAAAATTGGACACGCCGATTGACAAAGCGAACGTCCTTCTGTCGTTCCCGCGTGGATAAGAGGGACCGGCTTACCGTCATCAACGCCGTTTGAGGCAATGCGGTTTTGGCAACGATTTCGCCTGTAAGCGTCCCGAGCTTATCCTCAACGTGGACCGCCCCCTATATATCCACCTATTGCGGCAGCTGCCATCCCAACAACGCCGACAATTGCAAACACAACCCCCCAAAGCACGCCTCCCGAAGTAGCAGATGCTTCCTCAGGAGTTAGTTCAGTTAGACCCAAGGCTGAGATATCGGCCTTCATTGCTGTGTCCTTTCCAAATCTTAGGATGAGTGAGCGATGCTGGCAAGAAAATCAAGAATCGTGCCAACTGCATAGGAACAGCCCAGAAAAGCGTTCTGCTATCTATTCAACGGCTTAACTGAGTGCGGCGGCACGCCGCCGAACATCACCGTGTCACGGACGCGACAAAACGCCCTTACTAACCTACTCCGAGGCCCTCCGGCACGTGCAGGCTCAAGAGGCCAAGGGCAACATGGTGGCCTGGGTCATCGATCGCGCCGGAGCAGGCGCCACCAAATAGGAATGGTGATCACGCATCGGTCTGCAATTGATCGTAAGGCCGGCTCAAGCGCCTTGATTTGCACTGACGTCTATTTTGATCACGGCGTGTACCGACGCAGCCTCCACTTTTCCAACAATGCGTAGAAGCTGGCCTCAAACGCCTGCCGATCAATGACAGAGCTGGCCCCGGTTGTTTGGACAGAATTTCCGCGTTGATAGGTGGAGCGTCTGCCGTGGTTAGGCTGCCATGCGGAGCGGCAGCGAGTTGAAGTAGGCTTGATCCGGAGCGCCGCGGTCAAGGCTCGAGTGGGGACGCCGGCCATTGTACAACAAGGCTTGAGAACGCCCACGGGACCGTATGCCGTGAGGTTCTGTACCGGCATCACCCTTGGGCAGGCCGCGAGGTTTTCGTCCATGGTGTGATCGACAAGGCGGACGGCGTTGTTTTCCGCTGCACGCTGGATGGATCGGAGACGCGGCGTTTTCTGGAGATCCCATCCTGGATGTTCGACCGCGCGGCATGTGCTCGCGGTGGCAGCCTAACGGCAGAGCCCTTTGTCAGCCTGGAAGCGCTCAACGCGTTGTCGTCGCTTGTCGATTCAGCGGTCAAGAGCGCGACATCATCATGCAGCCTCCATGGTGATCGACAGCCGCCACGACAGAACCCGGCGGGTCGCCCAGTCCAGCGCCACGGCCAGATAGACGGTA